>JBHAFM010000124.1:0-30345 GCA_041856175.1 Sediminibacterium sp.
ATACGCCGGCGTAGGAATGTTGCCATTTTCCGAGAAAATAGGAATTATCGGCGAGCCAGTTGTCTTGTTCAATAAAAGATTGCTCGGGTTGGTCGCCGGCATCCGTTCCTTTTACGGCATCGTCGCTGGAAATACCACCAAAAACATAATTAGAGATGGCAGACGTGCGCCCGATATTGCCGGCGCCGACGCCATCCATCAGTGAATAAGCGCCTATCAGCAATGCATTTACGCCGACCTTGTTGCTTAACTGCTCAATAGAGGCACGACCTTGCGGTTTCAGATCAAAGAAACTCTTGGAGCAGGAGTAGCAACTGGCAAGGAGGGCTATGATGAGTGTGAGGTTAAATATCTTTTTCATTTTTTAATAGCATTTATGTTCAATAATCTAGAGCCCGATACGTACACCTACCAGGTATGATTTGGCCACAGGATAAGCGCCTTCGTCAATACCCATATGTATGTCCTGGTTATTATTGCCTGAATTTCTCAGGTTGATATCCGGATCCAGACCAGTGTACTTAGTGATGGTAAACAGGTTCTGACCCTGTACATAGATCTGTGCGGTGCTAAGACCTATTTTCTTTAAAACAGATGAAGGAATCGTGTATGTAAGCTGGATGTTCTTTATCCGCATATATGACCCATCTTCAATAAAGTAAGAAGATACCTGCTGACTGGTGGCGTCTCCTGAATTGAGGCGTGGTAATTTGGCAACATCACCCGATTTTTTCCAGGAGTTGTACAAAATGTCCTTTGAACGGTTTCCCTGGAAAGTATTGAAATCAGTCCAGTATCTTACATAATTGAAGATCTTGTTTCCCTGCGAACCCTGGCCGAATAAGGTGAGATCCCAGTTTTTGTATCCCACATTGATATTAATACCGTACGTAAAATCGGGGTGGGGATTGCCCAGGATGGTTCTGTCTGCTGCGGTGATCTTACCATCTCCGTTAACATCCCTGAATTTGAATGTTCCTTCGCGCGTGTAAGTGCCGAATTTAGGAGCGGCACTGGCTTCTTCAGCGTCTTTGATCACTCCGTCAACGATATATCCGTAAAAGCTGGCAATAGGAATGCCTTTTTTAGTTGCCGAAATGGCCGGAAGCCTGGTACTGAAACCGAAAACGGTTGCATTGGGATCATCATTGAGCTTCAATACCTCATTTTTATAATGGGCAATGTTGAAACCAACCTGGTAACGGAAATTATTGATTTTGTTTCTGTAATTGATACCCAGGTCAAAGCCCCTGTTACGCATTTCACCAATATTGGTATAAGGAATAGTAGCAGTTCCCTGCGTTCTGGGTATGGCAATCTGGGTTAACATGTCTGAGGTGATCCGGTTGTACCAGTCAAAAACAACTTCTAATTTGTTGTTCATGGTAACGGCATCGAATCCTATATTGGTAGAGGTGGTGGTCTCCCATTTGCCATTGCTGTTGCCGAATTGAACAATACTGAAACCGCCTACTATGGACGATCCTGTACCATTGATATCATAGGCATTATTGGATGGATCCGATGCATACAATGTATAAGCATTGTACACATTAGGTATTAACTGGTTTCCCGTTTTACCCCAGCCGCCGCGGATTTTAAGATCATTCAGGAAGGTGTATTTCTTCATAAAATCCAACTCTGTCATACGTACACCCACAGAGAATGCCGGGAAAACACCATAACGATTGGCTGCAGAAAAACGTGAAGAACCATCACGCCTTAAAGTAAAATCAGCCAGGTATATATTCTTGTATCCATAGTTTACTTTGCCAAATTGCGAGAACAAAGCAGTCTTGGTAGCACCGCTTCCGCCGTTGCTTAAGCCTGAAGCTGATCCGGCATCAAGATAACGGTAGTTGATATCGTCGAAAGCAAAGCCACTACGGCTGGCAACAGTTCCTACTGCATAGGTCGTAACTGCTTCTGTACCAACAAGGACATTAAGGGAATGATCACCAAATGTTTTGTTATAGTTGAGCGTATTAAACCAGGTTAACGACTGGTCGTAATTATTAATGACATTCAGGCTGTTGGAATTTCTTGGTTCCGCAGCTTCAATGTCGCGGTGAAAATATTCAGACCTGTTATATTGATTTATTTCTACACCAAAGCTGCTTCTGGCTTTGATATTTTTTGTTACCTGTAATTCCAGGAAAGCATTGCCAAAAGCATGAACCCCCTTGGTGATATTATCTTTTTCACGGTATAGTCTGGCTAAGGGATTGGGTGCATTTCCCAGGTTTACCCCCCTGCTGCCAGCAAAGCCGTTATAGGGAGATGTGTTAGTACCGCCAAGTTCTGGTGGACCGCCGGTGATATCAAACACCGGGATGATCGGGTGTACACGGATGGCAAACATGATAGGGTTTGATTCATTGTTATTATCAATGCCCTGTCTTTCATCATATGAAAAAGTAAGGTTCTCACCAAAGGTAAATTTACCCTTTGTAAACTCCGTATTCGCCCTTATGGAGTAGCGTTTATATTTTGTGTATCTTAAAATACCATCCTGCGTGAAGTAATTACCCGAAATGGCATACTTACCGGTTTTAGAACCGCCTGTAGCACCTAACTGATAATTGGAAATATTGGCAGGGCCAAAGATGACACGTTGCCAGTCCGTACCTTCTTTATTTGCCTTTGTAATATTAAAGGCCGTTTTTCCCAATTGCGGGTCTGCAATATCATTGGTGTATGTATAGTTGGCCGGTAACGTACCAAAAACATTCGGATAAATATAATCAGCAATGGTCTGCTCACCGTTTGGTCCAAACCGGTATTGAGCAGAGGGAGAAGTAACAGAAGGATTTTTGCCTGCGCCCAGATCTGCGAGGTACAGGTATTGGCCCAGCTCCTGTGTGTTCAGCAGGTTGAGCATTTTGCCGGGCTTTTGTGTACCCGTATAATAATCGAAGGTAATATTCGATTCGCCTGCTTTTCCTTTTTTGGTAGTAATGATCACTACCCCGTTGGCAGCACGCGCACCATAAATAGAAGCGGATGATGCATCTTTCAATACCTGCATCGTTTCAATATCATTTGGGTTCAGCTGGTTCAATGTTCCCTGGGTGGGTACACCGTCAATAATAAACAGTGGGCTGTTGTTGTTAATGGTACCAAATCCGCGTATACGTACCATGGTACCGCCGCCGGGGGAATTGTCATTACCTACATTCACACCAGCAGCGCGTCCCTGCAGCATTTGCGTTACAGAAGCAGCAGGAACTGAAGTGAGCGTTTTAGCATTGATTACTGTCACTGCACCTGTAATATCCTTTTTACGTTGCGCGGTATAACCGGTTACAACTACTTCGCTTGCCTGGCTTTCATCTTCGGCAAGTATTACAGAAAGTGTTGTTTTGGAGCCTGGTGAAATCCGTTTGGAAATAAAACCTACATAAGCGAATAAAATCTGATCGTCAGGTTTCTTTACAGTAATAGTGAATTTTCCTCCGGCGTCGGAGATGGTATGGATGTTCGCTCCGATAATTGAAATCGAAACACCCTGAATTCCCTGGCCTTTGGCATCGGTAACAATACCGGGAATCTGGCGGTCCTGTGCCATTGCTGTCCGACCAAAGGCAAGCAGCAATGTAAATAGCAATAGTACTTTGGTAAAGTACAATCTTTTTGTCATGGCAAGTTGGTTTTAGATAATGATAAAAAAGCGCGTTTTGAAGAGGAAAAAGTATGAAAAAAAGGAATAGAATAATTTTTTAATGAAAAATTTATTTTTGCATTATTAATGATGAACGGTATCTTATATTTAGCTTATTTTTTATATATGAGGTAGTTTTAATTAGCTGTGCATTGTTCTGTCAAATGCTAATGATAGTATCAATCCCGACTAACTTTTCTTTGCATTTAGTTTGATCTGGTAAGAACCGGGCAAACTAAAGCAGGTAAGCTGACGCTTTAGTTCGACAGGAGGAGCTGGATAAAAAATAGATATCCGCGGGATTTCAGTATTCGGCAGTAGTGGTTAGAAAATAGGAAAGCGGCTGAAACGAATCAACCGCTTTCTGTCCATCGTCTATCCTGTATTCAAAACCCGCGGGAACGGGTAACCTGAGACCTTTTTTATTTATTTATGAAGTGTAATTGCCGGTGCGTTAGTTTCTCTTCCTTTTAGTACCTGTATATTTCTGATCGTAGTATCCTTGTATCCATTGTACCCTTTGAATAACAAATTGTAAGTGCCTTCTTTCAATCCGCGGATCTTATAATCTCCACCACCATTGTCTGGTATAGCGGTAGCTGTATCTGTACCTGAACTCATATAAGCTTTCACTAAAGCACGTGCATCTGCAGGTAATACTTTACCCTGGATACGTCCAAATTTTTCCATGCCGAATGCTTTCAATACAGCTTTCAGGTAATACTGACCATTATCTTCCTGGATAGATGCAGCCAGGTCAAAATCAATCCAAAGACCAACCTGTCCTGAAGGTGTTTCATCCAGGTCATCTTCTTCAATCTTTACATACAAGTATTTATTCTGGCCAGTAGCAAGGTTCAGTGGTTTTGAAACATTCGCTACTACTACGGAGTTATTATTGCCCAGGGTAATGCGAATCTTTCCTATCCTGCCCACAGGGATATTGCCAGCAGCGAGAACAGTATCCAGGCCATTTCTTAGTTTCATAATATCATATATGCCCGGTCTGATTTTAAGCGTATCCCATTTGCCATACTGGTCGTGATCTTTAAGGTCATTATCGCTATCCTTGTCATTGTCGGCAAAATGGCTGTCGTGAGCAAGATTGGTATCAATCTTTACTTCCACTGTTTTAATATCGATAAAAACGGAGGTGAATTGGCCAGGATCATCTGTTAGATGAACAGTCAGTGATTTTTTTTGCGCCGGGGTAGAGGCAGATTTACTACAGGCGATGATCAATAGTGATACTGACACTATTGCAAAAGCGACCCCTAAGAATTTTGTGTTTACTTTTTTCATAACAATGGGTTTTTAGATATGGTTTTTTATTAAAATAGGTACAGGACGATAACTGTACCAAGTGACTCTACAATGAAGACAGGCAATGAGCGCTTTAGTCCTAGGATGAACGGGGAATTTTATATATTTTTTATAATTAAATGTATAATTATAATTATATCAAATATTTATGTAAATCATTGCAGTTTTACTTTTTTGCTTTTTTTCATAGGCTGTAGACAGGTTGCTGTATTGCTGTAGGCAGGAAGCGCAAAGGCAGTTATCATATTTTTGCTTTAAAAGAGCCAGGGTTTCTGCAGTAAGATGGAGGGATTCGCACCAGCAGCCAGGAGCTTCATTTTTGCAGCCGAAAGGTGTATGGCATTTAGAACAGGTCTTTTGCATGAAAAGAATTAACTGAACAAACCTACCATATTTCCAATACCAGGAAAAAAATTGAACAAATAATACTTCTTTTTTTATGCAATTATTATTGCACAGGGTTCCCGATTATTTAATTGCTAATTTCGGATCTCAAATCTGTTAACCTCAAAGCACTTTCATGCAGGAAGATATTATTATTCAAATCAGCAACCGGTTGCGGGACTTAAGAAAGGAAAAGAACATCACATTGCAGGAATTAGCAGATGCAGCAGGGGTTTCAAAAGGGATGCTGAGCCAGGTGGAGAACAGCAGAACCATTCCTTCACTCACGGTACTGCTCAACCTGATCAGGTCACTACAGATCGATTTCAACGATTTTTTTAAAGATATCAATCTGCTTACGCCTAGCAGTAAAGTCATCTTCCGGAAAAAAGAACAATACCTGCCTTTTGAAAAAGAAAATGCGAAAGGGTTTTATTACCAACGGATATACTCTGCCACGATTCATGATTATCATGCTGATTTTGTTTTGCTACGCCTGGAGAAAAATGCCCAGCGCGCATTGGTGCGAACTGATGCTTTTGAATTCAAATACCTGCTGAAAGGAAAAGTAGCCTATCGGGTAGGTGAAGAGACCTATCACATGGAAGAAGGGGATTCTCTCTTTTTTGACGCCACTGAATGGCATAACCCAACCAATATGGGAGAAACGGATGCCCTGTTGCTGGTGGTCTATTTATTCAAAGAAAGAATGCGCTGAGTGCTTTAACAGGTTGCGGATAAAAGTTTAATATTTATTAATTATCTGCCCTTTTTTAAGTAAAAGTTTAGCTACACTTTACTTTTAGTTAACATTAACGAAACATTTCCATAACATACCCCGGATACTTTTGCCTTCTAAAACAACTAAAACTTTGTTTATGAAGCAACAATTGATCCGCTATTTGAAAGTATTGTTATTGCCGCTGGCAATCTTTCTTTCGCTGAACTACCTGCAGGCACAAGCTATACCATTGAAAGGGATAGTAACAGATGCCATTACCAAAAAGCCGATTGAAGGAGTATCTATATCTGTGAAAAATACTTCCTTCGGAACAATGACCAATGCTAATGGTGAGTTTGCCATCAATGCTACACAAAAAGATAAGCTCGTTATAAAATATATAGGCTATGACGAAAAGCAGGTTGCCGCGTCTGGCAGCTTTCTTTCTATCCAAATAGCGCCTGTTTCCAAACTGCTGGAAGATGTAGTGGTTACTGCATTGGGTGTTAAAAAAGAAACCAAGAAATTAGGTTATTCTGTGCAGGAAATTAAAGGTGCAGACCTGGTTAAAGCAAGAGAACCGAATCCTGTAAATGGGTTGGTTGGTAAAGTGGCGGGACTGGATGTTGCCATTAACAGGGAGTTATTGGCTGCACCGGCAGTATCACTTCGTGGTTATAATATTTCGCTGTATGTAGTAGACGGTATTCCTATTACTTCCGACACATGGAATATCAGCCCAGATGATATTGAATCATATACGGTACTTAAGGGTCTGGCCGCAACAGCGATTTATGGCAGCCGTGCCCAGGACGGCGCTATCTTAATCACCACCAAGAAGGCAAAGAAAAATGATAAGGGGTATACCATCGAATTCAACTCTTCTACCCAATTGGATAAGGGCTTTATTGCAGTGCCAAAGACACAGGCATTGTACGGAGGAGGTGATTATTCTCAATATGCATTCGGTGATGGTAAGGGAGGTGGAATCAACGATGGAGATTACGACGTGTGGGGGCCAAAATTTGAAGGCCAGTTAATACCTCAGTATGATAGCCCTATTGATCCGGTTACCGGTATCAGAAAAGGTACCCCTTATATTGCGCGTGGTGTTGATAATTTAAAAAAATTCATTCAGGCCGGCCTGTTGACTACCAATAACCTGAGTTTCTCATCCTCGAATGACAGATCCAATATAAGGATGTCGCTGACCAACACCTATCAAAGAGGTATTGTACCCAATACTAAATTAAACAGTATCAATTTTAACATTAATACCAGTTACAATTTAAGTGACAAACTGAAAATTGAAGGAAACCTCAATTATAACCGTCAATTTACGCCCAATATACCGGATGTGGTATACGGACCGAACAGCATTATTTATAACCTGACCATCTGGACGGGCGCTGATTATAATGTGGACGATCTGCGTAATTACTGGCAGCCAGGCAAAGAAGGTGTTCAATCTATATTTGCGGAATACCAGCGATACCATAATCCGTGGTTTATGAGTTATGAGTGGTTGCGTGGTCATTACAAAACAGATGTTTATGGAACAGCGGCATTGACCTATAAAGCCAATGCTCATATTGAAGCTGTTTTAAGGGCGAACGTGAGCACCAATGATGTATTGCGCAATGAAAAACTGCCTTATTCTGCTCACCCTTATGGCAGGGAGCTAAATCGTGGTGATTATGCGGAAGACAGACGTTCATTGTTTGACAATAATGTGGAAGGATTGGTGAAGTATACTGGAAAAATAAAGGGAGGCTTCACTATTGATGGCCTCGCAGGCGCGAATATGCGTAACTTCAGCTATAACTCAAGTTTTGTTAAAACCGATTATTTGAATGTACCGGGTCTGTATTCTTTTGCTAATACGTTGAACCCGCTGAAAGCGTATAACTACAATGCTAAAATGTTAGTATTAAGTGCATACTATTCGTTGAGTGTTGATTATAAGAAGTTTCTTTCAGTAACTACAACAGGAAGGGTGGATAAGAACTCAACACTCCGGTTGAATAATAATACTTATTTCTACCCGTCTGTATCAATCGCATCTGTTATTTCAGATTATACAACGCTTCCTCGCGCCATTAGCTTCTTGAAAATAAGGGGTAGCTATGCTACTGCAAAGGCACCAAGTACAACAGCTTATATCGGACCAGCCGGATACCCGCTGGGTTATGGCTCGCCTTATGTAAGTACTTATGGCGGCCCTTCATATTCATTGTCTGATCCCGCCTATGGTATAGGAACTGTATATAACAATCAGACAGGAGCTTATGCGCCTGGAAATAAGGTTGATCCAAATATCAAATCCTCTATTTCAACCAGTGCCGAGTTGGGAATGGATATTAAATTCTTAAGGAACAGGCTGGGCTTTAGCGCTACCTATTATAATAACGTAAAAGGACCTGGTATTGTCAATTCCAAATTATCTGAAACATCTGGCCTTACCGACATTGTTACCAATGCCATCAAAACACAGATTAAGGGTACTGAATTATCTTTAACTGGATCACCTATCCAGAACAGAAATGGACTGTCATGGGATGTATTGGTTAACTGGTCAACTTACAAAGAAACATACAAAGAATTGCCAGCTAACTTGTCAGACTACAGGTTTCAGCAGGGCGACAGGGTGGATAAACTATTTGCCGGTGTAACTGCTAAAACACAGGACGGACAGGTAATCAATGACGCATCCGGATATCCCGTTTATTTACCTAAGGCTCAATATGTTGGCAATGGAGATGTGGATTGGAGCTGGTCTGTTTACAACAAGTTTACTTATAAAACCTTCAGTCTCTCTTTTCAGTTTGATGGTAAAGTTGGCGGAAGGGTGCAGGACAGGGTATTGAGGAAAGGCATTGAAGGAGGTAGTAGCATAGAAACCGTACAAGGTGCTGTAGGAGTAGCAAGAGACTATGAGTTCCATCATTATAAAGATCCCGGATTTAAAGGTACTTATGTGGGCGAAGGGGTACAAGTAGTTAGCGGTACGCCTAAATATGATCCGGTAACAGGTGTTATTACCAATTATAAAGACCTGCAATTCGCACCTAATAAGTCTGTTGTTAATTACATACAGGACTATGTAAGCAGTTACTTCAATGATTTCGAACATACGTCTGTGGCAAAAACATATGCAAAGCTGAGAGAAGTAGTGCTGACCTATTCAGTACCCCAGCAGTTACTTGGTAAAAAATCCTTTATTACAAAGATTGATGTATCGTTAGTAGGCCGAAACTTGTTGTACTTCTTCCCGTCTCGTTTTAAAGACATGGATGTAGACCAATATTCCGGCAGAAGCATCTATTCAGGTAATAGCAGGGAGTATAACCTGCAATCGCCAACAACACGTAGTTACGGCTTTAACGTAAACATTACTTTTTAAAAACAATCATTCTTCAATATATAAATTGATCAGATGAAAAAGAATACAATAACCGGCATCCTGCTTCTTGCTATTACGATAATAGTAAGCAGTTGTGCCAAAAAATTTGATGAATACGCAGTAAATCCCAATCAGCCTGTATCTGTACCTGCCTATTTGCTTTTGCGCCAGGTTGAAAACGATATGGTAGAATTCCCGGCTGGTGATGCGGATAAATTTTGCCAGTATACTTTATCAACATACACTTATTACGGTCTTAATGAATACTGGAGTGGTAGCGCCAGGCTTGATTTCGGTACGTTGCGTAATGTGGTAGCCATGGAAAAAGAAGCCGCCAAAGCATCCGGCGATAATAATCCATACAGCGCATTGGCTAAATTTTTCAAAGCTTATTTCTTTGTCAAGATGAGCTTGAAAGTAGGTGATCTGCCTATGACCGATGCTTTGAAGGGGCTGGACAATACCAAACCAAAGTATGATACACAAAAAGATATCTTCAAACAGTCACTGCAGCTACTGGAAGATGCCAATACACAATTGGCCAGCCTGATCGCTTCATCAAACACTGCATTGTTGGGAGATTTCTATTACCAGGAAAAAATCAGCGGTGGTAAAGACCCACTCACAGCATTAAAACAATGGCAGAAAACAGTCAATACCTTTAAACTGCGTGTATTGATAGAGTTGAGTAAGAAAGCCGGTGATCCGGATCTGAATGTTAAGCAGAAGTTTGCCGATGTGCTCAATAATCCTGCAAAGTATCCAGTTATGAATGATCTTTCAGATAACCTGGAATACGTTTATAATGATGCTTTTAACCAGTATCCCAACAATAAAAACAACTATGGTAATGATGCGCTTAGGTTGTGCGTAGCTGCAACCTGGTTAAATACCTTAGCGGGGCTGAACGATTTAAGAGCTATGAAAGTGGCTGATCCTGCCCGTGGGCTGGGTTATCCTGATACTTCCTACAAATCCTTTGTGGGCGGAAGCAATGGAGCTCCAACCAGCAATTTAGGTGGCGATGTGGTCGCTTTCAAGATATCTACTATTGGCCGTAAACGCTATTATGATGGATTTAAAGGAGAAAACACGTTCATCATTGGCTACCCCGAAATGTGCTTTAATATTGCTGAGGCCATCAACCGTGGCTGGGTATCAGGTGATGCGAATAGCTGGTACCAGAAAGGAATCAAAGCCATGTTTGCTTTTTATGGCGTCAACGACGGAGCCAATACCGTTAGCTTCCTGAAAACAACAGCTCCCGGCGTATATATAGATTATAATATCACGTTTAATTACAGTGATTATTTTGCTCAACCTGCTGTTAGCTATGCGGGTAATAATGCAACAGGGTTAAACCAGATACTTACCCAGCGCTATCTTTCCTTAGCCCGCAATTCAGGCCTGGAAGCCTATTACCAGTGGCGCAGGACAGGCGTGCCTGTTTTTGCAACCGGTTCAGGTGTTGGTAATGGTGGTGTCATCCCTTTACGTTATCAGTACCCCACTTCCGAACTATCAACCAATAAAGACAATTACATGGCAGCGGTGCAAAGCCAGTATAGCGGCAATGATAATATTAATGGTGTCATGTGGCTGCTCAAATAGCTTTTAAGCATATACTCTTATAAGCACAGTTTTTAGATTTCAAGAGCGATGCCTGTTTAGGCATCGCCTCTTTTTCACTTTTAAGCATTATATTACCTCATAAGCTAACCATTCAAGCGATAAGCAGAAGGGATTGCTGTGTTGTGCTTTAAAATTATAGATAGTATGATTGCAGAATTGGTAGTCTTTGATATAGCAGGTACTACAGTATTTGATAATGGGAATGTAAATGCTGCATTCCGGTCAGCCTTTAGCAAAGCAGGAGTTACAGTAGACCCGGCGGATGTTGATAAAGTGATGGGTTATCGCAAAATTGAAGCGATCAAGATCATTATGGAACAATATGCATCCGATGCGATTGCTGGCAATCCCGGACTGCTTGATCATATCCATGATGTTTTTGTCAGGGATATGGTGCAGTTTTATGAGAATGACGAGGTATTGCAGCCGTTACCTCATGCCATAGAAGTGTTTGAGTGGTTGCAACAGCATCGGATCAAGGTGGCATTGGACACAGGGTTTACACGTGAGATCACCACACCGATCCTCCGCAGGCTTGGCTGGGATACCACAAACCTGATCCAGGCCGTTAGCTGTAGCGATGAAGTGCCGGAAGGAAGACCATACCCTTATATGATACAATCTTTGATGGCACAGACAGGTGTTACTGATGTAAAGAAAGTAGTAAAAGTAGGTGATACAGAAGTCGATATCCAGGAAGGAAGAAATGCAGGTTGTGGATTAGTGGTTGCCGTTACAACCGGTGCCTATAGCAGGGAGCAATTGGAGCCATACCAGCCCGATCATATTATAGACTCATTACGGGAGCTACCTGCTAAAATCCAGCTATTTTGAGAAAAAAGCAGGACACATGGGTAGCAATCTATGCCGCAGTGGTTACTTTTCTTACCTATGCTTCTGTATATGCGTTTCGTAAACCTTTTACGGTGGGCACCTTTGAACACGAAGCCAATGTGCTTGGGCTGCATTTTAAAGATGCACTTGTTATCAGCCAGGTACTGGGTTATATGCTCAGTAAATTTTATGGCATACGGTTCATTGCGGAGCTGAAAAAAATTGGCAGAGGAAAAACCATATTGGTATTGGTGAGCCTTTCATGGATATCACTGTTACTGTTTGCAGTAACACCCGCACCATGGAATATTGCATTTCTCTTTCTCAATGGATTCCCATTGGGAATGATATGGGGTATCATATTTTCTTTTGTGGAAGGAAGAAAAGCGACCGATTTTATTGGAGCCACGCTGGCTGTCAGTTTTATTTTTTCTTCCGGGTTCGTAAAATCAATAGCCAAATGGCTGATGATCAATTTTCATGTGACGGAATATTGGCTGCCTTTTGCAACCGGTTTTGTATTCATGATCCCCATGCTGGCATTTATTTTTCTATTGGAACGGATACCACCGCCATCCGCCGGGGACGTGGCGGCCAAGGTTACCCGGTTGCCGATGGACAAAGAAGAACGAAAAAAGTTTTTTCATCAATTTAAAGCGGGACTGGTACTGCTGATCATTATTTATGTATTTCTGACCATCTTTCGCGATATACGGGATAATTTTGCCGCTGATATCTGGAAGGAACTTGGTTTTGGTAACCAGCCAGCAGTTTTTACCACAACCGAAATACCAATTACCATATTGGTATTGGTGCTGATCAGCTGTATGATGCTGATACAAAACAACAGAAAAGCTTTCATGATCACTCACCTGATCATCATAGCCGGATTCCTGCTGGCCGGTATCAGCTCTTTCCTGTTTGTTACGCACCGGATGGCTCCTTTTACCTGGATGACTATGGCTGGACTGGGATTATATATTGGCTATATTCCCTTTAACTGCATCCTGTTCGACCGTATGATTGCAACTTTTAAATGTGTAGGGAATGTAGGGTTTCTGATATATCTCGCTGATTCTTTTGGGTACCTGGGAAGTGTAGGTGTGATTATAACAAAAACTATTTTTAACCTGAACCTGCAATGGACAGTGATATATAGTAATGGCGTGATCGTTTTATCGGTAGTAGGGGTTATCATCACTTTAATGGCAATGATCTATTTCAATAAAAAATATAAAACCCAGGTTAACGGATATGAGTAATGCGACTGCTATTGTAATTGGAGCGGGTATTGCAGGATTGGCAACGGCGCGGGCGCTTTCATTAAAAGGATATAAAGTAACCGTAATCGAACGGACAGAGAAGGCTGTTGGTGCGTCCATCCGTAATTTTGGTATGCTTTGGCCAGTAGGGCAGCCTGAAGGTATATTGTATGCACGTGCCATGCGAAGTAAAGAAATATGGAAAGAAATTGCAGATAGTATTGGTCTGTGGTATGAAGAGTCAGGCAGTTTGCATGTGGCACACCATGCAGATGAATGGGCAGTATTGCAGGAATTATATGATTCATTTAAAGCTTCAGGCAGGCCGGTAGAACTGTTGGGTAAAGATGCAATTGTGCATAGGTTTAATGGCGTAAATAGTAATGACCTGCTTGGTGGCTTATTCAGTGCCACGGAAACCATCGTTGATCCACGGGATGCCATTGCAGCAATTCCGGCTTACCTGGAAGAATATCTTGAAGTTCAATTCATTTGGGGGAAGAACGTAAATGTGGTGGAGACAGGGAGAGTATATATGGGTAAAGAAATGATGACTGCGGATATCATCTGTATTTGTAATGGCGCTGATTTTGAAACCCTTTTTCCCGAGCAATTTTCCGCTTTGCCCCTTACCAAATGCAAACTGCAGATGTTACGCTTCGTTCCCGGACATGATGACTGGCGAATAGGTACTTCTTTGTGTGGCGGATTGTCCTTAGTCCATTATAACAGCTTTAAAGTGGCCCCCTCTTTGGCCGCATTGAAAAAAAGATATGAAACAGAAATGTCGGCATACCTAGATAAAGGAATTCATGTGATGGTATCGCAAAACGATAAGGGAGAATTGACCGTAGGGGATTCGCATGAATATGGTCTCACCTTCGATCCTTTTGATCGTATACGTATCAACGAAATGATTATTCATTACCTGAAACAGCTTGCGGTTTGTAACGATTGGAAATTGACACAGAGCTGGAATGGGATATACCCCAAAATGACCAATGGCCAAACAGATGTTTTCTTAAATCCGCTTACCGGGGTGTATATTGTCAATGGATTTGGGGGGGCCGGTATGACCCTGTCATTCGGTTTCACAGAAGAAGTAGTGAATAACTTATAACCAGATTATTGCGTATTATTATTTTTCAAACAAGACTGTATGAAGCGATTATTTTGTTTATTATCTGTACTTTATTTGACAGGCACTGTTTCGTCTCAAACCTTACAATCCTTAGAAGCCAGGCGTATTGGCCTTCCCAACGGATGGAGCCTGACACCAGTGGGAAAGAGCCTGTCATTGGGTGACCTGCCCTTGAATATGGCTGTTTCCGCCAGCCAAAAATATATGGCGGTTACCAATAACGGTCAAAGTACACAAACGATTCAGTTAATTGATGTACAGCAAGAAAAGATACTTGACAATATTACAGTTCCCAAGTTATGGGTAGGGCTCAAATTCAGCAAAGATGAGAAATACCTGTATGCCTCTGGCGGAAATGATAACTGCATATTGCAATATGCAATTCGCAACAATAAACTTGTACTATCCGACAGTATTAGATTAGGCGTTAAATGGCCTAATAAAATATCTCCCGCCGGTTTGGATATTGACGACGTAAAACAGCTGCTTTATGTGGTTACAAAAGACAATAACGCCTTATATGTAATTGACCTTCATTCGAAAAAAATATTACAGCAGTTAAGTTTGCCGGGGGAAGCTTATACCTGTTTATTATCACCCGATAAAAAAGAACTCTATATTTCATGCTGGGGCTGTGGCAAATTACTAATATATGACACGAATAAACAACAACTGACAACAGAGATTGGTATCGGCAGCAACCCAAATGATCTTTGTATTTCAAAGGATGGTCAATACCTCTATATTGCCAATGCCAATGATAACAGCGTTTCCATAGTGGATGTGAGGAAACGGAAGGTGCTGGAAACGCTAAATGCTGCTTTATATCCTGACGCACCAAACGGATCCACTACCAATGGGGTAGCATTGAGCGCCAACGGAAAGACCTTGTATATAGCCAATGCCGACAACAATTGCCTTGCTGTTTTCGATGTCACAAAACCCGGCAGCAGCCATTCAAAAGGGTTCATACCTGTAGGATGGTACCCTGCCTGTATAAGAATAATCGGGAAGAAAATATTCGTAGCCAATGGAAAAGGCTTTACATCCATGGCTAATCCTTATGGCCCCAATCCCGTTGATAAAAAAGTACAGCTCGGTTTTCAAAAGGGCGACCTGAATCAACCAAAGGAGGTGCAATACATAGGGGGGCTGTTCAAAGGAACATTGAGTATTATTGAAACACCTGGTGAAAAGCAATTGAGTGTTTATTCGCAGGCGGTATATCGTAATACTCCCTACAGCAAAACAAAAGAAAGTATATCAGAAGGGGAAGAAGGAAATCCTATACCAAGAAAAGTAGGAGCCGCTTCACCCATTAAGCATGTGTTCTACATCATCAAAGAAAACCGTACGTATGACCAGGTATTGGGAGATATGCCTGAAGGAAATGGCGACAGCAGCCTTTGTCTATTTGGTGAAAAAATAACACCCAACCTTCATGCGTTAGCCAGGGAGTTTGTTTTATTGGATAATTTCTATGTGGATGGCGAAGTGAGTGCCGACGGGCATAACTGGAGCATGGGTGCTTATGCAACTGATTATTTGGAAAAAACCTGGGTCACCAGCTATGGCGGCAGAGGTGGTGATTATGATGCAGAAGGCAACAGGGCTATTGCCAACAACAAAAAAGGCTTTATATGGGATCATTGTAAACGGGCCGGTGTAAGCTTCAGAACCTATGGGGAGTTTGCAGATGATTATAAGCCGAACATACCTGTATTGAAAGATCACTTCTGCCCTTTCTATACCAGCTGGGATCAACGGGTACGGGATACCACAAGAGTAGGGCAGTGGAAACGGGATTTTGATTCCTTAGTAGCCATCAATGCCTTGCCGCAATTGAATACACTGCGTATCATCAATGATCATACGGAGGGGTTAAGTAAAGGCCGGCCTACACCTTTTGCACATGTTGCAGATAATGACCTTGCCATAGGTATGTTCATTGAGTACCTGAGCAAGAGCCCGGTATGGAAGGAAAGCGCTGTTTTTATTGTGGAAGATGATGCGCAGGACGGGCCCGACCATGTTGACGCGCACAGGACAACCGCTTATGTGATAGGCGGATTTGTAAAACGTCATTTTGTAGATCATACCATGTATTCCACTTCTTCCATGTTAAGAACCATGGAGCTGATCCTCGGGATTGCTCCCATGAGCCAGTATGATGCTGCTGCTACCCCTATGTGGCGTTGTTTCACTGCTACACCGGATCTGACACCTTTTGCAGTAAAACCATTACAAACAGATATCAATGAAAAGAATACAGTAATGAATGCCTGGCAACGTAAAAGCGAAACTTTCGATTTTACAAAAGAAGACCGTGTACCTGATCGCGCATTCACTGAAGTAATATGGAAAGCTGTGAAGGGTGAACATGCCCTTGTCCCTGCTCCCAGGCGTGCTTCCTTTTTAAAGCTGAATAAGCGTATGGGAGATGATGATTAAATTGATCGAAAATGAGTTAGGTTTGTGCCGCAGATCCGCAGGTATCAATTACGGATAAATATGTTATAATGAAGTATTCTCAACAGGCAGGAATTGCAGCGGCACTTGCACTTATAGTCATTTGTTTTTTGCCTTGGAGCTTTATCGCCAGCCGGCAACTAACGGTATCGGGACTATCCGCTACCGGCACTGATTTTGGTAAGCCGGGAATCTTCAATATCATCATGACTTGCGCGGCCCTTTTGTTATTTGCCGTCTCACGGGTATGGGCCAAGCGGGCCAATGTTTTTATTTGTGCCATCAACCTGGCTTGGTCTATTCGCAATTACATTCTTCTGTCTACCTGCTTGCTTGGCGAGTGCCCGGACAAAAAACCTGCATTGTACGCGCTGATTGTACTGGCTGTTATCATGCAAGTCATGGCATTTTTACCTAAAATAGAAGTGGATGATAATTAGATTATACCCCCTCATCCCTGAACCACTTGCTTGATGAAACCCGCCACTTTGCCTGCCCATACGGCATACTCCTTGGCTGAATAATGTAGTTGGTCCCTAGCCAGCAGGGTATGGTCATTTTTTGCTTTCCGGCTATCTGTCGTGATATTGATAAAATGCGCCTTGTATTGCGCTGCTAGTGATTCGCAAACCTGGTTAAATTGATCAATCTCTTTACTGATGCTTGCTGTATCCTTGTTTGCTGCAAAAGGGGTGGCACCCCAGTCTGGAATAGACAACAACACTATCCTGCTATCATGTCCACCGGTTAAATGCTGGGCTTTCTTCAGGAGGAATACGAGGTCTGTTTGAAAATCATCTGCTGAAAGCCCCCTGTACTGATTATTTACCCCAATAAGCAGGCTCACAAAATCATATTGCTCATTGAGCTTCGTATGCAATATATATTCTGCCAGTTCGCCACTTGTCCACCCGGTCTTCGCCACGATTTCAGGCGCATGAAAGTGCAGTCCCGCTTTACGCAATAATTGAACAACCTGATAAGGAAAACTATCATATAATGGAACTGATTCCCCAATCGTATAAGAATCGCCAAGGGCCAGATAAGAAAAATGGTGCTTTGTCATAACTGATTTGCGTGGCAGGGCAAACATGAAGATACGTTTTAAACATTACCAACTGCTAAAAACCTGGGGGCATGTTCCAAAGGACACAGCGGTGAAGGTCAGCCCGCCTAGCTATTTGCAGATGAGCTTATTGTAAATTGGTTCCAATCGCAGGCGTGAAAATTCGTTTTAGGACTGGTTATCACATGAGTATTTATGAAACGAAGCCATACTACGCAGCAGGGATCATTTATTTTAGCCTGGCATAACAACGAATCAATCCTTTATTAGGATATCAGTGAAAATGATCTTTCAATATTTGATAGAAGCGGTGAATGTCTTCAAAGGAACAATACATTGGCGCCGGGGCCACGCGTATAACACCCGGCTCGCGATAATCGACTATGATGCCATTGTTGATCATTTGCTGGTGTATTTCTTTGCCTTGCTCTTTAAAATATAACGACAGCTGTGCCCCCCTGCATTGAGGATTTTCAGGAGTAATAATCTCAAAATTGATGTGATGCAATTGGTGCAGCAGGTATTCAAGGTAAGCTGTTAGCTGGATACTTTTGGCCCTGAGCCTGTCCATACCAGCAGCATCGAATAGTTCAAGGGAAGCTTTCAGGCAAACAGTGTTGAATACCTGTGCCGTACTGATGTTCCAGCCGCCTGCATTGTTTTTAGGCACGAAGCCCTTCTCCATTTTAAACCTTGTTTGCTCATCATTACCCCACCATCCTCCCAAACGTGGCGTTTTAATATTTGCTGCATGTTGCTCATGTATATAAGCACCACCAACAGCTCCCGGCCCGGCATTCAGGTATTTGTAACTGCACCATACTGCAAAATCAACCTTCCAGTCATGTAACTGCAAGGGTACATTGCCCGCCACATGCGCAAGGTCAAAACCGGCAACAGCATTGACTGAATGGGCAGCTTCTGTGATCAATTTGATATCAACCAACTCACCGGTGTAATAGTTAATGCCACCAAAAAGTACCAATGCCAGGCTGTTGCCATGTGCCTGTATCGCATCAATGATGTCTTCAGTTTGCAATAGTTTCTTCCCCTCTTTCGGGGCTATTTCAATAATAGCATCAACAGGATCTAATCCGCAATGCCTGACCAATGTTTCTACAGCATACTGATCGGAAGGGAAAGCACCCGCTTCCATGATTATTTTAAATCTCTCTTTTGTAGGCCTGTAAAAACTAAGCATCAATAAATGAAGATTTACTGTCAGTGAATTCATGACTGTCACTTCCTGTTCCTTACAACCAACAATTTTAGCGAGTGAAGGTTGCAGGTAATGCTGGTAATACAGCCAGGGGTTTTTGCCGCCGAAATAACCATCCACAGCCATCCCGCGCCATGTGCCCAATTCTGTTTCAACGGCCGCTGCAACATTCTTTGGTTGTAAGCCCAGGGAATTGCCGCAGAAGTATATTACTTCCTTGCCATGGAGTTGCGGAAAATGGAATTGCTGCTTTAAAAATGCCAATGGATCGTTAACGTCGGACTGTTTTGCATAGTCAAGTGATGTATTAAATGGTGTTGGCATGAACCTCATTTTATCCAAAAGTTACACGTTCAGTTTTTAATAAATTCTCTTTCACTTTTTGCAATAACAATAGTGGCTACACCATTGCCGATAATATTTGTAATGGCTCTGGCCTCACTCATAAATTTGTCCACGCCCAACAAAAAAGCCAGGCCCTCAAGCGGTATTTTGTGAATGGCTGCAAGGGTGGACGCCAATACGATGAAGCCGCTGCCTGTTACACCTGCTGCTCCTTTTGAAGTGAGCATTAATATCAATAAGATCATCAATAACTCGCTGGTTGCTAAATGAACATTGTACAGTTGGGCAAGAAAAATGGCAGCCATTGACAAATAAATGGAAGTGCCATCAAGGTTAAAGGAATAACCGGTAGGAATTACTAGTCCTACCACTGATTTACTACACCCCATCTTTTCCAGTTTTCGCATAATGGATGGCAATGCCGCTTCAGAAGATGAAGTGCCTAATACCAGCAGTAATTCCTCTTTGATGTATTTTAGAAAATGCCAAATACTGAATTTATAATAACGCATGATACTGCCCAGGACGAAAAACACAAACAGAAACATTGTCAGGTAAACACACCCCATCAGCTTGGCCAACGGAAGCAAAGTCCTGAGCCCGAATTTCCCTATCGTAAAAGCCATTCCGCCAAACGCACCCAACGGGGCCAGGTACATGACGTATTTCAAACCGCTGAAAACAAAATGCGACGCTTTGCCCAGCCAGTGAATAACAGTGATACGATGTTTTGAGTAATTCAGGATAATGCCTGTGATAATAGCTGCAAGTAATACCTGCAGCGTTAAATTGGACTGAAAAAACCTGCCCCAATCAAAATGAGTACCTGCCTGCCCGGTATACTTTGATGCATCCTGTATAGGTAAACCTGTCTTATCAATCTTGCCGGGCTGCAGTACCAGTGCCACAACAATGCCAATGGCAAGTGCAACCGTAGTGACCACTTCGAAATAAACCAATGATTTAATGCCGATACGTCCCACTTTTTTCAGGTTGCCAATACTGCTGATGCCCAATACAATGGTCAGGAAAATAATGGGAGCAATAAACAGTTTGATGATGTCTACAAAGGTCTTGCCAATGATTTCCATTTTCACTGCAGTAGCCGGAGCAAAATGACCAAGTAAGATACCAAAAATGATGGCAAGCAAAACATAAAAAGTAAGATTTGTTCCCAATTGTTTCCAAAAGGGAGCCGGGATTGCCCGGTGTTGATGAGGAGAGTGGGATTGCAAAATTTCAGGGTTGTTTTTGAGGTTTACCAGGAACAAAGCTGCCAATAGGAGCAGTATACCAGGGACGAATATCATAAGTCAACTGCATTGTTATAACCAACCATTGCTTCATCGCACTTAATTTGATGTTAAGATAACAAGAACCAAGAAAAAATAACCTCTTCTCATTATTTTTATTAGGTTGCAGTGATAACAGGAGTCTCTGGTCATTAACAGGTTGTTAATAATTACGATATGTAACTACAGACAGCCACTCACAAACTACAAACTATCTATATGGCTGCTAAAACAGATATGTTTCAATCCCCTGATTATTACCTGATAGATGAATTGCTGACTGAAGAACACAAGCATGTGCGGGAGGCTGTTCGCAATTATGTAAAGAAAGAGATAACCCCTGTTATAGAAGACTATGCCCAGCGGGCAGTGTTCCCTGAACAGATTGTGAAACAGATGGGCAGATTAGGTTGTTTCGGCCCAACAATTCCGGTTGAATATGGTGGTGGTGGGATGGACTATATCAGTTATGGTTTGATGATGCAGGAACTGGAGCGGGGAGATAGTGGTGTGCGCAGTACCGCCAGTGTACAGGGCAGCTTAGTGATGTTTCCGATCTATGCTTACGGCAATGAAGCGCAACGAAAAAAATACCTGCCCAAATTGGCCAGCGGAGAATGGTTGGGTTGTTTCGGGTTAACAGAACCTGATCATGGCAGCGATCCCGCGGGCATGCTGACGAATATTAAAGATGAAGGAGAGCATGTGCTATTGAATGGAACCAAAATGTGGATCAGTAATGCGCCGTTTGCACAGGTGGCCGTGGTATGGGCAAAAAATGAACAGGGTGTGATACAGGGAGTCATTGTAGAAAGGGGTATGGCGGGGTTTACCACGCCTGCCACACATGGTAAATGGAGCCTGCGCGCCAGCGCTACAGGCGAACTCGTATTTGATAATGTAAAGGTGCCTAAAGAAAATATATTACCGAATATAGCAGGACTGAAAGGGCCTTTGGGTTGTTTGACAAAAGCCCGTTTTGGCATTGCATGGGGCGCGCTGGGCGCTGCGATGGATTGCTATGATACCGCTTTGCGTTACAGTAAGGAACGGATACAGTTCGACAGGCCGATAGGCGGGTTTCAGTTGCAACAAAAGAAACTGGCAGAAATGATTACCGAGATCACCAAAGCACAATTGCTGGTTTGGCGTTTGGGCGTGTTGATGAATGAAGGCAAAGCCACGCCACAACAGGTAAGTATGGCTAAGCGCAACAGTTGTGAGATTGCCGCAAATATTGCAAGAGATGCCCGTCAGATGCTTGGGGGGATGGGAATTACCGGCGAATACAGTATCATGCGCCATATGATGAATATTGAAAGTGTGATCACTTATGAAGGCACGCACGATGTACATTTGCTGATTACAGGGATGGATATAACCGGATTGAACGCGTTTAAATAAATTACTAATCAAACAGGATGAAAATATTTCTTATTGGCCTGATGGGTACAGGCAAGAGCTATTGGGCAAAAAAACTGGCTAAGAAACTTAAGATTGGAGGATATGACCTGGATTACCTGGTTGAATCGCACGAAGAAAAATCTATAGCAGAGATATTCGCAGAAGAAGGGGAAGATCATTTTCGGAAAGCAGAATCCAAAATGCTGCGATGGTTTGGAGAGAAAAAAACATTTGTACTGGCTACCGGGGGGGGCACTCCTGCCTACCACGAAAATATGATATGGATGAATAAGAATGGCATCACTATCTGGATAGACGAGTCAATCGAAATACTGGCCAAGAGATTGATGTCAGAACAGGCGCATCGCCCGGCTATTCACGGCCTTCCTTATGAAGGGATATGTGAATTCCTGCAACAAAAAAGATCGGAACGCCTTGCATTTTATCAGCAGGCGCAGTATCATTTGAGCGGGGATGATATTAATGAACGTAGCTTTGCCAAAATTCTGAAAGAACATGCATAAAGGTTTCCTGGTTACTGCCATCCTCCTTGGCGCATTGTCCGTTGCGCTCGGCGCCTTTGGGGCACATGCACTTAAAGGAATACTTGCCGAAGATGTATTACATGCTTACGAAACGGCAGTACGTTACCAGTTCTTTCATGTATTTGCACTGGCGCTTACCGCTATATTATATAAAAGCTATCCGGTCAGGCATCTTAAAACCGCCGGGGCTTTATTTATAGCAGGTATGATACTGTTCAGCGGATCACTTTACCTGCTTACCTGCATCCGTGTCATAGGAATCAATGGCTTTCAATGGCTTGGTGCTATTACACCTGTGGGAGGTATTGTGCTGATTTTGGCATGGTGCTTCCTGGCTGTAGGGGTCAGGAAAGGTTAGGATAAGTGGAAAACTGCAGCGCTTACTGCCAGTTTTGCACATAGCTTACTCAGGTCCTTTACCACTTCTCCGCATGGCTTATATTTGTTTCTATGGCAAACCGTTTGAAAAAGAAAACGCCACTCCCACCGGATCCCGAGCAATTGGCTCCTGATAAAGAAACACAGGTAACTGTTGCCGAAGTGGTAAAAGACGAACGTACCACCAAGATCGCCGGAGCAGTGAGTTTGCTGTTCACACTCTTTTTATTTGTAGCTTTTACTTCTTATCTTTTCACCTGGCAGGAAGACCAGGATAAAGTACATCAGTTTGGGATTAAAATATTTGCTATAGACGATGTTAAAGTCAATAATTTATTAGGTGTACTGGGAGCGTATGTAGCTCATACTTTATGCTACAAAGGTTTTGGCCTCGCTGCCTACCTTTTCTGTACTTTTTTCTTTGTACTGGGTATTAACCTTCTTTTTGGAAAAAAAATATTCAATCTCCTGCGCAACCTGAAATACGTTCTGGTAGGACTGGTTGTGTTGAGCATGGCATTTGCATTTGTGACAAGGAGCAGCAGTTTCTCATGGGGGGGGGCAGTAGGGGAACTCCTCAATGAATGGTTTATTAAATGGATCGGTAATGTAGGCACAGGTGCTTTATTGTTGCTTGCAGTATTTAGTTATTTTATCTGGCGGTTCAATCCGACTTTCAAATTGCCGGAATGGAAACACAAACCTGCAGCAAAAGAAGCTGAAGATGACAAAGAGTTATCCTTTGCCAGGGATGACCAGGCGCCTGTTATGCAGGAATGGGATGAAGCCGGGGAACATGCCGATGGTATGACCCTTACCGAAAAAGAAGAACTGCTTCCGGTGAGTAATAATAAACTCAAGAATGAAGGAAAAGGTGTCGTGGTGATCATGCCACAGGAAACCCCTGATCCGATGAACGAATTTGATGTTAGCGAAAAGACCGGGGCAGAGGAGGAAGAAGTTGACGAAGAGGTTTACGAGGTAGAAGAGGAGGGCGAAGAAGAGGACGGCCTGGAACTGGAGATCAAAGAAACTCCCGGGATTGAAGAAGAGACCGCTGAGACAGTAGCAGGAAAATTCAATACGAAATACGATGCTACCCTGGATTTGAAAGGATATAAGTATCCGGCACTGGATCTGCTTGAAACGCATGGGAGTGAAAAAATTGTGCATGATCCTACCGAACTTGAAACCAATAAGAACCAGATCATCGCAACGCTGAAGAATTATGATATTGCCATCCAGCGTATCGCTGCCACGGTAGGCCCGACTGTTACCCTGTATGAAATTGTCCCGGCTCCAGGCGTGCGTATCAGCCGTATCAAAAACCTGGAAGATGATATCGCCTTAAGCCTTGCTGCATTGGGCATTCGTATTATTGCACCCATACCAGGTAAGGGTACAATCGGTATTGAAGTGCCGAATGTGCGTAAAACTGTGGTGAGCATGAAGACCTTACTCGCCAGCGATAAATTTCAGACAAATGCATTTTCATTGCCGATCGCCATTGGCAAGAAGATCGACAACGAAAATTTCATTGTAGACCTTACCAGCATGCCTCACCTTTTAATGGCAGGTGCAACAGGACAGGGGAAGTCGGTTGGGTTGAATGCTATTCTTGTTTCCCTGTTATATAAAAAACATCCATCGCAGTTAAAGTTTGTATTGGTTGATCCTAAGAAAGTGGAACTGAGCCTGTACCGGGTAATAGAAAAACATTTCCTTGCCAAGCTGCCCGGAGAAGAAGAAGCTATTATCACTGATACAAAAAAAGTGATCAACACCCTTAATGCCTTGTGTATTGAGATGGACAACCGATATGATCTTCTGAAAGAAGCTGGTTGCCGCAATATCAAAGAGTATAACGAAAAGTTCACGGCAAGAAGGCTCAATCCTGAGAAAGGGCATCAATACCTGCCCTTCATTGTATTGGTAGTGGACGAGTTTGCTGATCTGATCATGACAGCGGGTAAAGAAGTGGAAATGCCGATCGCCCGTCTTGCCCAATTGGCGCGGGCTGTAGGTATACACCTCATCATTGCCACCCAGCGTCCTTCTGTTAATATCATCACAGGAACCATTAAGGCCAATTTCCCTGCGCGTATTGCGTTTAAAGTATCCAGTAAAATAGACAGCCGCACGATCCTGGATGCCGGTGGTGCAGAGCAATTGATTGGTAAAGGAGATATGCTCATCAGCTATAACGGTGAGATTACCCGTTTGCAATGCGCTTTTGTAGATACGCCGGAAGTAGAGCATGTCTGCGAATTCATTGGTGACCAGCGTGGCTATCCGCAAGCCTTTCTTTTACCTGAATATATTGATGAAAAAGATATGGAAGGGAGGGATTTTGATGCTGGTGACCGCGACCCTTTGTTCGAGGATGCGGCCAGGCTGATCGTGCAGAACCAAATGGGCTCTACCTCGCTCATACAGCGACGGATGAAACTCGGGTATAATCGTGCAGGCCGGTTGATGGATCAACTGGAAGCCGCAGGCGTGGTAGGCCCTAACCAGGGAAGCAAGGCCAGGGAGGTATTATTTAAAACCGATATGGAATTGCAGGAGTTTCTTGATTCACTGGTCTGATTTTACAGGAAAGCCTATATTTGCGCCCACTTAATGTAGGAAGAATGAAGAAATGTTATATTTTTTTGATTGCTTTTGCAGCGATGGCTCAAACGGTATTTGCCCAGAATGATCCGAATGCCAAAAAAGTGCTGGATGGGGTGAGCGCAAAAGTAAAAAGTTTCAAAACGATCACTACTACTTTTACGATTAAACAATTTACCAGTAAAGGCAAGGCTAGTGGTGTTAAAATAGGAAATATCTCCATTAAGGGACAGAAATATGTATTACGGCAGGGTAAAATGGAAGTGATCAGCGATGGTTCCAAAACATATAATTTTGATGGCAACAAAACAATCACCGTATCTGCTGCAGATGAACCTGGTCAGTCACTCACTCCCCAGAAAATATTGTCGGGAGCTTACGATAAAGACTTTACTTACAAACTGGTTCCTTCAAAAACAAGCTTCCACGTTATAGAACTGAAACCCATCGACAACAGAAAGAATTTTCAAAAAGTGACCATCTATGTCGACAAAGCAAAAAGCCTCATTGTTAAAGCGGAGATACTAGATAAAAGCAATAATACCCTGCAGGTAAGCTTTAGTAAACTCAATACTTCAGCAAATCTTGCCGACAACCTTTTCGTTTTCAATAAGAGCAGGTATCCAAAGGATGTAGAAATACTGGATTGATCGCTGCTATATGATCTGGAGTGGTGAGATTTTTCTTTTTTGTACCTTAAATGCATGAAAGCATTATTGTTCTGTTCCTTTTTATTTGCGGGCGCCGGTCTTCATGCGCAATATACTGTGCGACTGGTCATGAACGCTGTTGCTACCAGACAGCAGGATGATATCTATGTGGCTGGTAATTTCAATAACTGGAATCCGAAGGACGAGAATTATAAGCTTAAGCCTTTCGCCGGCTCACGCAAAAGCATTGTCATCAAAGATCTTGCAGCCGGGACCTATGCTTTTAAATTTACCCGTGGTGGTTTTGACAAAGTAGAATGTGCGGCTGATGGCAGGGATATCAGTGACCGGATACTGGAAGTGAATAGCGACCTGACTCGGGATATTACCATTGCCGGCTGGAAAGACGACTATCCGGAAAGACCAAAGCCATATACGGCCAGTCCGCAGGTACATATTCTCGACACTGCATTCACCATCCCACAGCTGAACAGGAAAAGAAGGATCTGGGTTTACCTGCCAAAGGGATATGCTGCATCAGCAAAAACATACCCCGTACTGTATATGGAAGACGGGCAGAATCTCTTTAATGAACAGACAGCCGCTTTTGGTGAATGGGGGGTGGATGAATGTTTGGACAGCTTACAGTCGCAACTCAACAAAGAATGCATTGTCATAGGTATCGATCATGGTGGTGATAAAAGGACAACTGAATACAATCCTTACGATAATGAAAAATTTGGCAAAGGGGAAGGGAAGGCCTATGCAGATTTCCTGGCTACCACTTTAAAACCTTATATCGACAGTAAGTACCGTACCAAAAAAGCAGCTTCATACAATTTTGTAGCCGGAAGCAGTATGGGTGCTCTGATCAGTCTCTATACCGTGATGCAATACCCGACAGTATTTGGAGGTGCAGGTATTTTTTCACCTGCTTTATGGATGGCACCTGAATTATTTGCCGATGCAGAAAAATTCACCGCCACCACAGCGCCCAAGCTCTATTTCTATGCAGGTGGAAAGGAAAGCACTACTATGGTAAGTGACATGAAGAAAATGACGAACATCCTTGAAAAGAAACAAAACAGCAATATCCGTTCCGTGGTTTACCCGCCCGGTCAGCATAATGAAAGCAATTGGCGACAGGAGTTCCCCAATTTCTATCAATGGATCATGCAATAAATGACGGATCAGACATAATAAGTCACCCCCTCAATTGCCAGCTGCGAATTAGGAAATACTGCTTGGGCTTCTAGCAGAAATTCATCTAATGTTTCATATTTACTGCTGAAATGCCCGATCAGTAATTGCTTTGCGTTGGCTTTTGTAGCAATAGCTGCTGCCTGTATGGTGGTGGAATGGTAACGGGCTTTGGCCCTTTCTTCCAAGTCTTTCAGGTAGGTAGCTTCGTGATAGAGCAGAGAGACTCCTTTTGTTTTATCAGCAATTGATTCATCATAAATGGTATCGGCACAGAAAGCATAACTTTTGGGAGGGGTGTTAGGAAAAGTGACTAACCCGTTTTTAATCAGTTCACCTGAACGGGTTTCATAATCGTCACCATCTTTCAAACGTTCATAATAAGGAGCAGGGATGCCATAAGCGACGGCCTGTTCTTTATTTACTTTTCTTGGTTTCTTTTTTTCCCTGATGATGAAGCCCCAGCAGGGAATACGGTGCTGGGTATGGAAACAGGAGACGGTAAATTTTTGGTGATCTATGATGATCCCTTCGGTTTCCAAAGGGTGAAACTGAAGTTTAAAAGGCAGAATGGTGTCGGCCACAGACAATTGAAGGTCAAAAATGGATTGCAGGGGAGCGGGTGCATAAATATGCAGGTCATGTTCCCTGCCCAATAAGCCCATACTGGTGACCAGGCCAATCAACCCGAAATAATGATCTCCATGCAGGTGCGAGATGAAAATATGGTTGATCCTGCCACGCCTTATTTTGTAACGTGCCAATTGCATCTGGGTGCCTTCCCCGCAATCGATCAGGAATAACTGCTCATTCAGGGTAACCACCTGAGCGGTAGGATGACGCTCATATGCCGGAAGGGCTGAATTATTGCCTAATATTGTTACGCCGAACATCAGTAAAAGGTCTGAAAATGAATAAAATAGCACCATTGCTATCCTATACAAATTAACTATTTTCCTGCTGTATCTAAAAATAGGTTTATAAATTCTCCGGTTTGTATTATTCTTCGTAGTTTTGCAGCCGATAAAAAAAGAAGGAAAACATTCCGGAGTCTTATTTAAACATTTTGAGATGCCTTATTTAACAACAGAAAAAAAAGCAAGTATTTTTGCTGAGTACGGTGGAAAAGCCACTAACACGGGTTCTATTGAAGGTCAGGTTGCTTTGCTGACCGAGCGTATTACCCAGATTTCCAATCACTTACAAGCCAACAAGAAAGATCATTCCACACAACGTGGCCTGATGCAGATGGTGGGCCAGCGTAAGCGTTTGCTTAGCTACATGCAAAAACACAACCTGCAGGGGTATCGTGCACTCATCGAAAAATTAGGTCTGAGAAAATAATTTTTCAGCTATGTATAATCTATTCCCAACTGGCATTTGATACGGTTGGGAATAGTCATTTCTATTAGTGCCTCTTCTGCATTTTCATTCCCTAACAGGGGGTGCGAAAAACACAGTTATCCTACCTCGTTTCCGTACCTCGTATTACAAAAACAGATTATGTTATCACAACCAATCAGTGTGAGTTTTGACCTCGGTGGAAATCGCCAGGTATTCATCGAGACTGGAAAATTAGCCCGTCAAGCCGATGGTGCTGTTACCGTACGCCAGGGTAACTGCGTTATCTTAGCTACCGTTGTAGCAAATAAAGAACCCAGAGAAGGCCAGGACTTCTTTCCTTTAAGTGTTGATTACCAGGAAAAGTTTGCATCGGCAGGCCGTATACCAGGCTCTTTCTTTAAGCGTGAAGCGCGGCTGAACGATTATGAAATCCTGACCAGCCGTTTGATAGACCGCGCCCTGCGTCCCTTATTCCCGGAAGATTACCTGTGCGATGTACAGGTATTGATCAGCCTGGTATCAAGCGATGCAGAAGTATTACCGGATTCATTAGCCTGCTTGGCCGCATCTGCGGCTTTGGCAGTTTCTGATATTCCTATTAAAGAGATCATCAGTGAAGTACGTATTGCCCGTGTAAACGGCAATTTTGTAGTGAACCCTAGTCGTACAGAACTGGAAGCATCTGACCTGGAATTTATCATTGCAGCAACTGAAAAGAACCTGATGATGGTAGAAGGAGAAGCAAAGGAATGTTCCGAAGCTGACCTTGTAAAAGCATTGGAACTAGCCCATGATGCCATTCGTGTTCACATCAAAGCCCAGGAAGAACTGAGAGCTAAAAAAGGAGTGACTACCAAGCGCGACTATAAAAAGCCTGAGCAGAGCGAAACAATCAAAGAAAAAGTATATGCTTTTGCGAAGGAAAGGGTATACGAAATTTCAAGAAAAGGCTCTTCCAAACATGATCGCAGCGATGCATATAGCGTGGTAAAAGAAGAGTTAATGGCAAGCCTGGGCGAGGAAGCTACCGACCTGGATAAGAAATTAGCGAAGAAATATTATGAAGACCTGAAGTGGGAAGTGGTTAGAAACATGATCCTGGACGACCGCATCCGCTTGGACGGCCGCCAGTTAGAGCAGGTAAGGCCATTGGCAATGGAAGTAGATCCATTACCAACACCGCATGGCTCTGCATTATTCACAAGAGGTGAAACTCAATCACTTACAACAGTCACATTCGGAACTGCTTTAGATGATTTACTGGTTGAAAGTGCTGCCAAATCGGTTGATTCCAAATTCTTCCTGCATTATAATTTCCCTCCGTTCAGCACAGGCGAAGTGAAAATGATGCGCGGACAAAGCCGTCGCGAAGTGGGGCATGGTAACTTGGCCATGCGTTCACTGAAACAGATGATGCCGCTAAGCAATGCGTATGCTTATACTGTTCGTGTGGTAAGTG
>JBHAFM010000125.1:0-21203 GCA_041856175.1 Sediminibacterium sp.
ACTACTTGGAGCAGAGGAATGGGGCGTCGCAACTGCAGCACTGATCGTGGAAGGATGTATTATGATGCGCAAATGTCATATGAACACTTGCCCTGTTGGTGTAGCAACACAAGACCCTGAACTGCGCAAACGCTTTACTGGAGACCCTGACCATGTGGTTAATTTCTTCCGGTTCATTACACAGGAATTGAGAGAGATTATGGCTGACCTGGGTTACAGAACCGTGAACGAAATGATAGGACAGGTAGATGCCATTGAAATGAGAGACGATATCAATCATTGGAAATATGGTAAACTCGATTTATCTGCAGTACTATATAAAGAACCAGGCTCCTTATACACCGGCTTATACAAGCAGGAAGAACAGGATCATGGCCTTAGCGAAGTGCTTGACTGGCAATTACTGAAAGCGGCACAGCCTGCAATTGACAAAAAAGAGAAGGTGGCGGCATCTTTCCCTATCAAAAATACAGATCGTACAGCCGGCACTATTTTGTCAAACGAGATCACCAAGAAATACAAGGCTGGCGGATTGCCGGATGACACCATTCATTTTAATTTCACCGGTACTGCCGGGCAAAGTTTTGGTGCATTCAATACAAAAGGCGTTACACTGGAACTGGAAGGTGATGCCAACGACTATTTCGGCAAAGGGTTAAGTGGAGCAAAACTCATCGTTTATCCACATAAAAACGCCTCATTCATACCTGAAGAAAATATCATCATTGGTAACGTGGCTTTCTACGGCGCTACTTCAGGTGAAGCTTATATCAGGGGAAAAGCCGGAGAACGCTTTGCAGTAAGAAACTCAGGGGCCAGTGTGGTAGTAGAGGGCGTTGGCGACCACGGCTGTGAATATATGACGGGCGGACACGCCGTTATACTTGGCGACACAGGAAGAAACTTTGCTGCAGGTATGAGTGGCGGTATTGCATATGTGTATAACGCAAGTGGAAAATTTGAAGAAATGTGCAATAAGGAAATGGTAGACCTGGACCCGGTTGGATACGACGATATTCCATTCCTGAGTGATATGATCACCAAACACTATGTCTACACCGGCAGCACGGTTGCAAAATTCATTCTTGACGACTTGGAAAATCAATTGAAAAATTTCATCAAAGTATTCCCAAGAGATTACAAGAAAGCATTGCAACTAAAGCAGCAAACAGCTCCGCTTGAACGTTAGCAACGGCGTGAAAATTTGCGATTCAATCAACTAATAAATACCTAATCAATGGGTAAACCAACCGGCTTTATAGAATTTACGAGAGAACTTCCATCCAAACGTTCTGTAAAGGAAAGGATGAAAGATTATAAAGAGTTTGTGGAAAGGCTTCCTGAACAGAAACTGAACCAGCAGGCTGCACGATGCATGGACTGTGGCGTACCATTTTGTCACAATGGCTGCCCCCTTGGTAATATCATTCCCGAATTCAATGATGCAGTATACAGAAAGAGCTGGGAAGAAGCATACGAGATATTAAGTGCAACCAATAACTTCCCTGAATTTACAGGACGTATCTGTCCTGCTCCCTGCGAAAGCGCTTGTGTATTGGGCATTAACCAACCTCCTGTAACGATTGAGGAGATTGAAAAACACATTATCGAGATCGCTTTTGATAAAGGTTTTGTAAAACCACGTAAACCCAACCTTAGAACCGGAAAGAAGATTGCAGTAGTAGGATCAGGGCCGGCAGGGCTGGCCGCAGCAGCACAATTAAATTATGCGGGACATATCGTAACAGTTTTTGAAAGAGATGACGCGCCCGGAGGTTTGCTGCGTTATGGCATTCCGGATTTTAAATTGGAGAAATGGGTGGTGGACAGGAGAATTTCCTTAATGGAAGAGGAAGGCGTTATTTTTAAATGCAATGCCAATGTGGGCGTCAATGTAAGTATCAATGACCTGTTGAGAGAGTTCCATGCCATTGTACTTGCCGGCGGATCAACCATACCACGTAACCTGAACATCCCCGGCAGGGAACTGAATGGTGTTTATTTTGCGATGGAGTTTTTAAAACAGCAGAATCAGCGGGTCAGCAATAAAACTGTTGAAGGCGATGATATTCTTGCAACCAATAAAAATGTGGTAGTGATCGGAGGCGGCGACACCGGAAGCGACTGTGTAGGTACTTCCAACAGGCATGGTGCAAAATCCGTTACGCAGTTTGAGCTGATGCCTAAGCCCCCTGAATCAAGAACCCCTTTTATGCCATGGCCTACTTATCCCATGACTTTAAAAACATCCTCTTCTCATGAAGAAGGCGCCGACAGGTACTGGGCCATTGCTACCAAGGCTTTTATCGGTAACGAACAAGGGCAATTAAAAGCCCTGCAGATTGTGGACCTGGAGTGGAAGATTTCAGAAGATGGCCGACCGGCAAAATTTGAAGAAAAAGCGGGTACTGAACGTGAAATACCCTGCGAACTCGCTTTTCTTGCCATGGGTTTCTTACATCCCCAACACGAGGGACTGGTAGCCGAACTTGGAGTTGAGCTGGATGAAAGAGGGAATGTGAAAGCTACTGAAAAAATGTTCCAGACTAATATTCAGAAGATTTTTACAGCTGGTGATATGCGCCGTGGCCAATCATTAGTGGTTTGGGCCATTAGCGAAGGCCGTGAATGTGCAAGAAAAGTAGATGAATATTTAATGGGCCATTCAATGTTAGAAAGCAAAGATCAAAGCTACCTTATAAATATGTAGGCATATTTTACTTAGTCTCTTAATAAAAAAGCCCGTTTATCAAATCAAACGGGCTTTTTTATTTCAGTTAATGCTATTAATTCAATTATTCACCTATGCTTAATCAAATTACATTTCTTCTAACAACAACTTTAATTTGTATTAAAATTTATTAAATGTTAACAATATTTAACTATTTTAAAAAATAATATAGTACTTTAGATAAATAATTAGTTATTATTACTTTTTTTAATGTCAATTTATCTCAAACCATGAAAAAGATTACTTTACAACAAACAGCACCCTTTGCGGTACTGGCCCTGGTGGCATTGGGGGCAGTTTTCGTCCCGTCCGCCACTATATTCGATGGTACAGGCAAATACAATGCGGCTGATGTAGCTTGGCTTATTGTGGCCACTGCACTTGTGTTTTTAATGACCCCTGCACTGGCCTTTTTTTATGGAGGTATGGTTCATCGTAAAAACGTATTATCTACCATGATCAAAAGCGTGGTAGCTGCCGGCGTTGTCAGCATCATCTGGGTAGTGGTAGGTTATAGCCTCTGTTTTGGCCAATCGATCGGTGGCTTTATTGGTAACCCAACCACCCATTTATTTTTTAAAGGCGTGTCCTCAGGTGCTCCATGGAGCCTGACACCTACCATACCACTTGCGTTATTTGCACTGTTTCAACTAATGTTCGCCATTATTACACCAGGTCTTGTTGTGGGCGCTGTGGCTGAACGTATCCGGTTTACCTCTTACACTTTATTTATTGTATTATTCAGCCTGCTTGTCTATGCTCCTATTGCACACTGGACTTGGCACCCCGAAGGATTTTTGTTCAAAATGGGCGCCCTGGATTTTGCTGGCGGTACGGTAGTGCATATCTCAGCAGGTTGCGCAGCACTGGCAGGTGCACTCGTATTGAAGCGTCGCCAGGTTCACATTGATCACAAAGAAATTCCCCCGGCAAATATTCCATATGTACTGATCGGCACAGGGCTTTTGTGGTTTGGCTGGTTTGGGTTCAATGCAGGTTCAGCAGGTGCAGCAAATGCTTTGGCAGTTTCAGCTTTTGCCACCACCAATACAGCAGCAGCTGCTGCAGGTCTTTCCTGGATGTTCTTTGATGTTTTGCGTGGCAAAAAACCTTCAGTACTTGGATTTTGTATTGGTGCTGTGGTAGGACTGGTAGCCATCACCCCTGCTGCAGGATTTGTTGCAGTTCCACAAAGCATTTTCATCGGTGTGGTCGCTGCAATTATTTCTAATCTGGCCGTTTATTACAAGAGCAAATCAAGTCTCGATGACACGCTTGATGTTTTCCCCTGCCATGGCCTTGGGGGAATGGTAGGCATGTTAATGACCGGTATTTTCGCTACTAAAACTGTCAACAGCGGCGGTAATGATGGTCTCTTTTACGGTAACAGTGCATTCTTTTTAACACAGCTCAAAGCATTGGCAATAGTGGTTGCGTACAGTTTTACCGTTTCACTCCTGATTTTTAAATTTATCAATTTCGTACTACCCCTAAGAGTAAGTACCATTGAAGAAGAATTAGGACTCGACGCTACACAACACGATGAAAAATATTTACAAGGTACTTTACTTGTCCATGAAAATGGGGCAATGCGAGAAACCTTACTGGATGAGCAATTTTAGATACAGGTGACTACTTGCTTATTTGCAGCCAATCAATCCCTGACCGGGTGTTGGATTTACTGCAAGCACTAACGATTACGATCTGGGTTTCCGTAAAGTAAAAAAAGGTACAGCCATATCCTAAACTTCTGACCAAGTTTAGCGGCTGCACCTATTGTTAATCATAAAACCAAGACAATGTTAAAGAAAATTTCAACACTTGTAACCGGATTTTTTAGTTTTGTTGTCCTGCATGCTCAGACAGATTCAACAAAAAAACCTGTTGCGTCAACTACGTTCATTTACTCGGTCGATGCTTATTACAGGTACGATTTCAACGACGCCCCGTCTACTGTAGCCAGTCCGTTCAACAACCTTACCAGTTTCACAAATTCTAAAAATTCGTTTGAACTGGGCATGGCTTCAATCCGGGCAGATCATTCTTTTGGTAAAATTGCTGCTACGGCAGATCTTGGTTTTGGCAGAAGGGCGGAAGAATTTTCTTACAATGATGGGCAATCCCCATCTAAGAATGGTTTTATAACCCTTGCGGCAGTTAAACAACTGTACTTAAGTTATGCACCATCTTCGGCAGTAAAGTTCACAATCGGCAAATGGGCCACCCATGTTGGTTATGAGTTGCTGGATGCTTATGCCAACAGAAATTACAGCATGAGCTATGGCTTCTCCTATGGTCCCTTCTTTCACACCGGCTTAAAAGCAGACATCTCTTTGGGGGGTAAGAGTGCATTCATGATCGGCGTTGCCAATCCTACCGATTATTCAACCACTACTTCCGGCGATAAAGTTTTACTAGCCCAATTCAGTACCGGCACCAAAAATGATAAGTTAAAGGCTTACCTGAATTTCCAGGGAGGTACAGGCTTCAGTCAGTTTGATCTTGTATTGAATGGTGTTATTAGTTCCAAGTTTGGAATTAATTATGACGGCACTATTAAAACGGTAAAAGTTGCAGGCGTTAACAACAGCTGGTCCAGCAACGCTTTATACTTTAACTACGATCCTACCAGCAAGTTTGGCTTAACCCTCCGCGGTGAATATTTTGATGACAAAAAATCTGTTGCAGGTGTTGGTACCAGCATTTTCCAAACAACACTTTCAGGAAACATCCACCTCGATAACCTGACGTTGATTCCTGAAATAAGGCTCGATAATGCAAAAGATAATACCTTCTTTAAAAGCTCTGGTGCAGGAACAATGAGTGATGCCAGCTTCATACTGGCTGCCGTTTATAAATTCTGATATAACACAACCGTTCAACCAACACTGATTATTTACCATTCTAAATCATACCACCATGTTTTCAAGTACGTTACATACACTGAGACAACTGGGTAAAAAGAAAACACCGCCCGCCATTGCCTACACACTTTCAAAAGCAGATAAGTGGCGAATTGGCATGACTATTTTTGCGGGTAAAATACTTGGCCTGATTGCTGTTTTGGCAATCATGAAGCTATTGCCCGGTATGCTCGCCACACCAGCGCATGCGGCCGAAACATATTCTCCGCATGAAACATCCATCATGAATTCCATCAATACCGTATGGACACTGGTTGCGGCCTTCCTTGTATTTGGCATGCAGGCAGGCTTTGTCATGCTTGAAGCAGGTTTTGCAAGATCAAAAGAAACGGTTAACGTTCTGCTTGAATGTATTTTTGATACAGCCATCTGCGGTATTCTGTTCTGGGCTATCGGATATGCATTCATGTTCAGCCATGGCAACGGATTTATTGGGAAAAACTGGTTTTTCTTATCGGGTGCTCCGGCTACCTACGAAGCAACCGGCGTTCCCATTTTAGCACACTGGATATTCCAGTTCGCATTTGCAGATACTACGTCTACCATTACTTCCGGCGCTATGATCGGCCGCACCAGTTTCAGGGGCGATATTCTGTACAGCATTGGTGTAACCGGCTTTATCTACCCGATTATTGGTCACTGGGCATGGGGACCAGATGGTTGGTTGGCATTAATGGGAAGTACTGGTAATTTCTTCCCTTCTTTGGGACAAGGCTTCCGCGATTTTGCAGGATCAACAGTAGTACATACGATTGGAGGCATGATTTCTTTGGCAGGAGCCCTGGTACTTGGTCCGCGTATTGGGAGGATATTCAAACGTGACGATAAAGAAAAGGGAGGATTGCCACCTGCACATAACCTGCCGCTTGCTGCAGTAGGAGCTTTTATCCTATGGTTCGGCTGGTATGGTTTTAACCCGGGAAGTACTTTATCCGGAATGGATGCTGATGGCATTGGACGTATCGCAGCAAATACAACTCTCGCCGCTTGTGCCGGTTCGTTGACAGCCATGTTGCTTCCTTTATATTTTGGTCCCAACAAAGGCAAGTATGACTTGCCTTTTACCATCAATGGTTTACTGGCCGGGTTGGTGGCCATCACTTGCCCCTGCTACTGGGTTTCTCCTTTAGGCGCTATTTTGATCGGTCTGATCGCAGGTGCAGTAGTATACTATGGAACACTTTTATTGGAGCATCTGAGGATCGACGATCCTGTTGGAGCTGTTCCGGTGCACGGCATCGCTGGCATCTGGGGTACATTATCACTCGGCTTATTTGCCAGCGGCCAATACGGTGCATCAGGCCCAACAGGTGCTGATAATTCAGCTCCGGTTAAAGGCTTATTTTATGGTGGCGGATGGGACGTATTCAAAGCCCAGTTAATTGGCAGTGCCACTATTACAATAGCAACATTCCTTGTTGCCCTTGTCCTCATGTGGATTGTCAGCAAACTGCCTTACCCATGGAAATTACGTGTAGAAGCTGAAGCTGAAACAGGGCCAGGACTTGACCTGTTCGAACACGGCGCTTCCGCCTACCATACGCAGGATTAATACAATCCTGTAATACAACCCGGCCACATTTTTTGAGATAAATGACAGGCAAAAAAAGGGGGCCATCATTATATGATGGCCCTTATTTTTTGCTGAAAATCACTATTTTCGGACTATGTACAGCTATGTGGATAACTTTTTTGAAAAATTTAACCTTTCCCTGAAAAATTAAAGGCAGCCGGAAAAACGTTTTTTTTACCCCCTGCCCCCACCAGGATTATATCATTCAAAAAAAATAAACGTTTTCCAGGCACACTGCTATTTTAAACAATTCAATGTGAAATTAAATTATAATATTAATATTATTAATACTATATACTGGTCTCATGTCAGGTGTTTGCATCCTGTAGAATATCCATTTTTTCAGCTCAACTTTGTAGTGTTCTCTTTTAAAGAATTAAAAAAATATCACCATGAATTTGTTATTAGCACAGTCTGCAATCAATACCCCTAATGAGGGCGCTTTACTGGTTGTTGGTCTTTTAGCTTGTATCGGCGTATTCGCTTTGTTACTGGCTAAGAAAGAAATTAAACATGCGGCTTAATATATAGCCAGCATTTTGCGGTATTTCATGAAGCCTGTTCGTTAACGGACAGGCTTTTTTATTTATACTCCCAATACCAGATCAATTTCGCCAGTTATTTGTTTTTACTTAAGTTAGGTAGATGAAACATTTGTTAAGGCCCCTGCAGTATGTGTATTGTGTCTACGCGTTGTTGTCATTTATATTGCTCATGTTCCTTGTACTTCCCTTTGTTCTTTTTGCACTACTCTTTGGTAAAATCACTGGTGGCAATATCATTTATAAAGCATGCATGTTATGGGGCAAAGTGTGGTATTTTCTGATTGGGGTGAAGCACCTGGAAATTTACGAGTCGCCGCATGATCTCCATAAACAATACATTTATGTAGCCAATCATTGTTCATATATGGACATTCCGCCACTGGTACTTATTGCACACCAGCCCTTGCGGGTCCTGGGTAAATATGAAATGGTAAAAATACCTGTCTTCGGCTGGATATACCGGGCTGCAGTGATCCTTGTGGACAGGCGCAATCCTGAAACAAGGGCCAGAAGTGTGCGTGCATTGAAAGCGGCATTGAAACATGGCATTTCCATTTTTATTTTCCCCGAAGGAACATTCAATGAAACGGATCAACCGTTGAAACACTTCTTTGATGGCGCTTTCAGAATTGCTATTGAAACACAGACCGCCATTAAACCTGTCTTATTGGTAGATACATTGGATCGTTTACATTTTAGGAGCATTTTTGGACTTACACCGGGGCCCAGCCGTATTGTTTACCTGGAAGAAGTTCCCGTTAAGGGCTTAACCCTGAAAGACATCATAGCACTTAAAGAAAACGTCTATGCAATTATGGAAGCAGGTTTAAAACGTTATAGAACTTATGCTTCCACTTAAAGCTTATTTTTGAAGAAATTCATTTGTTTTGTTCGTTGAAGTCATCATACCCCTCGCCTTACCTAAAAACTATACCTGGGCTGTGCCCGCCCATTTACAGCAGGCGGTACAGCCAGGTGTAAGAGTGGAGGTGGTATTGGGCAAGCATAAGAAGTATGCCGGTATCATCAAAAAAGTATTGGCTACTAAACCGGAAGCGTTTAACCCTAAAGACCTCCTGAATGTGCTTGATTCCGAACCATTATTGTACCAGGAACAGTTCCAATTGTGGGAATGGATATCGCGTTATTATATGTGCAGTGAAGGAGAGGTTATGCAGGCAGCAGTTCCTTCCAATTTAAAACTCTCCAGCGAAAGCGTTCTGATCTGGAATGAAGAAGCAATCTATGACCCCAGCGAATTAAGCGATAGCGAATACCTGGTCACGGAAGCTTTAGAATTGAAGAAAGAACTAAGACTGAGCGAAGTACAGCAATTACTTGATGCTTCACACGTATACCCTGTCATCAAAAAACTTATTGAAAAAAACATATGTCACGTCTGGGAAGAACTGAAGGAGAAATACAAAGCAAAAACCGAGACATATATTACACTCAATCCCAGTTACAGGAATGAAGATCAATTGGCTGATTTGCTGAACAACTGGAGTAAGGCGCCCAAGCAACTAGAGCTGTTGCTTGCTTATTTGCACTTACACAGAACAGAGGGAGAAGTAACAAAACCACAGCTCCTCAAAAAGTCGGGTGCTTCTGATGCACAATTAAAAGCGCTGTCAGAAAAGCATATCCTTGTTATTGAAAAACGGGCCACAGACCGCATCAGGCAGCTCCCTAAAGATATCGTCATCGATTTTATTTTATCCCCGGCTCAGGAAAAGGCCTTGCAAGAAATCAAGGAAAGTTTTGTGCAGAAACAGGTTTGCCTGTTACACGGGGTAACTGCAAGCGGAAAAACGCAGCTCTATATCAAACTTATAGAAGAACAGGTAAAACAGGGTAAACAGGTATTATACATGTTACCGGAAATTGCACTCACTGCCCAGATCATAAGAAGGCTGCAGCAACATTTCGGTGGAAATATTGCTATTTATCATTCCAAATTCAATTCCAATGAGCGGGTAGAAATATGGAATAAAGTAAAAAGCGGAGATATCAAAGTAGTGTTAGGCGCACGGTCATCCTTGTTGCTGCCCTTCAAAGAACTGGGATTAGTGATCGCTGATGAAGAGCATGATGCATCTTACAAACAGCAGGATCCGGCCCCACGCTATCATGCAAGAGATGCAGCGGTCTATTATGCTTCATTGTTCCATGCAAAAGTATTATTGGGCAGTGCTACTCCTTCTATTGAGAGTTATTATAATTGTACTGTGGGAAAATATGGGTTGGCGACCCTCACTGAAAGATTCGGAGAAGCAGTCATGCCTGTAATTGAATTGATTGATACAAAAAAGGGGGCATCGAAAGGCAAAATAGCATTCACTCCGCCATTGCTTGCTGCCATCAGCGAATCGCTACAGGCAAAAAAACAGGTAATACTGTTTCAAAACCGACGTGGATATGCACCATACCAGATCTGCAATACCTGCGGATGGATTCCGCAATGCCAGCATTGTGACGTAACACTCACCTACCATAAAGCAAAAAACAAACTGGTATGCCATTATTGCGGCACTGCTTATCCCGTTATACAAACCTGTGCAGCATGTGGCAACCATAACTTCACACAGAAAAATTTTGGTACAGAGCAGATCGAAGAACTGCTGACTGAAACTTTCTCCGATGCGCGGATCGCCCGGATGGATTACGATAGTGTAAAAGGCAAGCATGATCATGATACATTGATTAAGTTATTTGAGCAGCAACGGGTGGATATATTAGTAGGTACACAAATGGTGGTAAAAGGGCTCGATTTTGAACACGTGAACCTTGTAGGCATCATTGATGCAGACGGTATCCTTGGCTTTACAGATTTCAGGGTAAATGAGCGGGCATTCCAATTGATGGAACAGGTAAGCGGGAGAGCAGGCCGGAAGGATGGAGAAGGGAAAGTGTTGATACAGGTAAGTAATACGCAGCATCCTGTTTTACAGTTTGTAAAAGAACACCATTACGAACACCTGTTCCATTTTGAGCTGCAGAACCGGGAGCAGTTTTGGTATCCGCCTTTTAGCCGGCTTATACAGGTTATATTCAAACACAAAGAAAAAAATATTGCCGAAGAAGCTGCCAATATCCTGATGCAGGGCTTAAAAACTAATTTCGCTAAATACCTGAATGGTCCTGCGCAACCAGTGGTTGACCGTATCAGGAACCAATACCTTTGGGAGATACTGATCAAGCTACCGAAAAACGGCAAGCAAATCAATCAATGTAAAAATGAAATACATCAACAATCAGTCATCATCCAATCCAATAAACGCTACCGAAGTGTTACTATCATAACTGATGTTGATCCGGTATAAGAAGTACCGAAATATAATTCCGGATCTTAGGACGAACTGAATTTGAATAACAGCTTAATCAAACAAAATGCTTATCAGGGAAAACATATCGCTTAAACCTTATAATAGTTTTGGAATTGAGGCAACAGCCAAATACTTTGCAACATTTACCTCATTGGAGGAGCTTACCATTTTATTGCGGACAACGGCAGCCAGGGAAGCCTCTCCATTTATCCTCGGCGGTGGAAGCAATATTCTGTTCACGAAAGACATGACAGGCTTAGTATTAAAAAACGGGTTGAAAGGAATTGAACTGGTCAGGGAAGATGCAGACTATTATTATGTCAAAGCACAGGCTGGAGAAAACTGGCACCAGTTTGTTTGTTATTGTATTGAACACAACTATTCCGGGGTGGAAAACCTCAGCCTTATACCGGGTAATGTTGGTGCTTCTCCCATGCAAAACATTGGTGCATATGGCGTTGAGATAAAAGATGTTTTTCATGAACTGGAAGCTTATCACATAGGATCAGCTACCTTACGGATATTCGACCTGAACGATTGTGGCTTTGGATATAGGGAAAGTGTTTTCAAGCGACAGCACAGGGGACAATTCATTATTTTAAATGTTACCTACCGGTTGCGTAAGCAACCTGTTTATAATATTAGTTATGGAGCCATCGAACAGGAACTTGAAAAAATGGGAGTCGAACAATTATCCATCCGTGCTATTGCTCAGGCGGTCATATATATTCGTAAAAGTAAATTACCTGACCCTGACGAAATAGGTAATGCAGGTAGTTTTTTCAAAAATCCAACGATCCCTTTAATACAGTTCAAAGCCTTGCAGCAAAAATTTCCATCTATTATTGGTTACCCTGCTGCTGCAGGTACTATAAAAGTAGCAGCAGGATGGCTGATTGAACAATGTGGCTGGAAGGGATTCAGAAAGGGCGATGCAGGTTGTCATGCGAAACAGGCCCTGGTATTGGTAAACTACGGTCATGCCACCGGAACCGAACTCCTCACCCTTTCCGAACTTATTATTGAAAGTGTAATAAAAAAATTCAACATCTCGCTGGAAAGAGAAGTGAATATTATTTAAAAAGAACCCCACGCTATTTCCTGTATTCGCCTTTTATTTCCACTCTCCTATTTTCAGACCTGCCCTTGGCTGTGGCATTGCTTGCAACCGGTTGCTCTGAACCAAACCCGGCAGCAGCTAACCTGTCTGCAGCTATCCCTTGTTTTATCAGGTAAGCCTTAATGGCATCGGCACGGCGCTGGGACAATTTTTTATTGGCTGCAGTTTTTCCTACATTATCTGTATGCCCTTCAACTGATATAACAACCGCAGGATACTGCTTAAGAATAGCTACTACCTCATTTAAAGGCTTCATACTCCTTGAAGTAATTATTGCACTGCCAGTATTGAAATATACTTTCTTGGCAATTTCTGAAAGCTTTGCCTGCACTTCAGGGCAGCCGAAATTCTCTTTGGTTCCCTTCTCATCGGGACATTTGTCTTCTTCATCATTCACCCCATCACCATCTCTATCCGGCACAGGACAGCCCTGGTAACGGGCTACTCCTGCAACAGTGGGACATTTGTCTTCTTCATCATTGATTCCATCGCCATCAGTATCAGGAATAGGACAACCATTGTATTTGGCTACACCTTTTACCGTAGGGCACTTATCATTTTCATCATTAATGCCATCCCCATCGGTATCAGGAACTGGACAACCATCATACTTAGCAACACCCGGAACAGTGGGGCACTTGTCTTTGCTATCAGGAATACCATCTCCATCCGTATCCTTCTCAGCCGCAGGTGGAGGCGGGGGAGCCAGTAAAGCCACTGGCTTTCTGTCTGTTATCGGGGAAGCAATACCTAAAGAATAAGACATATAGTTTACTGCCAGGGAAGAAACGGCAGCTTTGTAGGTGAACTGTGTATTTACAAACGTTCCGCTCCCTATCTTAAACTGGAAGCCCAGGCCGGCAGGGGCATAAGCAGCAAAGTATTTGCCGTCGTACATAGAAGCCCCAACGCCCAATCGCAGGTAAGGAACAAAGAAATATTTATCTGTCAGTAGTTTGATATTGATATTTGCATCCGTTTCTAACAGGAACTTACTACTGTTTGAACGAGTCGCCCCTGATTTTGCATAAAATGGGTAGGTCACAAAAGAGCCCCCCAGTGTACCCATAAAATCTACATGTTCAGTCAAACCCTCAAAATACTGAAGCCCTAAACCAGGATCCATATCTTTAAACTTAGTCCACTGACCATTACTTAAAACATCGGACAGGGAAGATCTTTCAATTGCAGCAGCCGTTTTCATATCCTGCAAAAAGAAACTAATACCCAAAGAAGGAGCCTTCTTATAACTTGGGGCCTGGGCCAAAGAAACGGTTGCCAAAGCAAGAGCAATAAAAGCAAAGAGAAGTTTCTTCATAAACAGTTTTTTGTTAATAAATAAATTTACAGGCAGTTTCCGATTTTAAGAATTCCAATATATTGAATAATATCCATTTATTCCAAGGTCCCCTTAGGAACAACTTCCACCATTACTTTAGTAAGTCCGCTTTTAATAAAATTCAGTTGCTTTGCCGCAATTCTGCTAAGGTCCACTACCCTTCCCTTCTTTTTCATTCTTGGATGCATACGGTCATTAATACGAACAATAACCGATCGCTGGTTTTTTAGGTTGGTTACCCTTACCCATGTATTCAGCTTAAAATGGTTACTTGCAGCTGTAAACTTACTGTTACGAAATGTTTCGCCGGTAGCTGTCTTGGTTCCATCGAGATTGGCACTGTAAAAACTAGCAATGCCTGTGAGTGATTCATCGATCGTTTTGATTACGGCACTTAACACAGAATCTGTCTTAATAGAATCTGTTTTACTTTTAATAGAGTCTATCTTCAGGGTATCCGTTTTTACCGGCTCAATAATTTTAGACAAAGTATCACGCAGCCGGGGCAAAGTATCCTGCTGCGCATTGGCCGTGCAAAAACCAAACAATGGTATCAGCAGGTAGATGAACTTTCTCATAAAATGAATTTATTATTTAACATCAACCCACCAAAATCACCAGAACAATATAAAGAATGCATGGAGATATCGGCAGGAAAACCGCTTTTTTTATCAAAAACAGTCCCCCAGCATTTCCAAACACCATGCCAAAAAAGAGCTTCGCCCAAAAAAAATAGTCGAATTAAAACAGGCAACTATTTGGCTATCAATAAATTAAATAAATATACTAGGCTGTTCCCACAAACGAGTGATACTGCAAAAACAGCACACATGTTATCTCGTTCTGAAATCCATCCATCCGCAGGAATGCTTGTACTGCACAACAGACAATAATTGAATCGATGCCCTTGATAATGAATTAATGCATATGATGACTATATCACCCGTTTAATTTGCTGCTCAAGTAACATAAAATCCGCCAGTACCATGGCAGTTACAGCTTCCAATACAACAGGAACACGCAGGGCGATACAAAGGTCATGCCTTCCTTTAACGGAAAAAGGCTCAATAGTGTTGCTTTCCCAGTTCCAGGTTTGCTGTTCTTTTGGAGTTGAAGAAGTAGGTTTGATGGCAATCCGGAATACCAGTTCATTTCCATTGGTGATACCGCCAACCACACCTCCTGCATGATTGGTAGTAGTTTTCCCGCTCGGTCCTTCAATAGTATCATTATGGTCTACACCAAACATGCGGGCAGCAGCGAACCCGGTTCCAAATTCAATGCCACGTACAGCAGGAATGGCAAATACAGCATGGCTGATCGCCGATTCCACCGAATCAAAGAAATGCTCTCCAAGTCCGATCGGTAAACCGTCTACCCTGCATTCTACTATACCACCAATGGTGTCTTTAGCGTCGACAGCCTTTTGGAGGCCTTTATCAAGATCTGTTTCACCACCTATTTCCAGGATGGCTGACCTGACAGTAATGTTTGACAGTATTTTTTTTGCGATCACACCAGCTGCTACTAAGCATACCGTCAACCTGCCACTGAAATGTCCCCCACCCCTAAAATCTTCAAACCCTCCATACTTGGCATGCGCAGTAAAGTCTGCATGTCCGGGTCTTGGAACCGCCCGTTGCTTTTCATAATCACCGCTACGGGTATTATTATTTTCGAACAGGATTGTGATGGGTGCTCCAGTCGTGTGCCCGTTAAAAAGCCCGCTTTTAAAAATAGGTAGGTCATCTTCTTTACGCGGTGTAGTGCCTTTCTGTGTCCCTCCTTTGCGACGTTCAATGTCTTCCAAAAAATCTGTAACACTTAATGGCAATCCGGCAGGACAGCCATCAACAACAAGTCCCACACTCTCCCCATGCGATTCGCCAAAGATGTGTATGCGGAATATACGGCCAAATGAATTCACAATATATAGTTTGTGGGTTTGTAGTTTATTTTAATTACCTGACCATCCCTCCCAATAATTGCAGGTGTTCATAAAAGTTGGGGTAGGATTTATTGATGGCCTCTGCTTCCTCAATTTTGACGTCTCCGTTCGCTTTCAATGCAGCTATTGCACAAGCCATAGCAATGCGATGGTCATGCCGGGAATGCACAGTTGCAGCTTTCAGCCCTGTTCCACCTTTCACCAGCATCAAGTCGCCGTGCAACGTAATTTCAATCCCCAATTTACCAAACTCTTCCTGTAAAGTAAGAGCCCGGTCACTTTCTTTATGGGCTAATCTGCTGGCTCCTTCAATAGCCGTCGTCCCTTCGCAGCATGCAGCAAGTGCAACAAGTGGGGGGAACAGGTCCGGACAGTCAGTAGCATTAAAATGAAAGGCCTTCAATGGAAGCGGACCTATTTCAATTTCATCGGGTCTGATAGATAAGCGGCACCCGCAAGCTGCCAATGCCTGCAATATAGCTTTATCGGCCTGGGTTGAATCTACATCCAATCCTTTAACCGTGATATCGCCCGCGATGGCACCTGCTACAAGAAGAAACGCTGCACCGCTCCAATCACCTTCAACTGTATATGTTTGTGGTTTATGGTTTGCGGTTTGTGATTTGGCTGTGAAAGTGAATTGCTCATAGTGCTGGTGTTGAACTTCCCAACCAAAGTGCTCCATCACCTGTAAGGTCAGATCGATATAGGGCTTGCTTTTGAGATCCGTCACAGTTATAGTGACATTATTGGCACCACTTGCGCCATAAGCCATCAGCAATCCTGTGAGAAATTGGGAGCTCAGCGAGCCATCTACGGTAATATTTGTTGGTTGCAACGGGCCTTGGATATGTAATGGCAATTTACCTTGATTGGATTGTATATGCACACCAAGCTTTGGCAGTATCTCGTCGAAAAAATGCATGGGGCGCGTTAAGAGGCTGCCTGTTCCGGTGATTGTTATCGCCTGCTCGCTCAGTGCGGTAATAGGTGTAAACATCCGGATACCCAGACCACTCTCCCCGCAATTGATCTCATTGTTTACAGGATTGATACCGTTGGATCGTACGGTGATGTTTCCATCCCCGCTTGTTTCGACTGTGGCTCCTAATTTTTGTATCACATCCAATGCTGCAAGATCATCGTTACTTTTTCCGGGATTCAAAATGGTTGTCTCACCTTTTGTGAGCAGGGCTGCAGCGCATGCACGCTGCATGCTGCTTTTACTGGCTGAAGCCCTGATGTTTCCCGTTATCTTTGATGGTGAAACTGTTACAATCATTAAAGCTGTTTGAAAATTTCTTCTAATTGCGTGAATAGTAATGGCTGTACAATGCCTTTACCGATTTGTTCCAGTAAAATATAATTGATGCTCAGGTTATCTTTCTTTTTATCCTTTTGTAATACTTTGAATGCTTTCTTTTTGTCGAACGAAGCAAATGTTGGCAAGCCGTATTTTTCAAGCACATTAACCAATTCATCCAGCTGTTTAAAGCCTTTCAGTTGCTTTGAGATCACCGCTGCATAGGTCATGCCAATGCTAATAGCCTGACCGTGGCTCAATTCATACATATTCTCAATTGCATGCCCCAAAGTATGACCATAGTTAAGCAGTTTCCTGTCTCCTTTTTCGAACTCATCTGCTACCACCACCTTGGTTTTGATCAATACATTCTTTTCAATTAAAGAAGCAAGGAGTTTGGGATCTTTTTGAAAATCGCTCAGTTTGTGTTGCTGCAGTAGTTTGAACATCGCAGCATCCCTGATGGCTGCATGTTTAATAACTTCTGCAAAACCATTCTGCCATTCTGTTTTAGGCAATGATTTCAACATAGCATGATCAAACAATAAAAACTGCGGCTGACGTATCAATCCCACCATATTCTTATACACGCCCACATCAATGCCATTCTTACCGCCGATAGACGCGTCTACCATGGCAAGAACGGAGGTAGGAACAAACCCACAAGCAATACCCCGCATATAAATACCGGCTACATATCCCGTAATATCTGTTACCACTCCGCCGCCTACACCAATCAGTGTAGTCTTTCTGTCTGCCCCCAATTCAATCAATTGATCAATAACCACATCAACTGTTTGCTGCACTTTATATTGTTCTCCGGGTTTCAGTATCACTGTACTCCATCCTTTGAATTTTTTCCTGTGCGCCGCAAATACGTGTTCATCTGTAACAATAACCGCATGTTCTTTTGATGTGATCTTTTCCAGGTACGAAAAGTCGGCATTAAAATAGTAGTTAACTGTACTATTGGAAAAGGTAAAAACTTTCTTCTTCATGCCAGGTCTTAGGAATTCATGATCTTATTCTGGTGATTAATACTTTCCATGTGTACAGCATCGAAATACTTGGTAATAAATTCCTTGCTGAGCCCCAATTTTTCTCCTGTCGCAAAAGCCCGTTCCAGGATAGCATTCCAGCGACTGGTTTGCAAAATGGTAATGTTATTGTCTTTTTTATATTGTCCGATTTTATCTGCCACTTTCATCCTTTGCCCCAGTAACAATAACAATTCGTCGTCAAGTTGATTGATCTGCTGGCGCATTTTTTCCATAGCCGCATGCAATTCTTCAGAATTGATGTCTTCTTTTCGCCAGATGATCGCATTGATCATTTCACCCAGGCGTTCAGGTGTCACCTGTTGTTTGGCATCACTCCATGCATTATCAGGATCAATATGGCTTTCAATGATCAGGCCATCAAAATCGAGGTCAATTGCTTTCTGTGCAACATCTAACAGGATATCCCTTCTGCCGCAGATATGTGACGGGTCATTGATCAGCAACAATCCGGGATTGCGGCGTTTCATTTCAATAGCCAGGTGCCACATAGGTGCGTTGCGGTATTCCGTATTACCATAAGAACTGAATCCGCGATGGATCAATCCTATATTTTTAATGCCTGCTTTCGCTACCCGCTCCACAGCTCCTATCCACAACTCAAGATCCGGGTTAATAGGGTTTTTGATCAATACAGGAACATCCACACCTCTCAAAGCATCTGCCACTTCCTGCACACTGAACGGATTAACAGTGGTACGTGCACCAATCCACAATACATCTACATCAAAGTGCAAGGCATCTTCCACCTGCTTGGCTGTGGCGACCTCTATTGCAACAGGTAATCCTGACGCTTTTTTCGCCTGTTGTAACCAAGGCAGGCCTTTGGTACCTATGCCTTCAAAGCTTCCCGGACGTGTACGGGGTTTCCAGATGCCGGCACGCAGGATATCCACCTTACCGGTGGCAGCCAAACGTGTAGCCGTTTGTATTACCTGTTCTTCGGTCTCGGCGCTGCACGGACCGGAAATGATGAGCGGACGTTTCTTTAAGAGCGCCTCTACTCCTGTTGCTTGTTCAATTACTTGCTCCATACGATATTGAGTTACTGTTGACTAATAAACACTTTTGTCATTGCTGATCTTTATTCTTCTCCCCTCCTTGGTTTTCTTCCCCCTCCACTGTCTGCATCATTCATCCTAATCCGTCTTCCTTTATAATTTTTTCCATCAAGTGCGCGGATCATCTGGTTCGCAACACCCTTATCTATCTCTACCCAACTGTTCATATCCTTCATATCAATTCTTCCCAGCACATCTTTTTTAAGATCGCTCATGTCTAGGATGAACTGAAGGAAACTGGCTTTGTAAAAACCATCTTTGGTTCCGAGGTTCACAAACAAACGGCTGTAGCCATTGCTACCTACCCTGCTGTATTCTCTTTTACCCTGCCCATCACTTTTGCTATCCCTTCTGCCAAAATCACGGTTACTATCCCTGCCTTCATTCCTGCTTCTTTCCCGCAGGTTAAGATCTTCTGCGTTTTCATAGTATTTCAGGAAACGGTCAAACTCCATAGCTGCCACACGTTTCAATACTTCTTCCTTACTTACTTCTGCAAATTTCTCTGCAAGCATGGGGACATATGTTTCATAATCACCGTGACTGATGTCGGCAGATAGCAATTTGTCCATAAAATGAAAGAACTGCTTCCTGCACACATCCTTACCGCTTGGTATATCAAGTTTATTAAACTTGGAGTTATTAATCCGTTCAATCTGTTTCAGTTTGTACATTTCTTTTGAATGCACAATAGCGATACTGATACCCTGGTTACCTGCACGGCCTGTTCTTCCACTTCTGTGCGTATACACTTCCACATCATCCGGTAATTCATAGTTGATCACATGCGTAATACCCTGCACGTCAATACCACGCGCAGCAACATCGGTTGCGATCAGTAACTGAAGACTCTTATCACGAAATTGCCCCATTACCTTATCACGCTGTACCTGTGTCAGGTCACCATGCAAAGCATCAATATCATACCCCTCTCTTGTTAAACGCTCAGAGATTTCCTGCGCATCTAATTTCGTTCGGGTAAAAATGATTCCATAGATACCGGGGTTAAAATCTATGATCCGTTTTAATGTTTCATAACGATGCTGGGCTGTAGTTACATAGAACTGGTGATCGATACTTTTGTTGGCAGTATTTACTTTACCAACAGTTACTTCTACCGGCTCCTTCATGTAACGCTTGCTAACTTTACGGATCTCCGGTGGCATTGTAGCACTGAACAACCAAGTACTTTCGCGCTGGGGGGTATTTTTCAGGATGAATTCAATATCATCCTGGAAACCCATATTCAGCATCTCATCTGCTTCATCCAATACTACGTATTTGATCTGTTCCAGGTTGATCGCTTTTCTCTCTATCAGGTCGATCAGTCTTCCAGGGGTAGCCACTACAATCTGCACCCCACGTTTAAGGTCACGTATCTGTAATCCGATAGAGGTACCGCCATATACTGCCACCACTGCAATACCCGGCATGTATTTTTTAAAGAGCTCTATTTCTTTTACGATCTGCAGGCATAATTCCCTCGTGGGACAAACCACCAATGCCTGCGGGTATTTTGCAGCTGCGTCAATGACATGCAGTAATGGTAATCCGAATGCGGCAGTCTTGCCTGTACCCGTTTGCGCCAGGCCAATAAAGTCCGTCGTGCCGCTCAGCAATACGGGTATTGCCTGTTCTTGTATTGCAGTTGGGTTCACATACCCCAACTCACCGGTTGCCTGAATCAATCTTGCGTCAATTCCCAACTCTTCAAATGTCGTCATGTATTAAAAAATTTGCTGCAAAGTTACCGTTTATATAGGGTTTTGCCTGTTTTTTGTTTGAAATCACCTGCTAAACAGCTGTTCATTTCAGTATCCGTTTAATCCCGTTTGCCTGCTCAATCAGTTCCTGCAGATAATCATAATTCTCTTTTTCCAGGCAGGCTTTGAACTTACGTAACTGGGAGATGTGTTCATTCAGTACATCAAGCACATTCTCCCTGTTTTGCATAAAAATAGGCACCCACATGGCAGGGTTACTTTTGGCCAGCCGCACAGTACTTTCAAAACCACCACTCGCAAGTTCAAAGATGGCATCTTCTTCCCGCTCTTTTTCCAATACTGTATTAGCCAGTGCAAAAGATGTGATGTGCGAAATATGGCTAACATAAGCCACATGTACGTCATGGTCATCAGCGTTCATATATACCAGGTGCATACCCAACAGCTTGTACACTGTTTCTACTAATGCAACTGCATCCACATCACTTTCTTCCTTATTGCAAATAACAGTTGCTTTATTGGTGAAGGCGCCCTTAACAGCCGCTTCCGGG
>JBHAFM010000126.1:0-3873 GCA_041856175.1 Sediminibacterium sp.
ACCCCGATTCTTATCGGGGCTGCTGTTGTTTCCAAACTTTCAAAGATCTTTTCGGCCTTCTCTTCGACCTCCCGGCCTTTTTTTAACCGGGGTGCAAAAGTATCAACCTTTTATTTATTAACCAAATCTATTTCAACCTTTCCCAAACTTATTTAAACCCCTTCCTACTCCTAAAACTACCGCTTTTTTTAAACGGATCGCAAAGATAGAAACTTACTCTTCAACTCCAAATTTAATCTTAAAATAATTTGAAGTTTTTTATCCCTTCACATCCTTATCCCTGCCTTCAATGAACCATCCCTTTTCTTTAATCGGGCCGCGAAGATAAGTGCAGAATGTTTACTTCCAAATATTTTTAAGGACAAATCAAATGGTTATTTTTGAAACCCTTACCGGGACTGCATTTCAGCAAAATATTTTTTATCCACCAGGCATGTGCATTCATGCTGTATGCAGTTGTTCTGCTGAAGTATTACCTGGCATCGGCAACAGTTGTTGCACCCAACGGGTATTGGTATATGACCGACACTAAGAACAATCCCTGTGGAGGTGTTGTGAAATCCGCTTTTGAACAGCCCCGCGCTTCTATGATTTCCCTGAACCTGTCCATCGTAATTTGCTCCCTTCCCACTTTTAACATCGTGCCTACCAATCCTCGCACCATCCCGCGCAAAAAGCGGTTTGCCTGCACATCATATACCAACCCGCCATTTGTTTCATACCATACTGATCGTTCCAATGTGCAGAGAAAGGTTTTTACCTGTGTATTCCGTTTCGAAAATGAAGTGAAATCGCGATAAGTTGTCAATACCCCGGCCGCTTCATTCAATAAAGCCAGGTTCACCGGGTATGGATACAGCCAACCCCTGTCGCTCATAAACGGATCTTTGCGCCTGTATATATGGTATTGATAGGCCCGCGCCACTGCATCAAACCGGCAATGCGCATCATCTTTCACCGGGTATATTCCTTTGACGGCTATATCGGGTAAGAGGATGGCATTGAGGTTGTACATGTGCTTTTCTGTCAGCACCAAGTCTGTATCGAAATGAAAAAAATTTTGCAACGCATGTACCCCCGCATCGGTACGGGAGGAACCGGTCAGGCTGAATGACGCACGAAATAATACTTCCAGCGCTCTTGTGACCTCCGACTGGATGGTTCGATGGCGATCCTGTACCTGAAAGCCACTGTAATGCGTTCCCTTATATGCTACTTCCAGGAAATATCGCGGCATGACGAATGAGATTATTTAGCGAGGTGCGGGACAAAAAGAATAACCGTATCCATCTTATTACCATTAGGTACTTCATACACCAGGTCTACCCCCTCTGTTCCTGCTTTCTCATATATCTTCCTGATGGCTGACGGTAATGCATGCTTCGTTGTTTTTGCTGTTACCGGAGCTGGTGTTGTAACAACTATTGTTTTTGGCGTAAGCTCCGCATTAGCTGCCTGCTTTGTCTCCACCGTTTTTTTCACTTCCTGGCTAAGCGGACTGCTCACGGGCGTTGCCGGCGCACGAATTTCTTCTGTTTCTTTTGCTTTTTCAGTTACAGCACTTGCCGCGATCACATTGAAACTTACCATATCAAACAGGCTCCAGTTATTATCAACGCCAAGTTTCAGGGAAAAGCCCCGGTCATCCTGTCCTATGGACAGGTTAAAGCTATACAGCGCAGCACTGCGTGGGAAGCCAAGCTGGATGGTATAGTTACCACTGGTCAATTGTGGGATCAATAAATAACCTGTTGAATTTGAGCTATAATTCTTTCCATTCAGCTGAACATTAAAAAGCTGGTTGTTCTCCGATTGTATGTAAATATACCGCGCCTGCTGTGCCTTTACAGTTTGAAAAAAAAATAATACCAACAGCACAAGTAATGAGCGAACCTGAGTAGCCTTGCTTAGCATAAGCATTCTATTATTTATCCAAAATTACTTTAAAATTCTCCATGTATGCACATATAGCCATCACAGTCCAAAACCGGTTCCAACCATTAGTAAAATTATAACAGTTTAGCCGGTACTGTCTGCTATCTTTAGGGCTCTAAAACAAATACATGAAGAAACTATTACTCATGCTCGGCTTATTCGCAACAGCCGGTGTTATTGCCCAATCGGTTACGGGTGATGAATGGAAAAAGAACTATCGTGCCACAGCCACCAAGATCAATGACCTGGTGCATACCCGGCTGGATGCCCGGTTCGATTACAACAAATCTTACCTGAATGGCAAAGTATGGCTTACCCTTAAGCCTCATTTCTATGCGACAGACTCTTTGCAACTGGATGCCAAAGGCATGAATATTAATAAAGTGGAGCTGGTAAAAGCCACAGGCGGCAGTATTCCTTTAAAATACAGTTATGACAGCCTTCTGCTGAAGATCAAACTCAACAAGACCTATCAGCGCGATGAACGTTATACCCTGTTCATTGATTATACTGCCAAACCCAACGAGTTCAGTGCTGAAGGCAGCGCCGCCATTACAGATGCAAAAGGCCTGTATTTCATCAACCCGAAAGGAGAAGACAAAGACAAGCCTACCCAGATATGGACACAGGGTGAAACAGAAGCAACATCTGTATGGGTACCCACGATTGACAAGCCCAACCAGAAATCAACCCAGCAATTCAACCTCACTGTTCCTGCGAAATATGTAACCCTGTCCAACGGCCTGCTTACCGCTCAAACAAAAAATGCAGACGGTACCAGGACCGATCGCTGGGTGATGGATAAGCCGCATGCCCCCTATCTCTTTTTCATTGGGGTGGGTGATTATGCCATTGTAAAAGACAGTTATAAGGGTAAAGAAGTCAGTTATTATGTGGAGAAAGCATACGAAAAAGTAGCTCGTAAAATATTCGGCCATACCCCGGAAATGATGAAGTTCTTCTCTGAAAAATTAGGCATCGACTACCCCTGGCCAAAGTATAGCCAGATTGTGGGTCGCGATTATGTCAGCGGCGCCATGGAAAACACCACCGCTACCCTTCACCAGGAAAGCGCACAGCAGGATGCACGTGAACTGGTAGATGGCAATGAATGGGAAAGCACCATTGCGCACGAATTGTTTCACCAGTGGTTCGGCGACCTCGTTACCGCTGAAAGCTGGAGCAACCTGACGGTGAATGAAAGTTTTGCCGATTATAGCCAGTTGCTCTGGTTAGAATATAAATATGGCAAAGAAGAAGCCGCTTTTGAAAATTTTAAAGAAATGCAGGAGTACCTGAGAAGCGGCGATCAGAACAAAGACCTGGTTCGTTTTCATTACCGCGACAAAGAAGATATGTTTGACCGGGTGAGCTATCACAAGGGAGGACGCATCCTTCACATGCTCCGCAATTATGTAGGCGATGACGCTTTTTTTGCCTCACTGAATAAATATTTGACCAACAATAAATTTGGTAATGGCAGTGCACACAAATTAAGATTAGCATTTGAAGAAGTGACCGGGAAGGACCTGAACTGGTTCTTTAACCAATGGTATTTTGGTAATGGCAACCCCAGCCTGGATATCAGCTATGGTTATGATGCCGCTGCGCAAACAGCGAAAGTGATCATTCAACAGACCCAGCAGGGCGATAAGATTTTTACACTGCCACTGGCCATTGATGTATACAACGGAACAGCCAAAACACGTCATAATGTTTGGGTGGAGAACAGAACGGACAGCTTCCTGTTCAAGGTTTCCTCCAAACCTGACCTGATCAATGTTGACGCCGATAAAATCATCCTGGCAGATAAGAAAGACAACAAAGGATTAGCGGAATATATTTACCAATACAAACATGGAAGCAATTATCTCGACAGAAGAGAAGCCGTTGATTTCGCCAGCAGGAACATCAAAGACCCCGCTGCCTACCAATTGG
>JBHAFM010000127.1:0-8236 GCA_041856175.1 Sediminibacterium sp.
AACAGATCTCTGACAGTTCACCGTAAAAAAGAGGCGGTGCCTTGCTCTGTGATTGGAGCCGACCCCGCCTCTTTTTTACTACATCTTAATTATTCTTTGACACAGTTCATTTTACAGACCCCTTTTTAAGCCATCTTCTGTTGGTTTACGATATTCTTATACGCAAATAAGCGCACAAGCTAAAAGCTTAAATTGAATGAAAAGTAATGACTATTTCATTTTAGGGGAGCTTACATATGCTTCCACCCAATTCATTCCCCTTTATAATATCTGTGTTCCTTCTTTACTCCTCAACAATCAAAAGATCCCAGGGTTTCAATATAAAGTTGTCTCCTTTTTTTAAGGCTTTGCTGCTTAGTAAATCAGTACCCTTGTCAAAATTGTACATCAGGGATTGGTCTTTGTCTGAATAATTCAGATAATAACGAATGGTTTTTCCCTGGTCGTTTGTTCCGTACCTCATTACAATTGGATAGGTTAGTTGGTTATCACCCATCAATCCAATTTCTTTTGCTTTAGCAGCAACTATTTTTGATTGAATTTCATCAGACACAAGGCATCCTTCATAAATAAAACTTCCTTTACCAAATTTATTTTGAGTGATGGCAGGATATTTTCCGAAGAATGGATCATCGTAGGTCGCCAATGTTTTTGCAGTTTCAGGAATAATGAACTCAGCCCAATCAGTTGCTTTGTTTTTTTCACTGCCTGCTTTAAAAGGATCATCCCGGAGAGATAACGATTTTATAGTAGAAAATTCCTGGTAATAAAATCCTGCTGCCTTTCTTAATGGGCCCGGAGCTTTTGTATAGCGCACCACGGAATTCTCGTCGCAAAATCCACTTTTCACCGACATGATCACATGACCGCCGTTTTCAACAAAATCAGCTATTTTTTTGAGCAGGGCATCGCTGGCAATATATAAAGGCGGCACCAGTAAAATTTGATACCCGTTAAAATCAGCGTTTTCTGCCAATACAAAATCAACACCCAGGTTGCTTCTAAACGCAGCTCTATGCATTTGTCTTACTACATCCAAATAAGCATTTCCGTTTTTAAAAGGCATGTAGCTTAAACCAAAATCTGATTCACGGCTATAAAGTACTGCTACTTTGTTTTTGATTTTTAGATTGACCAGCTTTGGGCCTATCTTCTGCAACTCATGTGCTGTCTGGCTTACTTCATTGTAAAAACGATTGGGTTCCAAATCATGTCCCAGTACGCCTTTCCAATAAGTTTCCTGTCCGTAATGAATGGAATGCCAGTGCCAGTATTCTACCATGTTGGCACCGCTTGCAATATGAGAGTATGTAAACAATCTTGCCTGGCCGTAAAATGGAGGATATTGTCCTTTTGAATCCCATCCGATAGCTTGTGCATTGGTCTCTGTAACGATGTGGTTTATTTTCTTAACGCTGCGATAAAAATCATCGGCCCACATTACATCTTCGCCGCTAACATCATTCTGACTTCCATGATACACATTCAGTGCAGGCATATCCAGTTTTTTGTTCGCTGCATATTGGTCAATACTGGTGAGCCAGGGCATAAAGCAATGCGTGATAAATTGATCGGGACGTTTGTATTCGCTAACTATATTGGCCTGCCAGGTAAGAAAATCAGCAGGCACTTTCTGACTATACCTGTCCCACTCCAGTTTATAAGATGGATTGGTAGCGCTTTTTCTTGTTGGAAATTCATCCCATCCATTCAATCTCATTCCCCAATAATTCAATCCCCATAATTTATTCAGCGAATCAGTGGTTTTATATTTCTCTTTCATGTAGTCAACAAAGCTGCGGAAGTAGTCCGGATTGGCAGCACCGTAGTTGGAAGTTTCGTTATCCACCTGGTAGCCTATGATAGCAGGATGTTTTGCATAATGTTCCAGCATTTTCCGGATGATGCGCTCACTGTAAAAAAGATAAGCAGCGTTAGTGATATCGAAATTCTGCCTGATGCCGTAGCTGCTTTTCGAACCATCAATTCTTTCTACAAAGACTTCAGGGTGTTTTACACCTAACCAGGCTGGAATGGAATAGGTTGGCGTGCCCAGTATCACTTTTATTCCCGCATTGTGCATCTTATCAATGATTCTGTCCATCCATGCAAATTCAAAGTGGGCTTCCTGTGGCTCAAACAAACCCCATGAAGATTCACCAAGGCGAACAACAGAGATGCCGGCATTCTTCATCATTTGAATGTCCTTATCCAGCCGTTCGTACGGCATGTATTCGTGATAGTAAGCCACACCATAAAGAATGTTATCAAATTTTTTTGGCTGGGCATTAATGCACTTTATAACAAATAAAAGAACGAAGGCAGCAATTAGTTTTTTCATTATAGAGAATTACATTGATTAAGAAATATTGGCAGAATTGCTGCAAACAGAACGTTTGACATGCAGCGCTGTATATTGTTTTTTTATTAAAATCGGTTTACTTACTTTGAGGAATTTCAGTTCTTTCGAAAAGTCCTGGTCACTGCGTGACAATCCTACATCTATACGGGGAATTGCTACTATATTTTTTCCATTATTATTGTAAGATGCTTTTATATACCAGTCACCCTGATCACTATTTTGCTGACATAACAATGCCACATTAATTTTTTGATTAGGCGATTGCAGGGAAACCATCTTAGCTGTTGACTGCGAAAACAATATCAATGGAGCTAAGAGCAAATTCAACAGGCAAACAGTCAACAGGGCTTTGTTATTCATTTTGCAGAAACAATTTAATTTGCAAGCGTTTCTAAAAAACATACAGTTAAACTTTCTGCAGAAGTTACTATTCTGCGTGATTTTAAAAATCAAAAAAAGATGGGCACTTTAGGAATAGCCCGTAAACCATTTTCAGTAAAACATTGAGAACACAACTAAACAATTACTCTTCCCAAAAGGCCATTGCAAAAAGCAATTTTTGAATCGTATTCATTTCTTCTATATACTACGATATTACGCTTATCTGAAAATATGCTGTACAAAAAGATACAGATTATTGGCCCACTCGGTATCGTCGTGCGCATTCTCATCCACATGCCACACATGCGGCACCCCTTGTTCTTTAAGGTGCTGGTGCACACGCTGGCTGACACTGCTCAGTCCATCCTTGTTGCCACAGCTAAGCCACAATACTTTAAGCTGCTCCCTGGCTGCCACCAAATCCGGCAACAGTTTGGTGTCAGAAAGTCCGCCGAATTCATTGGTATTCGGGGCTGATGAAAACCCACCGACGTAAGCAAAAGTATTGATATACGAAAGGCCGATATTCAACGATTGGCCACCGCCCATTGACAACCCTGCTAGTGCACGATGTTTGCGGTCGGTATAAACCGAATAATGAGATTCGATGTAAGGGATGATGTCGTTGAGCAAATCGTTTTCGAAAGGCTTGCCATAACCTTTAAATCCGCCTTTTCGCTCTTCCTGTTCATCAGGTTTGGGATTGGACACCGTTATGTTTGTATTGCAATTAGGAAAAACCATAATCACAGGTGCGATTTTACCGTCGGCCAGCAGGTTGTCGATGACATTGTCAGCATGGACCCAGTACGGCCATTGACCGGCACCGGAATTGAGACCATGCAGTAAATAAATCACGGGGTACTTTCGGTGGGGTGAATAACCGTGCGGTGTATAAACCAGCATCTCCCTACGTGTCGAGAGCGTTTTGGAGTTATACTGAACAGTAGCAATAGTGCCGTGAGCAATATTTTCACGCTTGTCCCTGAACCCGGTAGGTGGATTGTCAAAGGCGGGCTTGTCATCGGGTCCCAGCTTAATGGGGCCGCCAAAGCCACCCCTGCGGACACCAGACGTAACGTCACGGAACAGCAAGGGGGCAAACTCGTGTAAACTGCGCCTCCAACTCTGCCATTCGTGGGCTGTATTCGGCGAAACATAAAACACGCTGTTGATACCGGCTTGCTTCAACGCTTCGGTGTTTACGCTGGGATCACCGCCGAAAGCGCTGTGATCCTTATCGAGTTCGCGGCTTCCGTAACCAACAAATACAAGTTTGATCTTTTCCTTAAACCCGGACGCTTTATCTACATCGTTTGTGGAGATGCTACCGCCACTAAAAAGACCAATATGCGAAAACGTGTTAAGGTTAGCCAGCGTGATACGCTTAGTCTGCATACCGCCCATAGACAGACCGGCCATCGCCCGGTTTGGCTGATCCGCTATCGTGCGGAAATTGGAATCAATGTACGGGATCACGTCCTCAAGAAGTATGTGTTCGAATATTCTAAAGTCGAAACCGGCAAGGCCGCCCTGTTTGCTCAAATCACCTGTAGTACCACTGTTTTCCATCACTATTATAAATGGCCGGGTCTTACCATCGGCAAGCAGGTTATCCATGATCAGGCCCGCGCGTCCCTGGTTACTCCAGCCACTTTCTCCTTCGCGATATCCATGTAGCAAATACAGCACCGGGTAGCGTTTGGTTACATTCCTGTCATAATCCGGTGGGGTATATACAAAACAATGCCTGATTGCGTTACTGGTGTTTCCGTAGTAATAAATTTCGCGCAACTGGCCGTGAGGTACGTTTTTCAAAGCGTAGAAATCCTGATCACCCGCCGGGATTTCGATATCATTCCGCCAGGCACCGGAGCCGAATATGTATGTACTGCCCGGATCGGGTACCTGGGCGCCATCAATAACGAGTCCGTAGTAATGGTTGCCTTCGTCCAGCGGCTTCGAATCGCCCATCCAAAAGCCATCCGTCCCCCTTGTCAAAGGATATCTGACCCCGCTGATATCTAACTGAACATTGGTTGCTTCAGGAGCCTTGATGCGTACCCTGACACGGCGTTCGGAATTAACCTGAGGGTATTCACTCCCTGCCTGGTTGGTGGATGCCGGTTTGAAATCTTCGGCCTCCACTGATGGCTTTTCCTGTGCCCTGGCACCCGGGCCAATCAGAAAAGAAAAGCTTAAAATACCAATTTGCGCAACAACATATATTTGTTTAACCATTTTGATACCTCCTTAATTAACTCATTTATCTGTTCTTTTTTTGATTGTTATCATTTTATCCAACTTCATTAGTCGATTTGACTCATGAAATATATTTGATTCAAAAGCATTTAATTCTATGCTGCTTTAATTACCAGCTTTTCTCCATTAAGTTTTCAGAACTTGCTCTTAGCCGGATTTCACCAGCTTGCCTGCCGGACTGTACCAATACCAAGCAATATCCATTTCTATCATTGCTTCCGAGATAATTACTCCTTTACAACCTTAATAGATTGCGACCAGTTTATGCCATATACCTTTACCACATACATTCCCGGTTTCAAGGAAGCTCCCATTTCCATTAAATTTGAAACTGCTGAATATTCAATGGATTCAACCCGCCTGCCTGACACGTCAAAAATCGCGATGCTTTTTACGTCGCCCGGGTTGGAAATTTTCAAGTTAAAACTTGATGTGAATGGATTCGGATTTAATTGTACCTGGAATTTCGGTTCATCAGCTGATGCTATGCCAGTGATTATTCGTGAATTTGCCAAATTGGTTACTGTCCACTCCTGGTTACTGCTACTGCTTTTTTCCCATTGGCCTAAATCATTGCCATTGATTGTTTTTCCTAAACCATCAATGTACAAGCCTGTAGCTCTGTTCTTGAACTTTATATAGTTTCCGGACGCTACCTGTTGCCATTGCTGGTTAAAACTGCTGCTGCTGATTTTTTGAGCTACCACTGCGCCATTATTTGTGCTGCCCATGCCATCCAGGTATAAGCCTGAAGCACGGTTTTTTATTTTCATATAAGTTCCGGCCGTTTCTAAAATCCATTGCTGGGCATTGCTGCCACTGTTACTCCACTGGCCTGCATTGGATCCGCCGGTGAAATTATTCAACCCATCCATAAACAATCCGGTAGCCCGGTTAGCCAAAGAAACGTAAGTAACAGGAGTTGCGGTGGTTTTAACGAGCAGAATTGCCGTGGTAGAAAGTGCCGGTATAGTTATGGTAAGTGCATTTGAATTTACCGCCACAGTATTTTGTTTAAGCGCATTTTGGGTATGCGATACAAAAGTCTCTGTTGCCGGCAAAGACGATAACTGCAATGTTTGGTAATTCCCATTAGCAACAGAAAAATTGCTCAGGTTTATGGTAATGGTACGGGAAGCAGCCATATCACGGTTGATAAGCATCACCGTTAAAGAGTCAGCGTTTTCGTTTACTGATGAGTAGGCAGATACCATATTCTCATTTGAAGAAGTACTTGAAACACTATATTTTTTTGCGTTCCTGCTAAAGAGGTGCAGGGTTTCCCACATGCCGACAGACCAGTTCCATGGAGAAAACAATTCAACACCATTGTTTGCAAATACACCCAAATGCGAAGCATATATAACAGATTCAAGGCTTGGGTTGCTGCTTGACATGGTACCCCATTCGCTTACACCACATGTTATGCCATGGTTGGCGCCAAAATGTTCATTTAACCAGCCGCCGATACGCTTGAAAATATATTGTTTTGTAAGTGAGTTATCCCAGCCGCCTTTACTTGATTTAATACCGTTTGAACCCGGATAATCATAGGTGGTATCATAATAAATCCGGTGTCCCTGCAATGCCGCAGCATCATCACTATTATACCAGGGGTAGTTGTGAATATCTAATACATCTACTAGTTTGATACCAGTTGCCTTATACTCATCGCCCAGGCGTTTTATGAAATACTCAATCCAGGGATAATACCTGCCATTGATGTAAATACTTTCATTTGACCAATTGTACCATTGCCATTCCGAGGTTGCAACAGGCCCGCAGAGCTTGATGCCAGGACACAAAGCTTTTGCTTTCTTCGCTAATTCTATGTAGTGATCCATAAAGGCAGCCGCCGATATCTGCATTGGCATAGCATAATCATGAGTGCCACTCCATATGTCTACCTCGTTGTCCATATTCCAGTATACAAACTGTTTTTTGTTAAGTCCTATACCATTGGTCCCAAACCAATGATTAAGAATCCCAACGGAAGAATCGGCAGGCCAGGGCTCTGTAAACAAATTAGTATTTCCCTCAACCAGCGCCTTGCACCCGCCGTTTGGATCGGGTGTTCCTCCACCGGCTAAGTTCTGACAAACACCAGACCAATACTTGGATTGGTTATAAGCCCAGTCATTGAAGTTGTTATTTGTGTTGGAGGCAACCCTGCCTATTAATTGAAAAGCAAACATGCCCTGCATATCGGGATAATTGGAGCCAATATTTTGTGCGTATGCATCCCAATCAGTACCATAAACATTATTATACCAGTCGGGATGAACTGTAATTTTTTTACGCCAGTTATAACCTGTTGCGTTGTTACCTCCGTTCATACGGGAGAAGCGTAAGCCAGCATCTAAGTAAAATTGTATAGGCTTGTCAAAGGTTTGGTTCCGGCCATATATGAATGGAGAAATCAAACGTTTGTTCTGAGTTGCATTAATGGCAACAATTACATTTTGTGCAAAGGCCGTATAAAGTGTGATAAAGCACAACAAAAGCAAGATGATTTTTTTCCTCATTGGATTTGTTATAGCTTGATAATATTGAAAAAGAAGACATCGTTCTCACGGATGTCCAGCTCTTTTAAAAACGGAGTGCCATTTTTTATAGTAATAATCTCCTTTAAAACTGGCGAACCATCATTTTGCTTTTTGATTTGCTCTACCTGTTGCTTTGTAAGTTGAGCAGGTTTTCCCATTGACAAATAAGTTGAATAAGCATCGTTACTGCGGTAACCTGCTTTATACACTTCAAGCGCATAATTGCCATTGGGCGCATTTGCAATATTGATCTTTAGTTTGCCTTTTGATTTCGAAGGCAGATCACGGACAAAATACTGTTGGTTATTGGTGGAATCGGGAAGCGTGTAAGTGAAATCCCAAACCAATGCCTGCATGTTTCCGGATGAATCCCTGCAAACCCATGAAGCAGCATCTTTGTTTACCAGTTCAATATTTCCCAGGCGATTTAAAAACTGGTATGCATAAAATACAGGTTTATTAATCCCTTGTATGTTCAGCATTCCAAAGCCTCCGTGAAAAGGGGTGAACCGCGGCCCCGGCTCTTCAAAAATATCTGTGAACACCCAATACGACATGGAGTTAGCCGCATTGCCCACCTGTTTTAGTTTTTGCAATACATATGCCGGTTCATGATAGCTGTCATGAACCGGATCGGCAGGTGTATACGATGCACTCCATTCGGTGTAATGCAGTTCCAGGTTTG
>JBHAFM010000128.1:0-31058 GCA_041856175.1 Sediminibacterium sp.
GTAATAACACGCCCTGTTCGGCCCATTTGGTCAGGTTGCCGGTTGTTGGTATGGACAAGCCGGTATCCTGTTGTAATTCTTTGTAAATATTGACCAATGAGGGTGGGGGCTTAACGCCATCAGGTACTGAAAAGCTCAGCCCATGCGCCTGCCCGGTGCCGTGATAAGGGTCCTGCCCCAACAATACCACTTTCACCCGGTCAAAAGGCGCCTTGTCAAAAGCATTGAAAATGAGTGGCCCTGGCGGGTATATCACAGCCCCTGTTGCTTTCTCGGTTTTCAGGTGAGCGGCTACCTGCAAAAAATAGGGTTTGATAAATTCATGCTTCAGTACTTCCTTCCAGCCAGGCTCAATTTTTACATCCATGGGTGCTGATTGATATGAATGGCACGAATGTACAGAAACATTGTGAGGCGCCAAACCCTGAACGGGTGACCGGAGCGGGTGTTGTAACTCTGGCATTGTTTTTTCTATACAGGTTATAGGAAGGTTCCATTACTATGATCTAAACAACCATATTTATGAAAAAAATATTTATCTGTTTTATTTTTATTGCAACGATAGCCGGCTGTCGAAAGGAAACCACATCTACCGTATTAACCGGGCCGGCAGGAACCGCTGATAAGCTGGGCGTAGGGCTATCGGGGCGGGACCTGCTATCGGCTGCTGTTTACACGCGTCTGAATATTGAAGTGCAGTATGCGCCGGGCATGAAACCACAAGATGAATCGGTCAATAACCTTGTCTCCTTCCTGAATACCTACCTCAATAAGCCCGGAGGTATCAGCGTTACTTATAAACAGGTGGAGTCTATTGGTAAAGCCACCATCACAGCTGATGATGCAGCGGCATTTGCAGATAAGAACAGGACATTGTACACGGATGGGAATCAAATATCCCTCTATGTTTATTTTGCCGATGCCGACTATACAGAGCGCGGCGTTGCGGGAGTTGCTTACAGGAATACAGCCGTTGTCATGCTCGAAAAAACCATCCAGGCCAATAGCGGCGGTTTCAACCAGGCCAGCAGGGTGAAGGTCGAGTCCGGCGTATTGATGCATGAAACGGGCCATTTGATGGGGTTGGTTAACAATGGAACCCCCATGGTTGCCAACCATGAAGACGCTGGAAGTAAAGGACATTGCAGCAATCAAAATTGCCTGATGTTTCATGCCATAGAAACTTCAGGACTGATGAACATGCTCAATAATACCCTGCCATCGCTCGATGCCAATTGTGTGAATGATTTGAAAGCCAATGGCGGGAAATAAATTTCCGTAGCCGGCAGATCAAACCATTGCAAACGTTTCCGGCCCTTTTTTCATTTCAACTAAACGTTATTGGCGTACTTTGCCGCATTCAAATGCTACAATTGGTTGTATATGAAAAAAATCAGCTTAGCCGGGTTGTTTGCACTCTTTGCGGCAACGATGCTTACCAATGCCCAATCTCCCATTGCCACCAGTGATATCTATAAAGCCATAAAAAAAACGGCTGACTGGCAACTGAATGAACTGGAAACAAAAGCGTGGAAATACCCTGCTACTGACTGGACCAACGGTGCCTATTATATAGGGCAGATGGCATGGGCAAAAATTGCTAATGATGAAAGAAGCCTGGATTTTTTAAAAAGAACAGGGGAGAAGAACCTGTGGAAAGGCGGGCCGCGGAGGTTTTTTGCAGATGATTATTGTGTTGGGCAGACCTATGCAGCACTATATATGCTTTACCATGATCCTGCCATGATAACACCCATGAAGGAATTGGGAGACGATATCATCCGGCAGCCGCATACAGCATCATTGGACTGGACAGCTAATAAAGGAATTCAAAACCAGGAGTGGGCCTGGTGCGATGCATTGTTCATGGGGCCGCCTACACTGGCCTGTCTTTATACAGCTACCGGCGAGAAAAAGTACCTGGATATCATGCATAAACTGTGGTGGAAAACGAGCGATTATTTATACGATACCACCGAACATTTATATTTCCGCGACAGCCGGTATTTTGATCAAAAAGAAAAGAACGGGCAGAAAGTATTCTGGAGCCGTGGTAACGGATGGGTCATTGCTGCATTGACGCGTATACTGGACAATATGCCGGCAACTTATCCTGGCAGGCAACGGTACAGCAGGATATTCAAATCTATGGCCAGGCGCATCGCCTCATTACAGCAGGCCGACGGTACCTGGCATGCCAGTTTATTGGATCCTGCTAGTTATCCTTCGAAAGAAACAAGCGGCACCGCGTTCTTCACCTACGCACTGACATGGGGTGTTAATAACGGTTACTTGCCATACGCAGACTATTTTCCTGTGATCCGGAAAGCATGGGAAGCATTGAATGCCTGCGTGCACGAAGATGGCAAACTTGGTTTTGTGCAGGTGCCGGGCGCTTCTCCGGATAAAGTAACAACTGATGATACCGAAGTGTATGGGGTAGGCGCTTATCTTTTAGCAGGCACCGAGTTGTTCAAACTTATGTACGGTAAGGAAAAAGAAGTACTGAAAGTAACCGTGCAAAATATGACTGGTATGAACAGGAAAGAAGAGATGGTTGAATTGCCCTGGCATCGATTGGCGGCTGCAACGTACACACCTGATAAAACAATAGTAGTAAATGCACAAACGGGAGAAGAAATTGCCTCCCAGGTTATTTACAAAGGGAAGAAAACTCCGCAGGCTATCATCTTTCAATCAGGTGTGACTGCCGGATCAACTGCATATTATTATATCAGGAAGCAAGTGCCAAAAACATATATGAACAGGGCCTATGGCCGTTTTGTACCGGAAAGAATGGATGATTTTGCCTGGGAAAATGACCGCATCGGCTTTCGCATGTATGGGCCTTCGTTGCAGAAAACAGGGGAAATAAGTAATGGCATTGATGTATGGGCAAAACGTACCAGTGAAATGGTGATTGATCAATGGTATAAGGATGGGGACTATCATAAGGACCATGGCAAGGGGCTTGACTTTTATGGTGTTGGGACGTCATTGGGTGCAGGAGGCATAGCGCCTTACCTGGATCATCAATTGTATCCTTCTGCCAACTATAGCAGTTATAAAGTGCTTGATAAGGGGCCCCTGCGCATCAGCTTTCAATTAGATTACCAACCATGGAAAGCAGCCAATACAAAAGTATCGGAAACAAAAACCATTACATTGGATGCGGGCGCTTACCTGAATAAAATTGAAGTAAAATATACTGCTGCAAAGCCTGTATTAACTGTTGCAACAGGAATTGCCAGGTTGCCGGGAAACGGGCAGCAGTGGAGTGATGTACATACAAAAAATGGGTTACTGGCTTATGAACAACCGGCACAGGCAGATGGGACCATCCGTATCGGAGTGCTGGTTACGCAGCAAAGTGAGGCGGCAGCAATACCGGCCACGACTGCAGACCATTACGGACATACAGGACATTATATTTTAAGTACCGCCATCCCGCAGCATAAGGCCTTGCTTTATTTCCAGGGAGCATCATGGGATAAACAAGGCGGTTTTGCAACATTCGAAGCATGGAAGCAATATTTGCTGGATAAACAAATGCAACTTGAGCATCCATTGACAATAAGTGTGTATAAATAGAACAATATATAAAACAGTAGTAACATGTCGTATCCTTTTAAGTATCAGTCTTCCAGAAGTGTTGAGGAAGTAAAAAAGATGGACACAGCCCAGCTTCGGGAGGCATTCTTGGTAGATAAAGTCTTCGAAAAAGATGTAATCACGGCCACTTATTCCATGCAGGACCGTTACATTATTCTTGGCGCGAAACCTGTACAGGAGAAATTGACCCTGCCTGCCTTTCAGGAGCTGACAAAAGCTGGCTATTTTCTGGAAAGAAGGGAAGCGGGTATCATTAATGTAGGCGGTAAAGGGACGGTAACAGTGGATGAAGAAGTATTTGAACTGGAAAACAAAGATTGCCTGTACATAGGCAAAGGAAAACGGGCAATAACATTTGAAAGTGCAACTACCGATAACCCGGCCTTATTTTATATCAATTCGGCATTGGCAGCTGCAGCTTATCCTGCTGTTCATATTCATAAGGCAGATATTATACCACTCACACTGGGAGACGCATTAACGTCTAATTACCGTAAGATCTACCAGTATATTTTGCCAGACCGGGTGCAGAGCTGCCAGCTGGTGATGGGCTTTACCGAATTATTAAATGGCAGTGTATGGAATTCTATTCCTCCGCATACACACCTGCGCCGCAACGAGGTCTATTTCTATTTTGACCTGCCTGAAGAACAGATAGTAATGCATTTGATGGGAGAGCCAACAGAAACAAGGCATTTGGTTGTAAGTAACCACCAGGCAGTTATTTCACCTGAATGGAGTATCCATGCAGGCGCTGGTACTTCATCGTATGCTTTTATCTGGGGTATGGCGGGAGAAAACCAGGATTATGCTGATATGGATAAATTAGAAGTGAAGAACCTGCGGTAGACAGCTATCTCTTTTTCGAAGACTCTCTTTTGATCAGCCTGGTTGTGTACAATTTTGTTTGTGGGGTGAATGATTTTCCTTGCTCTATCTGGTCAATCAGTAACCCCGCAGCCATTTGTCCCATTTCAAATATTGGTTGATGAATACTTGAAATGGAAGGAGAAGTATATGAAGCAATGGGCTCATCGTTGAATCCAATAATGGCAAGGTCTTCAGGAATGCGCAGTTTTTTTGTTTTGGCTGCAACCATGGCTGCTACTGCCAAACGATCACTGAAAGCAAAAATGGCATCAGGCGGCTGCGGCAGTTTGAGCAGCTTCAATACTTCCTTTACGGTTTTATCGTGGTCAATTTCGCAGTGTACAAGCAATGCATCGTCTAACGGGATTTTATATTTTATATGTGCCAGCCGGTATCCTTCTTTGCGGCGGTTGCTGATGATGAGCTCGGGCGGGCCAGCCAGGTAAGCAATACGCCTGTATCCCATTTTAATCAGGTGTTCCACGGCGCCGAAAGCGCCTGCCATATTATCGACAATGACCTTTGAGGTATTCAATTCATCTGCAATACGATCAATCAAAACAACGGGCAGTCCTTTTTGCTGTAATTGAAATATATGAGTATAGTCCTTCGTGTGCTGCGCCAATGATAAAATAATTCCATCCACACTGCTGCGCATCATATCTTTTGTATTCTTGATTTCCCTTTCATAGCGCTCAAGCGACTGGCTGGCGATGACCGTGTAGCCCCTTTTGGATGCTGTATCTTCAATTCCCTGCAGGGCAGTGGAGAAAAAATAGTATCCCAGATTGGGTACAATGACGCCAATGGATTTTGTTTTTGCTTTTACCAGGCTTAATGCTGCCATATTGGGCTGATAATTCAACCGCTGGGCCGTCTCTTTCACCAGCCGCTGTGTTTCTTTATTGATCTCAGCGCTTGATTTTAATGCCCTTGATACCGTAGAAGGGGAAATATTAAGCAGCCTGGCAATATCCTTAATGGTAACCTGTTCTGACATAGCAACTGTAAGGTGGTTTGGGCCTGACAAGTTACTGATAAAATGCTTATCGGGGAACGTTATCTTTGCAGTGAATCAACGATTAATGAGCATAGGAGAACACCACAGCCATCAACACCACCATAGCCATCACCCGGTAAATATTACAAGTGTGAACAGGGCATTCATTATTGGGATCTTGCTCAATTTGTTGTTTGTGGTAATCGAAGTCTTCACCGGGTTATATATTCATTCTCTTTCGCTGCTGAGTGATGCCGGTCACAACCTCGCAGACGTAGGTGCACTGGCTTTGTCGCTTCTGGCATACCGGTTAGCAAAAGTGAAGCCTAATGAAAGGTATACCTATGGTTATCGCAAAACATCCATACTTACGGCCCTGTTCAATGCTGTTATATTGCTGGTTTCCATTGGAGCCATAGTTTACGAAGCCATTCACCGCTTACTGGCACCTGAACCACTGCCGGGCAATACGATTGCCTTGGTAGCCGGAATAGGCATCGTCATTAATGCTTTTACGGCGTTCCTGTTCATGAAGGATAAAGAAAAAGATATCAATATCAGGAGCGCTTACCTGCATCTGTTATCAGACGCTTTAGTATCAGTAGGGTTGGTAGGTGCCGGCATCTTGATACATTATACAAACTGGTTCTGGCTTGACCCGGTTTTCAGTGTTATGATTGCAGTGGTCATCGTCTTCGGAACCTGGAGCCTGCTTAAAGAGAGCCTGCGTATGTCGCTCGATGGGGTTCCCGAAGGTATTGACCTGCAGCAGGTCAGGGCAGCAGCTTTGGACGTAACGGGGGTACAAGGGATACATCATATACATGTGTGGGCAGTAAGTACCACTCAGAATGCACTGACAGCACACCTGACAGTTGCCGACAGCGCTACCATGCAACAGGTAGAAGAAATTAAAAAGACATTTAAGCATAAGTTGGAACACCTCAATGTTCACCATGCAACACTCGAAACAGAAATGGCGGGTAATTGTCCTGATGATGCTAAGGATTATTAATATTTTGGGAGCATATTATTGAATACCTAAACTGCCCCGTTGCCAGGTAGTAAATTTATTACAGGTCAAAAGATTTTCTTACGCTGTAAAGAAGAATATGATCACATTTAGTTAACAGGTTCAGTGATATAGTGGAACTAAGCCTTTCTTTACTTTTACTCGCGCATTTACGGAATGTTTAATTGCTCCTGTGCAAGTGTATCCTGCGAACCCCGTAATTGATCATGTGAGATATCTAAACCCCCTATAGCATGATGAATCTCAATTTATTCAATCTACGGAAACGTAAGGCAGGAGATGTGCCGCTCCTGGTACGATACGAATTAAGTGTCGAGGTCAGCTTTAAGACCTACTTTTTCGTCCAGTACGAAAAAGAAATCAAGTGCAATGTAATCAAAGAGTCAAGTAAACAAAAATGGAATTGCGATACTTTTCTTCCGGAACGCCACCCGGTAACCATGCGGGTATATGTTGCCAACCCCTGCGAATACATCGGTGGAAAAGTAAAGCTGACCATCACAAGGATCATTGACGACAACAGTAATGTGATTGAGCACTGTAATGAATGGGAAGTGGCCCCTAAATTGGACCAGCTTCGATGGGTTCGTTTATCTAACGAAACTGTAACGCTGGCATGAGCTGATCATCGTTTAGACGAACAAAGCCTCTTAATATATTTGCAATCAGTATATTAAGAGGCTTTTGTGTGATCCGGATTGGATTCGAACCAATGACCTACTGCTTAGAAGGCAGTTGCTCTATCCAGCTGAGCTACCGAACCATAAACAGCTTGCAGAGGCGCAAAATAAAGCAAAAATCGCCAGTTGAACAAACCCTCCTTTACCTTATCTGAAAACCCTTACTTTGCTTTAAACGATTGTCTTCATGAGCTATAATTACCTTCCGCTTGACCGTAAATGGCTGCATTTTGAACAGATAAAACACCTGCTGGATTATGAACAACTGGTATCTGTCACTTTTGATGCTCATGAGCGCATTGTAGCCTGCAGGGCTTACCTCGACCGAAAAATGGAAGATAAAGATGGTTTGTTTTATGGCATTAATACAGGCTTCGGTTTTTTGCAGAATGTAAAAATAGATGCCAGCCAGATTGAGCAATTACAATACAATCTGCTGGTGTCGCATGCATGCGGACTCGGCGAAGAAGTACCCCGGGATATTGTAAAACTGATGCTGATGCTGAAAATCAAATCGCTCAGCTACGGACATAGCGGTGTACAGATAGACACTGTTAAACGGTTAATGGACATGTACAATAATGATGTGCTACCTGTTATTTATACACAGGGATCGCTGGGTGCATCGGGCGACCTCGCGCCATTGAGCCATCTTAGCCTGCCCCTGGTTGGGTTGGGTGAAGTGTACCACGCAGGAAAAAAGATGCCGGCTGCTGAAGCCATGCAAAAGTTTAATTGGGAGCCGATTCACCTGCAAAGCAAAGAGGGGCTGGCCCTGATCAATGGTACGCAGTTTATGAGCGCCTACGGGTTGCTTTGCCTGAAAAAAGCGGAGCACCTGCTGCAGATGGCTGACCTGATTAGTGCACTTTCATTTGATGCGTTTGATTGCGTCATGGAACCGTTGCAGGCCCAGATTCATGCAGTAAGGGCACATAAGGGACAGGTTGATACGGCTGCAAAACTTCGCCAGTACCTTGCAGGCAGCGTTATTAGCCGGCAAGCCAAACAACAGGTACAGGATCCTTATTCGTTCCGCTGCATACCACAGGTGCACGGCGCCTCAAAAGATGCTTTTGACCATGTACTGAACGTGTTCATGCGGGAAATCAATTCCGTTACAGATAATCCCAATATATTTCCGGATGATGACCTGATTGCCAGTGGCGGCAATTTTCATGGCCAGCCTCTGGCGCTGGTATTGGATTACCTGGCCATTGCCATGAGTGAACTGGCCAACATCTCGGAAAGAAGAACCTACCAGCTGATCAGCGGCCAGCGCGGGCTTCCTTTGTTTTTAGTGAAGGATCCGGGTCTGCATTCCGGGTTTATGATCCCGCAGTACACTGCCGCGGGCATTGTGAGTGAGAACAAGCAATTGTGCACGCCCGCCTCGGTCGACAGCATCTCTTCTTCCAATAACCAGGAAGACCATGTGAGCATGGGCGCCAATGCGGCAACCAAATGCTACCGGGTGGTGCAGAATGTTGAAAAAGTATTGGCAATAGAATTACTCAGCGCTGCACAGGCTTTGGAGTTCAGGCGTCCTGCCACCAGCTCCGCTGCCATTGAGGCGCTGGTGACAGCCTTTCGTAAGGAAATCAGTTTTAATAGTGTGGACAGGGTTTTGCATGATGATATGATAAAAGCCATCGCTTTCCTGAACAAGTATCCCATGCCTGCCTGAGGTTGGGGAGCAAAGCTTAACTTTGTCGCCCTAACAAAACAATATGTCTGAAGAAAAGAGCCTGAATTTTATTGAAGAGATCGTAGAAGCGGATCTGAAGAGCGGGAAATACCAATCCATCACTACCAGGTTCCCACCGGAACCTAATGGTTACCTGCATATCGGCCATGCCAAAAGCATCTGCCTGAATTTTGGCCTGGCTAAAAAATATGGCGGCCGCACCAACCTGCGTTTTGACGATACAAATCCCATTACCGAAGAAACCGAATATGTAGAGAGTATCAAATCTGACGTCCGGTGGCTGGGTTTTGAATGGGCCAATGAATTATATGCTTCTGATTATTTTGATCAACTGTATGCACTGGCAGTAAAACTCATCAAAAAAGGATTGGCCTATATTGATGATAGCTCCAGCGAAGAGATCGCCGAACAGAAAGGCACACCTACCCATCCGGGGACAGAAAGCCAATACCGTGATCGCAGCATAGAAGAAAACCTTCGCCTGTTTGAAGCCATGCGTGAGGGAAAATATAAGGATGGAGAGAAGGTATTGCGGGCCAGGATAGATATGGCGAGTCCCAATATGCACATGCGCGATCCTATTCTCTATCGTATCAAACATGCCCATCACCACCGCACCGGCGATAAATGGTGCATTTACCCGATGTATGATTTTGCGCACGGGCAAAGTGATGCTATCGAAAACATCACCCATTCCATTTGTACACTGGAGTTTATACCGCACAGGCCGCTGTATGACTGGTGTATTGAAAAACTGGAACTGTTCCCTTCGCATCAATATGAATTTGCACGCCTGAACATGACCTATACCATCATGAGCAAACGAAAGTTGTTACAGTTGGTGAATGAGGAACACGTAACCGGATGGGACGACCCGCGTATGTCTACCATCAGCGGCATGCGGCGCAGGGGGTATCCTGCGGAAGCCATTCGTGAGTTTTGCGACAGGATAGGGGTTGCTAAAAGAGATAACCTGATTGACGTAGGACTGCTGGAATTTTTTGTCCGTGAGCACCTGAATAAAATTGCTTTAAGAAGGATGGTGGTATTTGATCCGTTGAAAGTGGTGATCAGGAATTACACGAACGGAAGCGAATTATTGAATAGTGAAAATAACCCGGAAGATCCGGGGGCAGGCAGCAGGGATATTCCTTTCAGCAGTGAAATTTATATTGAACGGGAAGATTTTATGGAAGCACCCCCTAAAAAATATTTCAGGCTGGCACCCGGGCAAATGGTTCGTTTGAAAAGCGCCTATATCATTAAATGTGAGGAAGTGATCAAAGACGCGTCCGGCACTGTAACGGAACTGAGGTGCACTTATATTCCTGAAAGTAAAAGTGGTGCAGATACATCTGGCATTCATGTGAAAGGAACCCTGCACTGGGTAAGCGCTGCACATGCCATCAAAGCGGAAGTCCGTTTGTATGACCGCTTATTCAAAATAGAAGATGTTGGCAATGCAGAAGGCGATTTCAAAGACCATATCAACCATGATTCTTTGCACATCGTTGAAAATGCATATGCAGAGCCGGCATTGAAAAATGATCAGTTGCATGACCGTTACCAGTTCCTGCGCAAAGGATATTTTATTTTGGATAAAGATACGAGGGAAGATAAGCTGGTGTTTAACAGAACGGTTACTTTGAAAGATACCTGGACAAAGGAGCAGAAGAAATAGCAGGGTGTTAACTTATTGATTTAGTGTTACTGAGTTGTTATACAAAATGGATTTACTTCAATCATTTCAAAAGTATTGGCAAAAAGAATTCGGGCAGCTATCGCCTGCTAACTGTCGCTTGTTATTGGCGGTGAGTGGCGGTGTGGATAGTGTGGTGCTGACAGACCTCGTTGCCCGCAGCGGATTTGATTTTGTTATAGCACACTGTAATTTTCAATTAAGGGGGGAAGAGAGTGAGAGAGACGAAAAATTTGTCCGTTCATTGGGTGTGAAATACGACAAGCAGGTGCTTGTTAAGAAATTCGATACAGCACAATATGCAGATGCTGAAAAGATTTCTATTCAGGAAGCTGCGAGGGTATTGCGGTATGATTGGTTTTCATCGATCATCCATGAAAAGCTGGCAAACTGTTTTATTGCAACTGCCCATCACGCCGACGATGCTATTGAAACTGCATTGATGTATTTTTTCCGTGGTACAGGGATCAAAGGATTAACCGGTATACAACCTTTGCAACAAAAGCGGTCTTTGATAAGACCATTACTTGCCTGCCGGAAACAGGAACTGCTCGATTATGCAAAGGCGCATGGTTTGTTGTTTGTGGAAGATACTTCTAACAATACGGATAAATATACCCGCAATTTCTTTCGCAACCAGTTGATCCCTGCTGTTAAGGAGGTCTTTCCGCAGGTGGAAGAAAATATACTGCATACCATTAGCCGTTTAAATGAAGCAATGGTTTTATATGAGCAGGCAGTCCGGCTGAATTTGTCGAAACTGACAGAGCAGAAGGGCAATGAAATACATGTGCCTGTATTAAAATGGAAGCAGGCAAAACCGCTGCAAACGATTACCTGGGAACTAATCAGTGCTTATGGTTTCTCAGCTGCGCAAACGGCTGAAGCCATCAAATTACTTGATGCGGCCAATGGAAGCTTTCTTCAGTCACCCACCCATCGCCTTATCCGCAATCGCAACTGGATGATCATTGCCCCCAATATGCCTGCTGCTGTTGCGCATATGCTGATAGGGGAAAAAGATAAAGACGTTGAATATCAAAATGGCAGGCTGGCATTTGAAACCCGGGATTGGAAGCCGGGAGCAAAGGAAACTTTAAATACAGAGGCTTTGCTTGACGCAAGTGAGATCAGGTTCCCTTTATTATTGCGCAAATGTAAACAAGGTGATTATTTTTATCCCTTGGGAATGCAGAAGAAAAAAAAGCTGAGTCGTTTCTTTATTGATCAGAAATTAGCCAGAACGGAGAAAGAAAAAGTATGGGTGCTGGAAATGGATAAAAAAATCATCTGGGTAGTCGGCTACCGCATTGATGACAGGGTGAAGTTAACCGATACGACCAAAAAGGTACTGCATATTACTTATCTTCCAAGATAGCGGGCCACTTCGCTTATGAAATGCTCCAGCGGTCTGAAATCACTGAGAAACTGACAGGTTACAATCAAAAAAACAATTCCGAATACAGCCCCCCATATATGTGCAGAATGGTTGATATTCCCATGTCCCTTCTTAGCAAGGTAAGCCGACAGGATCAGGTATAATGGGCCAAAAACAAAGCCGGGTATATGAAAGGGAAAAGGGAAAATGCCCATTCCCAATGTAGGGTATAAAAAAATACCGGCAAATATGACGGCTGATACAGCCCCTGAGGCGCCGAGGCTGCGGTATTGATAGTTTTCCCTGTTTCGCATATAGGTGGGGAGCAGACAAACAACCAGGGCAATCATGTAAAGGAAGAGGTATAATAACTTGCCTTTGTTGCCGAAGATGGATGTAAAAGCCTGTTCAACCATTTCCCCGAACAGGTAGAAAGAATACATGTTAAAAGCGAGGTGCATAATATCTGCGTGAATGAACCCGCAGGTAATGAACCGGTACCACTGGTTTTGATGGGTGATGGCAGGGGGGTAGAAGATCAGATCGTTAATTACTTTTTCATTTGAAAAAGCAGTAAAAGATATGATCGAGGTCAGCGCAAGTATAACAATAGTAACGGTGATCATAGAGGGAAGATAAAGGATTATGAATTAACTATGGTGGTATTTCTCATTTCTTAAAATGGTGCAGGCACGATACAATTGCTCTGCCAGTATCAGCCTCACCAGCATATGCGGAAATACTAATTTTGAAAAACTCCAGGAGAAATCAGCTCTTTTTGTTATCGTTTCATCTACCCCGAAAGCGCCGCCTATCAGCAATACAAGCTGCCTGGTACTTTCATTGGCCCTTTGTTGCAGGAAAGCTGCCAGTTCCGGTGAACTGAGCTGTTTGCCGCGTTCATCCAGCAATATAAGATAGTCATCCTTTTGCAGCTGCTGCAGAATGGCTGAAGCTTCCGCTCTTTTCAATTCGGTGGCTGTAAGGCTTGCTGCATGCTTTGGCGGCGGCAGGATATGCCATTGAGTGGGAAAATATTTATTAAGGCGGTTGGTAAAATCCTCGATGCCATTGCGGACATAAGGTTCATGGGCTTTGCCAACCGACCATAATTGAATTTTCATCATGCTAAAATAACCAATGCAATTGGAAGATCCTAAAAAGGAAGGGGCTTGAGCATTAATACCTGCAATGCTGATAAAGGGTGAAGCAGGTCTGTAAAAGAATGCTGCGTGAAAAAGGGAAAAGAAGATTTTTTTTCCGAAGTAACTAACACCAGGTCTGCCTTGATTTTGCCGGCATAATGAAGCAGTAGCTCAGCGCTGTCCCTGCCTTGCAGTATTTTATAATGTGGCGAATGACCACATTCTGCCAGCATTTTGTAGGTAAGATAAAATGCGTCTACCCTTGCTTTCGCAGCACTGTCATTACTGTCTAATAATGTTACCAGGTGTACTTGTGCATTGTATTGCTTGGCAAACTCCAGCGCTGCCCGGATTCTTCTGTCAGGCACTGAATCGTGTACGGGAAGCAGTATGGATTTAATAGTATGGTTCAGGCTACCCGGCGTAATGGTAAGCATGGGTGTGGGTTCATTTTTGGCTAATGTCCTCCACACTTTTTGACCAGTGTACGACCATGAGCGATGTGAATGATCTTTTACAAAGATCACAAGATCTATGGCCTGCTGGTGTATGTATTGCAAAAGATGGGTTGAAACGAGGTGATTGTTGATAACGGTTTTTGTTATCATACAGGAAGGGTATAATACCTTTATTTTTTTACTCAATGCATTGAGTTTTCTTTCAGTTGCCTGCCTGGTTGCTGAAGCGTTTGCCAATTGGTTCCATAAATTTGCTATGATCCCTGGACTGTTCCAGCTACTTCCGGTTTGAACAGTGCTTACCAAGTGTATGGTAGTAGCTGTGAATGAACATAACTCAAATGCCTTTTCCACAGCCATACAGGCATGCTCGGCCTGGTCAACTGGTATCAGGATATTTTTAAAAGGAAGCATAATGCAAAGTACTTTGAGTTACTCAAACCTATTCATGAGGTATTAAGGGGTCATTAAACAGGGATTAGAATGTGATTAGAATGGACGATTGTTTTGATCTGATGGAGGGGCACGAAAAAGCCGCTCTTAGAAAAGAGCGGCGTTAAACTAAACCCTGAGCAAATAATAACTGTCTTTCCTCAACAGGGGGGTGAAAAGTCAGTTTTCATTTGTATGAAAACAAACAACGCACTGGCAAGTTGCCTATTTAGTATTAGTGAGGCATTAATCTGAGATTAGAAAGGGATTAGAAATGATCAGGGAGCGTTCAGCGCTGGTGAAATGTTCTGGCAATAGGAATGTTGATGGTAAATATAGTTCCGAGCGGAGTACCAGGTTTGATAAGAATGCTTCCTTTGTGTAACTGGATAATGCGGGATGCCAGTGATAATCCCAGCCCTGATCCCTGTGTCTGACTGGTGCTCTTTGCCCTGTAAAACGGCTGAAAGATAAGCTGCTTATCCTCTTCACTGATCCCTGGCCCATTGTCCGTGACAATGACATGAAGCTCATCTTCAGAAAAATTCAATGCTACAGCGGCAAAATGATCGGCTGAATATTTACATGCGTTGAGTACAATGTTTTTGATGGCGCTGTATAAAAGATTGGGGTTGCCAAATACCAGAAGATTGTCTTCGTTTTCCGGGAATGTTTCAAAATGCAACGCTACCTTAAAATCTTTATTGGCCTTCCTGAGTTCAGGTGGTAATCTCATCAGCAGTTCATCTATCCTGACCAATGAAAGCTCCATACCATCAGCACTGCTCGTGGCTTTTGCCAATTCAAGCAGACTGCGGGTTAATTGCGTAAGGTGTTTTACGTCATCATACACGGAATGGATGACCGCTTTATATTCCGGGGCTCCCCGCTCATTTTGTAAGGTGATTTCCAATTGACTGGAAATGGAGGTGAGCGGTGTTGATAACTCGTGTGAAGCATTGGCGATGAACCTTCGTTGTATTTCAAATGATTCCTGGAGGCGGGTAAGCAGGTCATTGAAAGTGGAAGAAAGCTCGTTCAGCTCATCTTTTGGCTCATGGATAGCAATGCGCCGGGAAAGGTGCTGTGACGAGATTTCCTTTACCTCATTGGTTATTTTTTTGATGGGCACAACAACCCGGGATGAAAAGAATAATCCGGACAGAAGCGTGATAAGAATACCTGTAATAAAGCTTAGTGTCAATACAAATTTTAACTGTGACAATCGTTCCAGACCATCTTTGTCATATGCTGCAGCTATCACTACGTATTTTTTGTGATCACGGAAATACTCAATGGCGATAATGTCTTTGCGATGATTGGTATAAATAAACTGACCCTCCGTTTTTACTTTTTCAAGCAACTCTTTGTCGGCCGTTTCAGCAGTAATATTACTGTCAACATACCGGTATATTTCCCTGTTCTGGTCATCATAGATCACTACACTTTTCTGCTGTATGGAGAAAACCATATTTTCATCAATTCTCCTTAAAAGGGTCGTATCAATGCCTTCAACCTTGGTTAAAAGACTTACTGTTGTTAGCGCCCTGTTTCTCAGCCGTTTTCTGAAATCATTTTCCCTGTTCAGGTTGGTAAGGGAATAGACGGAAATGCACACGATCAGCAATATTGCCGTTACAACAAGCGTAAACAATAAAGTAATGCGGTACTTGATCTTCATCTAAGACTGTTCTTTTAAAATATACCCCATGCCCACCTGGGTATGTATCAGACGGGTAGGAAAATTTTTATCAATTTTATTCCGAAGATAATTAACATATACATCGATCACATTGGTCTTGGTATCGAAGTCAATATCCCAGACACGCTCAGCTATATCAGCTCTTGATAATACCCGGTTCCTGTTGCGCATAAAATATTCCAGTAACTGGAACTCTTTCGCTGTTAACAGGATCGGCTGTCCCTCACGTTTCACTTCTTTTGTGTCTAAGTTCATTTCAAGGCTGCCCACTTTGAGCATATTGCCTGTTGGCAATTGCTGGTTCATGGTTCTTTTAAGCAATGCCCTGATGCGTACCAACAACTCTTTGAACTCAAACGGTTTGATCATGTAGTCATCAGCCCCTGTATCAAATCCTTCTATCTTATCTTCCGTTGTGTTCATCGCCGTGAGCATAATTACCGGTATCTGCTGGTTATGATTGCGTATGATTTTACAAAGCTCATAACCATTAATGCCCGGAAGATTAATGTCCAGGATAACCAGGTCGTACGCGTGTGATAAAAATAACTTTTTGCCAATGAGACCGTCAAAGGCCGCCTCCACATGGTACCCATTTTCTGTCAGCCCTTTTTTCAGTGCACTGGCAATTTTTTTCTCATCTTCCACGATCAGTATTTTTCTTTCCTCCATAACCTTGTTTTACCTTTCAATATGATACCATAGTTACACACTTTCATTGCATCTCTGCACAGGGTTGCTGTATTTTAATCTGCTTCTAATCTAATTTAATATTGTTTGGGCTTATTTGACAGAATTTTCACCTGGTTTAAGAACCCCGTCTCGCTCATTTTCCATCTGTAATAATTTTTATTCTTAAGAAAACTTTGTTATTATCTTCGTAATCAGGTTAATAGCTGCCATGCGGTGGTGGCAAAAATCATTCGAAATTATTGTTATACAAGCCTGTGGTTTTGTCAGTCCCCTGGTTACATTCTTCTGATGCCCTTGGCGAATAAGTGTCATAAACTATGAGAATACCTATTGCGCGTATACCTGGCTTCATGCTGTTATGCTGTCCTGTACTGGTTTTTTCACAACAACCTGATAGTCTGCTGGAACAAGCTACATTGGAGCATGTGATTGAATACGCCATTAAACACCAGCCATTGATCCAACAATCGCTGATAGATGAAGGGATTACTGCATCCACTATCAAAAGCAAGCTTGCCGATTGGTACCCCCAGGTGAATTTTAATTATAACCTGCAACATAATTTCAAATTACAGACCACTGTTTTCGGGGGTAATACCATCCAGCTCGGGACTAAGAATACTTCTTTTCTGCAGTTTGCTGCAACACAGCATATTTTTAACCGTGACGTATTGCTGGCAAGCCGCACTGCTTCGGAAGTAAGGAACCTGGCGAGGCAAAATACCAGTAATAATAAGATTGACCTGTCGGTCAGTGTAACCAAAGCATTCTACGATGCGCTGTCCTCTATGCAACAATTAAAGGTTGCCGAAGAAGCCATTACCCGGCTTGAGAGAAGCCTTAAAGATGCTACCAACCAATACCATGCCGGCATTACCGATAAAATTGATTATAAAAGAGCTACCATCGCACTCAACAATGCCATTGCCGCCCAAAAAACCAACGAAGCGATCCTGAATGCCAAGCTCGAGTACCTGAAAGGATTGATAGGCTATCCTCAAGGTAACCACCTGCCCATTGTATATGATAGCCTGCAGATGGAAAAAGAAGTTGGTTTCGATACCCTGCAACGGGCTGAATACAGTAACAGGATTGAATACCGGTTATTGATGACACAAAAAAAACTACAGGAAGCTAACCTGAGGTACTACAAGTGGGGTTACCTGCCGGATGTCTCAGCCAACGGCGCTTATAATTTCAATTACCTGAACAATGATTTTGGCAAATTATACAGCGCCGGATATCCTAATGCTTTTGCAGCGCTCACACTTTCTTTCCCGATATTCCAGGGAGGCAAACGAAAAGCCAATATAGAACAGGCCGACTGGCAGCTCAAGCGGATCAATTGGGATGTAATTAAACTGAAGAATGCCGTGAATACAGAATATGCACGGGCACTGGCATCGTATAAAAGTAACCTGGCCAGCTATAATGCATTAAAAGAAAATATGCAACTGGCAAAGGAAGTGTATGATGTGATCCGGTTGCAATACCAGTCGGGCTTAAAAACCTACCTGGAAGTGATTACGGCCGAAACAGATTTGCGTACGGCCAGGATTAATTACTATACTTCCTTATACCAGGCATTATCGAGTAAGGTAGATGTTCAGCATGCACTGGGGCAAATCAATTATTAAACTAAACTAAATCATTTTATCATGGTGTTGCATATTACCAGGAATATCGTCATAACGGGCATTGCTTTGTCGGCAGCCACTTCATGTGGCAGCAAGCAGCAGGCACAGCAACAGGGACCGCCACCCGCCGTTCCGGTTACACTTGCTGCAGTGATTGCAACGGACGCTGTTTATTACGATGAATATCCCGCCACAGTGACCGCGTTGAACCAGACAGACATACGTGCGCAGGTGAGCGGGTATGTCTCAGGTATTTTTTTTAAAGATGGAGACAAAGTGAGTAAGGGGCAAAAATTATATGCGATAGATGCGCAGCAGTACGATGCCAATTATCAGAATGCAGTGGCTAATTTGCAGGTACAGGAAGCCAATTTGCTGAAAGCGCAAAAAGATGCAGACCGCTATAATGAACTGGATAAAAAAGAAGCGATCGCCAAACAGCTGGTTGATTATGCAGATGCGGCGCTTGAAGTAGCCAGAAAACAGGTGGCGGCGGCGAAAGCGACTGTAAACAGTGTCCAGGCAAATGTACGTTATGCTACTATATATGCTCCTTTTGCCGGAACGATTGGAATATCGCAGGTGAAGACAGGGACTACTGTTGTAGCCGGGCAAACTATCCTCAACACTATCTCCAGTGATAATCCGATGGCAGTTGATTTTGCTGTTAACCAAAAAGAAATTTACCGCTTCCTCCAACTGCAACAAAAAGGAATGAAAGCAGGCGATTCCACTTTCCGCATTGCGTTTGGAACAGACGTATATGCCAATGCAGGCTATATTGGTTTAATTGACCGCGCCGTTGATCCGCAGACAGGAACCATTAAAACCAGGTTGATTTTCCCGAATGATAAAGGCATGCTCAAAGCTGGTATGACAACCTCTGTGCGTGTATTGAACAATGCTGCGACTAAGGCGGTAATGATTCCTTATAAAGCAATCACAGAACAGTTGGGAGAGTTTTTTGTATACGTGCCTGGTGACAGCAGTAAGGTTACCCAACGCAAAGTAGTACCTGGCAAACAGCTTGGAACGGATATTATCATCAGGGATGGCCTGAAGGAAGGGGAGCAGATCGTAGTACAGGGTATGCAAAACCTGCGTGAAGGGGCTGTTATTACCACTACCCATAAAGCAAGCAAACAATGATAGCAGATACGTTCATTAAACGGCCGGTTACTGCGATAGTGATATCCATTGTAATTGTGCTGGTTGGCATTATTTCGTTGATCTCACTGCCTGTGGCGCAATACCCTGATATTACGCCTCCAACCGTTGCTGTATCCGGGATATTTACCGGGGCGGATGCACAAACAGTAGAACAAACCACTACTACTGCTATTGAAACACAGGTAAACGGTACACCGGGCATGACCTTTATGTCCAGCAACAGTACCAGCAGCGGACAAAGCAGTATTACTGTGAACTTTGAAGTGGGTACCGATATCAATATTGCCACATTAGACGTGCAAAACAGGGTCAGTGTAGCATTGCCAACGTTGCCCGATGCAGTGAAGCGGTTGGGGTTAATTACCCGCAAACGTAATCCCAGCATTATGATGGCGCTTGCAGTGTACTCTCCCAATGGTACACACGATGCCACATTCCTGGGAAACTATTCAAACATTTATTTAAAAGATGCCTTGTTACGCGTAAAAGGGGTGGGGGATGTAATAACAAGATCTGATGATTTCGGTATGCGCATCTGGCTTGATCCCAAGAAAATGGCAGCCTTCAGCCTCACACCTGCAGATGTTACCGGCGCCCTGACAGAACAGAATTTGCAGGTGGCTGCAGGTACTATAGGAGGTAACCCGCAGCCTCATGTGCAAAGTTTTGAATATAGTGTGCTGACCAATAGCCGCATCAGCACCAAAGAACAGTTTGAAGATATCATTGTAAGAACACGTCCTGCAGATGGCAGCCTCGTTCGCATCAAAGATGTGGCAAGGGTAGAGCTTGGAAAGTTTGATTATGGATACAATTCTTTTGTAAATCAAAAACCCTGCTCTTTCATCCTTATCTACCAGTCTCCCGGCGCTAATGCATTGGATACTTACAAAGGGATCAACAAAACACTTTCGGAAATGAAGCAAAAATTCCCGAAAGATGTAGACTATCTTGTACCGCTGGAGACAGCAACCGTTGTACAGGTATCCATCACAGAGGTCGTAACCACACTTTTGGAAGCACTGACCCTGGTTGTGATAGTGGTATTCCTGTTCCTGCAAAACTGGCGCGCTACGCTGATTCCTGTACTGGCTATTCCCGTTTCATTAATAGGCGCGCTTATTTTATTTACTCCACTGGGCTTTACGATCAACACGCTTACTCTGTTCGCATTTGTATTGGCCATTGGTATTGTGGTCGATGATGCCATAATAGTAGTAGAGGCTGTACAGCACTATATAGACCGCGAAAAACTGTCGCCTAAGGAAGCAACACAAAGGGCGATGAATGATATATCGGGGCCGGTCGTTGCCATTGCCCTCATATTGGCAGCAGTATTCGTGCCGGTTGGCTTTGTACCGGGCATTGTGGGACGGCTTTACCAGCAATTTGCTATTACCATTGCCGTATCTGTGATCATCTCTGCCTTTGTAGCGTTATCATTAACCCCGGCGCTATGCGTGCTGATGCTGAAACCTTCCAAAGAGGAAACAGAAAGCAAGAACTGGGTCGAAAAATTCTTTGACAGGTTTAATCAATGGTTTGGCAGGGTAACGGCTTCTTACACAAGGGGGGTTGCCAAATGGATCAGGGCCACGCCATTGGTATTGGTGATGATGGTTTGTTTATTTATAGGTTTATTCTTCCTTTTCAAAAACAAACCATCCGGGTTTATTCCTACAGAAGATGAAGGCCGCATGTTCGTGACTTATGAAATGCCTGAGGGTACTTCTACTACCCGCAGTGTTGCCATGCTGAATGAGGTGATGTCAAGGGTTCGGGCCATCCCTGCTGTAAAAGTGGTGGGGGGTCTGGCCGGATTGAATTTCATCAGTTTCTCAAATAAATCCAATGTAGGTACCATGTTTGTAAGTCTAAAACCATGGGATGACCGGAAAAGTAAGGCAGCGCATGTACAGGGTGTTATTGCAGAAATCAGGAAGCGTACGGCTGATATTAAGGAAGCCAGGATATTGCCTATTGCCCCACCGGCTATTCCCGGACTGGGACAAACCTCCGGGTTTACTTTTGAATTACAGCAAACGACCAGTACTGATGACATCAAGCAATTTGAAAAAGTGATGCAGAAATTCCTTGGAGCATTGTACCAGCGCCCTGAGATCGGAATTGCGTTTACTTTCTTTTCAACCAAAACCCCCAGCTACCAGGTAGATGTGGACAAAGAGAAGGCAAAGAAGTTAGGCGTACAGGTTGCTGATGTCTACAGCACCATGTCAACCTATTTAGGCAGCAGTTATGTGAATGACTTTAATATCTATGGACGGAACTTCCGTGTCATGGCGCAGGCCGACAGCGGTTTCCGTACATCGCTAAGCGACCTGGAAAATTATTATGTACGGAACAGCCAGGGGAACATGATTCCGCTGCAATCCCTGATAACAGCGCATGTGGTGGAAAACCCTGCAGTTATTTCACATTACAACGTTTACAGGTCAATTGAGATTAATGGTACGCCCAAAGAAGGCTATAGCAGCGGCCAGGCCATTGAAGCGCTGAAAGAAGTGGCCGCGAAAACTTTACCGGAAGGCTATGGGTATGAATTTTCGGGCATGAGCCGCGAAGAAATCAAAGCTGGGAGCAGTACTGTGAGCATATTTGCTATTTCCATTGTCTTTGTATTCTTATTTCTTGCCGCTTTGTATGAAAGCTGGTCGGTGCCTTTTTCTGTATTGTTTGCTGTACCCATTGGCGCATTCGGATCAATCCTTACCCTGACATTCCTGCCCAATCTTACCAATAATATATATGCACAAATAGGCCTGGTTACCCTGATCGGTCTTGCCGCCAAGAACGCCATCCTGATTGTAGAATTTGCCAAAGAACGGGTTGATAAAGGAGTGGATATCATTCATGCTACTTTACAGGCGGTATCACTTCGCCTGCGACCTATTATTATGACGTCGCTCGCCTTTATATTAGGGGTGCTGCCATTGGCTTTTGCAAGCGGTGCAGCGGCTGAATCACGAAAAACAATCGGCTGGACTGTATTCGGCGGCATGTTATCTGCCACAACACTCGCTATATTTGTAGTACCTGTATTGTTTGTACTCATTACCAGAATGGCATACGGCAAGCAATTGTCGTTGCTCAAACAATTGCAGCAACAGGAAGAAGAAGTGGATAAATCTATTATTGAGAACAAGATTGGATAACCTTACATTTATGTTGTTTCGTCTTAAAAGAACATTGTTACAGGTATTGGGCACTATTGTATTTTGGCTCATTTTGCAAACTGGTTATGGTCAGCAGATTGATTCCATGTTAACAACCTATGCAGAGCGGTTTCCAAAGGAGAAAATCCATATTCATTTTGACCGGTCGCTTTACAACAAGAGCGAAACAATATGGTATAAAGTATACCTGTTGTCAGGCAACGAATTGAGCACGCTCAGTAAGAATGTGTACGTTGAATGGTATGACACTACCGGAAAGATGGTGAAGCAAACGGTTGCCCCGTTATTTCAATCCACTGCAAAAGGCTCTTTTGACATACCCTCCGATTATGCTGGTAATTTCATACATGTAAAAGCATACACCAGGTGGATGCTGAACGACGATACCGCTTTTCTGTACCAAAGAACCCTGGCTGTTAATAATCCTGCAGGCAATAGCCGCCAGAAAATGATCGTTACAGCCCAGACAAAAGTAGAGACCTTTCCGGAGGGAGGTTTCCTGGTACAGGGACTTGCAGGCCGCGTTGCTTTCAAAGCCACCAATCAATTCGGTACGCCGGTATTCATCAAAGGGTTGTTGCTGAATGACAAGAACAAAGTCCTTGACACAATCAAAGTAAGACATGATGGAATGGGTATTTTTCCGCTGATACCGCAAACCGGGGAGTCTTATAAGTTGACCTGGACAGATGAAAATGGGAATAAGGGAAGCACTCCCGTCGATATTGTCAAAACAGAAGGAACGGCATTGTCTGTATCAACAACAAACGAGAAAGCTTTTGTGCGGATACAACGGACTGCAAATGCTGCAGGCAACTTCAGGCAACTGCACTTACTGGTTCATATGAACCAGCAACTGTTTTACAAGGTAGCTATTAACATGACCGAAAAAACAGTCGTCACAGCTCCGATACCTATTGACGAACTGCCTACAGGTATTTTACAGTTTTCTTTGTTCACGTCTGACTGGTTGCCGGTTGCGGAGCGGATTGTATTTGTGAACAATCACCTGCATGAATTTAATGCAAGGTTTAGCACACCTGTTGTAGGACTTGAAAAGAGAGCCAGGAATATCATTGAAGTGTATGTGACCGATACTGCATTTACCAATATGTCTGTTGCTGTAACTGATGCTGCTGTGGTTCCCCCGGAACAGCACACGATCTTTTCAGATTTTTTACTAAGTGATGAAATCAAGGGGAATATTTACAACCCTGCTTATTACTTCAAAAGTGATGCTGACAGCATCACTTCAAACCTTGACCTGGTGATGCTCACCAATGGCTGGCGCAGGTATGACTGGGATAAAATAAAAGCAGGTATACTGCCTATCCTGCCATATGCAAGGGAAACGGATTTCCTGAAGTTGACCGGGAAGGTTTATGGTGTTAAATCGGCCTATTCCAATAACCCGCTTCAATTGAATTTTATTCTTTCGGCAAAAGACAGCAGCAGGCAATTTTTTTTCGCGCCGGTTGAGAAAGATGGCAGTTTTGAGCAAAAGGGACTGTTTTTTTATGACACCGTAAAAGTGTTTTACAATTTCAACGGAAATAACAAATTGACAGAAGTAACCCAGGTACAAGTTGATAATGGGTTACTGAGGTATGCACCTAAAAAAATACAGTACGGTGCAAAAGACCCCAGGTATGATTGGAGTGATAGTCTTGCGAAGCTGAAGATGAATTACTTTTTCCAGGAGCAGGAAAGGCTTCGGAAACTCAAAGCAGCAGCCACTTTACAGGAAGTGGTTGTAAAAGCAAAGGTGAAAGACCCTTTGCAGGTATTGGAAGAAAAATATGCCACGGGATTATTTTCAGGCGGGGATGGGTATGCATTTGATCTGACCAATGACAAAGCCCTCGGAGCGCTTGATATACTTGGTTATTTACAGGGCAAGGTAGCAGGCCTGCAGATCGCCGGATCGGGATCACAGGTCTCCCTGAGTTGGCGTGGCGGAACACCTGATATCTATTTAAATGAAATGAAGGCTGATGTAAGTATGGTACAGTCGATGGCTATTACAGACATTGCTTTGGTGAAAGTGTTCAGGCCGCCTTTTTTTGGATCGATAGGAGGTGGCAGTGGAGGCGCTATTGCCATCTATACCAAAAAAGGAGCTGACGCAAGAAAAGCACCCGCTAACAGCCGTGGTATGGAAAGTACCATTTTAGGGGGGTACACAAGGTTCAAGGAATTTTACAGCCCTTCTTATGAAAAACCCACCGCTGATTTTGAATCTGATGCAAGAACTACGCTTTACTGGAATCCTTTTGTACTAACGAATAAGAAGAGCCCGCGTGCGAGACTGGAGTTTTACAATAACGATATCAGTAAAAAACTCCAGGTTATTATGGAAGGCGTGAATGGCGACGGTAAAATGATCAGGGTGGTGAAGCTGCTGGAATAACGTTAACTTAATACTGAATTCATACCCGCTTTACATTGGAACGGTTCCTTTGTAAAACCCTTTGATCATGAAAGTGCTCCTTTGCACCCTTTTTCTTTTATTGAGCGCTATCGCTTTCACACAAACATCTCCTTCGGCGGGCAATGTTTTTATCATTACTACAGATGGTTTCAGGTGGCAGGAAGTATACGGTGGGGCTGACTCTATGCTTATACGCAATCCGGATTTTGTAAAAGATACTTCACTCATCAAAGAACAATATTGGGATGCTGATATAGCAGCAAGAAGGCGCAAACTGCTGCCCTTTTTCTGGAATGTGATTGCACAAAACGGGCAATTATCGGGTAACCGTACTTATGATAACAATGTCAACGTAGCCAATTGGTATAAAATATCTTACCCGGGCTACAATGAGATATTGACAGGTTATGCAGACAGTAAATTCATTCCCAACCTCGCCGTACGCAATAGAAACAGGAATATACTTTCCTATCTTAATGCGCAGAAAGCATACCAGGGTAAAGTAGCAGCTTTCAGTTCATGGAACTTGCTGCCCTATATACTTGATGAGCAAAAAAGCAGTTTTCCGGTAAATGGCGGTTATGAGCTGCTGGAAGAAAATGAGGATACCATTAATGCACTGATCAACCAGGTGCAGCAACGCATCACACCCCAAACACATACACGTCACGACCTGTTAACCTATGAAAGCGCAAAAGCATACATAGAACAACAACATCCCAAAGTTGTATTCATTGGCTTTGGAGAAACAGATGAGTTTGCTCATAAAGGGCAATACGATCAATACCTTCAAAAAGCCCACCAGTTCGACATGATGCTTGCCGAATTGTGGTATTACGTACAGACCGACCCGTTTTATAAAGGCAACACCACTTTTATCATCACTACAGATCATGGGCGGGGAAGAAAGGGAGCTGCCTGGAGAACGCATGGTTTCTGGGTGAAGGGTTCAGGCGAAACCTGGATGGCGATGATCGGGCCTGGTATTGAAGCCAGGGGAGAGTTGAAGGAAAAGGATCAAACTTACCAAAAGCAGATTGCAGCTACAGTGTCTGTATTGCTGGGGGAGCATTTTACTGCCAATCATCCTGTAGGCCAGCCCATCCAGTTGCCAACAGCCATTACAACCATTAATAAAACAGCCATCGCAAGTGCAACAGCTGATAAATAAGCCAGGAACATGGCGGAACAACTGACCAACTATATTGCCCTGTACGGATACCTTGCCATCTTCTGCATGGTGGTGTTACAGGAGTCCGGCGTGCCGGGATTCCCCAATGAATTAGTGTTGCTCTATTTTGGTTACCTCAGCCGACAGGCACATTTACAGTACCCGCTTGTTATTAGTGTGGTTGTGATTGCTGACCTGGTAGGATCTTTTCTGCTTTACCTGTTGTTCTATTACGGCAGCGGCTTGCTGCAGCGCTTCAAACCCGGTTGGTTAACAGTACCGTTACAAAAGATCGATTCGATGAAAAAAAGAATAGCGAATAATGCCGGACGATCTATATTCATCGGAAAACTAACTCCTTTTGTACGTGGCTATGTGCCTGTTGTGGCAGGTATACTACATATCAGTCCACTGCTGTTTGGCAGGATGATTTTCCTCACCGCCGTTGTCTGGAGCGGGGGATGGGTAACGGCAGGCTGGCTGTTTTCTTCCCTGCTCTACAAATTCTAATCTCCTTCTAATCGGCGCAAACGCAGATATATGATAGGTTTGCAAATTATTATGCTGTTTGTAAGCCGCCTGCGGGCAAAATTGAAGAAACATTTCGACAGGATACGAAATGAACGTTTCCGGGTTAATCTTTTGCAGGCGATTCCATTCTGGATCGCGTCACTCATCACCGGGCTGGTGGCGGTAGCTTATACTAAAATATTTGCTTTAGCCGAACAGGGGACTGCTTATATTTTTCATTTATCGCATTGGCTGTTCTTCATTGTTACACCGGTGTGTTTTATCCTTGCCTGGTGGATGGTTCAACGATGGGCACCCTATGCACGCGGAAGTGGGATACCACAGGTAATAGCTGCATTGGAGCTGGCAACCCCAAAGGAAAACCATAAAGTGGACAGGTTGCTGAGCATAAGGATAGCGGTGATTAAAATTATCTCGAGCTGTATGATGGTCATCGGCGGTGGGATCACCGGAAGGGAAGGTCCTACCATACAGATAGCCGGTTCTATTTTCAGGAAGATCAACCTCTGGTTACCTGCCTGGTGGCCCAAGATATCGAAAAGGAATATGATCATGACAGGTGCTGCGGCCGGATTGGCTGCAGCATTCAATACACCCCTCGGGGGTATTGTGTTCGCGGTGGAAGAATTGACAAAAACGCATATCAGTTTTTTTAAAACAGCTATTTTTTCTGCGGTGATCATTGCAGGTCTTACTGCACAGGCTTTACTGGGGCCATATCTCTACCTTGGTTACCCCGAAGTGAATCATTTATCGGGATTTATTTTTGTTGGCGTTGTGCTGGTGGCTGTGATAGCAGGCTTTTGCGGCAGCCTGATGAGCAGGATGATATTACTCATCATGCGGCTGAAATCGAAATTCAGGCACCGGTACCAACAACTGGTTTATGTTGTCATTTGCGCTTTGATAGTGGCTTTGATGGCAGTATATGGAGGAGAGCAGGTAACAGGATCCGGGAAATTGCTGATGAGCAATGTATTATTCACACCCGAGAAATATACACATTGGTATACCGCGCTGTTAAGGATGGTTGGCCCCGTACTCACTTTCACATCAGGCGCAGCAGGTGGTGTATTTGCGCCGGCCCTGAGCGCAGGAGCTGGTGTAGGCTCCCTGGTATCTGGCTGGATGGAAATGACGGCAGGTAATGCTAATTTGTTAATCCTGGCAGGTATGGTGGCATTCCTTACCGGCGTAACACGTTCACCTTTCACATCCGCTATCCTCGTCCTGGAAATGACGGACAGGCACAACGTTATTTTCCATCTCATGCTGGCTGGAATGATAGCAGGGTTGGTGGCGCTGCTGGTTGACAAACATTCTTTTTACGACCACCTGAAAAACCAGTACCTGCATGAATTACGAAAAGAAACACTGCCGGCGCCCGTAACCGCTGTCAGGAGTCACCAGGAAGCAGGGTAATTTATTTCCATGGACAGGGGATAGGGTGTTCCGTTTTCTGCGGCGACCTGAAGATCAGGGAAAATTCAAAAGTCTTGAGTGAACTCAAAGAATTATTGGAGGATGGGAGGTTGATATCATAGGTTAATCCCGCCTGCACATTTTTATACAACATGCCTAAGTAAGGAATGATCGCGTCATTTCCCCGGTACCATAATCCCGTGTTTAAGACAGTAGGCATATCTGTGCCATCCAGGATATGACCGATATTCACACCCACCGTGTAAGAACGCAGGTTGCTCTCCAGTATGTATAAACCATTGGCGTTAAAGACATGCCTGTCGTCAATAAAAGTCTGGTAATCTGCATGAATATTATACCTGGGAGGATCCGTCTGATTGGGATCGTTTAATGCGGAACGGTTTGTCTTAACAAAGCGATAGCCCGCTACACCAATATCGAAATTGGAATTTTCATCTGTATAGGTATAAGTGATCCCGGCTGACAAAGAAAAATAAGGCTTGACATTGGTGAGGTAGGGTTCGTTGGTAGGCAAGGCCCTGTTGAAACCGGAAGAAGATAACTGCTGAGAAAAGCTTAGCTGCGAATAGTCGATCATGGTGTTGGTATAAGCACCACCAAGACCTAATGATAGGCCATGGTAATCTTCCTGGTCAAGGCTCACGTGTGAACTTAGCATAAAATGAAAAGAATTGCTTTTATAAGCACCTGACATCCCATTATCCTGGAGGAATAAAAGTCCCCCGCCGATATAATTGGTTTCTTTGTTTTTTTGCCTGAATAGTTTTCCATCGAAAGAGACAGAAGTAGTATTGAGCGGCTCTACACCGGAAGCAATCCATTGACTCCTGCGGTTGCCTACAATGCGCCAGTCGGCGCTGCCATTACCTGCCAGAGAAGGATTGACACTGAGCGGGGATGAATAGAATTGTGAAAAAACAGGATCCTGCGCAAAAACTGTTTGGTTGCTTATCCATACAAGTATAAGCACTGTAAAGAAAGGTTTCAGGAGGTGGTTAACCATATAAAAATTTAGATCAACGTAATAAGAGGATTTCTCCCGTTTTCTTAATCAGGCTACCATCATTGGCCAATCCTTCCGCAACCCAGATATAAATGGACATGGGTTGTTGTGTTCCGCCAAAATTGCCATCCCAGCCTGCATCCGGGTTTCTCGTTTCAAACATCAGTTTACCATAACGGTTATAGACTTTGAAGAAATGAAATTCTTTAATACCGGTCAGGTAAGGATACAAAATATCATTGATGCCATCACCATTCGGGGTGAAGGATCTCGGAACCAGGATGTCTACCAGGTTATTATCAAATACCCTCACTAACATGGTATCCGGAGTAACACATCCACCCGGTGAAATTAGGTTGATCAGGTATTCCTGTGTGACGGAATGATTGAAATTGGTAGCAGCGCTGTCAGGCGTACTCAACCCCCTTGTAGGGTTCCACTTGTAACGGTAACCGCTGATACTCCTTCCGGTTAACGGCGTATAAACACCCTTGTAAGCGCTTACTGAAGGCAGCCTGACAGCTGCAATCGGAAACTGTATGGTGAATGTACTGTCGAATGATGTGGCGTACGCGGAACAGTTAAGTTGCGTTGCCGTTAGTCTGATATGACGGTCGCCGCCGGTACGGTAGGTGTCTGTCGTATGATAAGTATTGCTCGTGGTACTGTCGCCCAGATCCCATAACCATTTTATGGCACCAGTAAAACTGGTGTCGGTAAGGTTAGTAAAGTGGATGAGGTTATTGATACAATAAGAATCGTAACTGAATTTGAGAATAGGTTTGGTAATCAAAATAAGCGACACGGAAGCGGCTGCAGTATCCACACAACCATATTGATTGGTCAATACGGCATTGTACCTGCCTTGTTGTAAAGTGACCAGCGAATCCCTGGTGGCTCCTGCAATCGCTGTTCCGTTCAGCGACCACTGGTAGCTGAGTGTGTCTGCAGCAGAAGCACTGACAAATAAGGTATCGGAAATATTGTTACAGAGATACACGCCATGTAAGGAAATGATCTTCCCGACGGGCAAAGGATTGATCTTTTGTACAAAAGTGAACGTATCGGTTGTGTTGGTACAGGCAAAATCCTTCACTCCTGCAATGGCAAAAGTCCTGATGGGCAGGTTGGGTACCGCAGGGACGACCCATGTATAAGGTGAAGTAGTGATGCCGGATTGTGTATGAGACCCTGTACTGTCTGAATAGTTAAAGCTCCAGGGTGCTCTGCCGGTGAAGCTGACGGACAAAGTATCATATGGATAACGGCAAACAACAGGCCTACCTGTAATGGTTGCCTTAGGTACTGCCAGCACCCTGACAGTTGCCGTAAATGTATTGCCCTGGCAGCCAGTGTTATAAGGAACTACACTATAAACTACCGTATCGGTGATATTGATGAGGTTGGTCAGGGTTTGGCTTACGGCAGTCTGTGGAACGCTTGCAGCGCTCATACCCATGACACTGCCGGCAGGAGTGGCCACAGGTATGTTCCAGGTATAAGTAGTGCCGGCCGGGGCTGTGGTTGGAGTGGCATTGAATGCAGTGCCACTGCAGATCATAACTGCCTGGTTGGGAATAAAAGGTAATGGTACACCCACTGTTACAGTGAGGGTAAAAGAAGCGCCGGGACAATTACCCGAAACCGGGCTGATGGTGTATACTGTTTGTGCCGTATTATTCGTGGTATTGACCAATGTCTGTGAAATATTGGAAGAAGGATTTACCTGTGCCCTGCCGCCTATCACTGCACCAAAAGGAAAATTAACCGGCGTGGGCCATGTATAAGTGGTGTTTACAGGAACAGGTGAAGGTACAATACTAAAAGAGGTACCGGAACAGATGGTGTCCGTCATGTTGTTGATCACAGGCACCGGCTTTACAGGTACTGTCAGTGTAAAAGTACTTCCTGCACAGCCATTCGTAGCAGGGGTAACAGTATATGTAGCAGTGTCGCTCAGGTTATTCACACTGTTTAGCGTTTGACTGATAGCTGCCTGGCTGATCGGTTGTGCGCTGCCGCCTGTCAGGCTGTTTGATGGGGCCAGCAAAGGGTTGCTCCAGGTATA
>JBHAFM010000129.1:0-15733 GCA_041856175.1 Sediminibacterium sp.
AAGAAAATATCGTTACCATACATTTTGCTGAAAAACTCCCGGTTAATATTAGAGCAGCCGTATCCGAAACGGTGGACAGGCAGAAGCGGCAGGCTATTACCATACACCACAGCGCCACGCACTTATTGCATGCCGCATTAAGAAAAGTATTGGGTATGCATGTAGCACAGAAGGGCAGCTTAGTAAATGCAGAGAGCCTTCGTTTCGATTTCTCACATTTTGCCAAAGTGACTGAAGCGGAGATTGCACAGATCGAGACCCTCGTAAATGAAAAGATCCGTGCCAATATTCCTGTACATATCCGGGAAATGAGCAAAGACGAAGCGGTGAACATGGGCGCTACGGCATTGTTCGGCGAGAAATACGGCGATAAGGTACGTGTAGTGATCATTGATCCCGCTTATTCAATAGAGCTCTGCGGTGGTACACATGTTGGCTTCACAGGTGAACTCGGGTTGTTTAAGATCAAACACGAAACCGCCGTGGCAGCCGGAGTCCGCAGGATGGAAGCAGTCAGCGGTGCTGCCACAGAAAGACTGATCAATGAGCAGTTTAATCAACTGCACCAGGTACGCGAATCGCTCAAACATCCCAAAGAATTAGCAAAGGCTGTGGATGGTTTGATTGCAGACAATAATGAACTGAGAAAACGTATAGAAAGCTTAGAAGCAAAACAACTGAACATCCTGAAGCAGGAACTGGTGAAGCAGGTAGAAACGATCAATGGCACCACTTTCTTAGGCGCCGTTGTTGAAGTAAGTAATGCAGATGCCCTGAAGAAAATATGTTTTGACCTCAAGAACGAATTAACCTCCTACTTTGTGGTATTAGCTGCCAATATTGAAGGCAAGGCACAGGTAGCCATATTAATAGAGGAAGCATTGAGTAACGCCAAAGGCCTCGAAGCGCCCAAACTGATCAAAGAACAGGTGGCCGGACTGATCAAAGGCGGTGGCGGCGGACAGAAAACATTGGCCACCGCAGGCGGACAGGATGCCAGTAACCTCCCCGGGGTCATTGAAAAGCTGCGATCGCTGATTCTTTAACCTTATTTAACATTTCCGAAGTTTTTCGTATGTAAAAAATTGCAGTACATTTGACTACTAAAGATTTCGTACAACTTAAACTTTACAACTATGTATGTCAAATGGATGGCCACATCATTACTGGCATTGGGCGTAGCAGGTACTGTTGCAGCCCAGATAAAAGATACAGCAAAAACAGCGAAGGATAACCCGGGCAGGGAAGAAAGCATTATCATCCGAAAGAAAGGCGATAACAATGAAAAGATGACGATCGTGGTTGACGGGGACAATATCACCGTTAATGGCAAAGACATCAAAGACCTTAAAAATGCAGATGTTGAAGTGTTGCGTGGCGACGAGCACGACCTGGCCATAGCGCCCCGGATAAGGGAAATCAGGAGGTTGCATGGCCCGATGGGACTTATGGAAGGCCCGCATATTCTTATGCACAGTAACCGTGCTGTATTAGGTGTCCTGAGCGAGAAGCATGAAAAGGGCGCTAAAATAACAGAAGTAAATAAGGAAAGCGCTGCTGCAAAAGCGGGACTGCAGAAAGACGATATCATTACCAAAGTTGGTGATACCAAAATCGAAGATGCAGAGAGTCTGTATAATACTATAGGCAAATACAAGCCCGAAGACAAGGTCAGTATCACCTATCTCCGTAATGGCAAGGAAAACATCACCACTGCTGTATTAGGTAAAAACAAATCCTCCGAAGCAAGGGTGTTTCATTTCAACGATGACTTCAATCATGATTTTAATCGCGACTTCAATTTTAAAATGCCAAGGATGCGAGATATGGACGGGATGGAATTTTCCTATGACCGCAAGCCTAAATTAGGACTCCAGATAGAGGAACTTGATAACGGCAAAGGGGTAAAAGTAATGGATGTGGATGATGAGGCGCCTGCAGCGAAAGCAGGCATACGGAAGGATGATGTGATTACAGCAATGGATGGAAAAGAAATAACATCTGTAGATAATATAAGAGCCAAAGTGCGCGAGTTGAAAGAAGGCGATAGCGTAAAACTCACTTACCAGCGGGATGGCAAAACGCAGACCGCTGAGATCAGGTTCCCTAAAAAACTCAAAACGGCCGATCTCTAACTGCTTATTACATTTTATTTATTTCTCATGTTTTATCACACCGCGCTATTCCTGGCGCGGTTTTCTCTATTTTTGCTCCCAAATGCTCCTGAATACTAAATACGAAGCCGTTATTGGCTTGGAAGTACACGCACAACTGGCTACCGTAAGTAAATTGTTCTGTGGCGACAGCGCCGCATTCGGTGCGGCTCCCAATACGCATATCAGTCCCATTACCCTGGCCCACCCCGGCACACTGCCCAAAACCAATAAAAAAGCGGTGGAATATGCGATTAAAATGGGGCTTGCCTGTCACTGCGAGATTGAAAAGGACAACTATTTTGCCCGGAAGAACTATTTCTACCCGGACCTTCCAAAAGGTTACCAGGTATCACAGCACACCACTCCTATCTGCAAAGGTGGTTATGTAACCATACGCACTGCAGCGGGCGAAAGGAATGTGCAGCTCAACCGTATCCATATGGAAGAAGATGCGGGCAAGAGCATTCATGATATGGACGATCATTATACCTGTATTGACCTGAACCGTGCCGGAACACCTTTGATAGAGATCGTAACGGAGCCGGATATTCATTCAGCAGAAGAAGCCTGGCAGTATGTAACGGAAGTAAGAAAATTGGTCCGCTGGCTGGGTATCTGCGATGGTAATATGGAGGAAGGCAGCCTGCGTTGCGATGCCAACGTCTCTATCCGTTTAAAAGGCGAAACAAAACTCGGCACAAAAGTAGAAGTGAAGAACCTCAATTCAATCCGCAATGTAAAAAAAGCAATTGAGTATGAGATCGACAGAATGATACAGGTAGTGGAAGAAGGAGGCACCATCAAACAGCAGACCCGCAGCTTTGATGCATCGAACGATACTACTTTTGCGATTCGTGACAAAGAAGAGGCCAATGATTACCGCTACTTTCCTGACCCTGACCTGGCTCCTTTTCACCTGACAGATCAATTTATTAACACCATCAGGGTATCCCTTCCAGCTTTGCCGAAAGAATTAATGGAGAAGTACCAGTCCGCTTACGGGTTGAGCACTTATGACGCTGCGCAATTGTGTGACGATAAGGCAATTGCGGATTATTTTGAATCAGTGATCCGGCATACGGCCCAATACAAAGCAGTGGCCAACTGGATGCTGGGACCCGTTCGTCAGTACCTGAATGAAACCAATGCCGGTTTTGATACCCTTGCTTTATTACCTGTTACTTTAGCGGGCCTGATCAAACTGGTAGAAGAAGGAAAAGTCAGTTTCTCAGTTGCCTCGTCAAAAATATTACCCGTTCTTATTACTAATAACGCCGATCCCCTGCAGGTAGCTGAAACCATGAACCTGTTGCAGGTAAGTGATACCAATGAGCTGGAAACATGGATAAACCAAGCTCTTGCAAAAATGCCTGAGAAAGTACAGGAATACAAAAAAGGGAAAAAGGGATTGGTAGGCCTTTTTGTAGGCGAAGTAAAAAGACTAAGCAAAGGCAAGGCCGATCCTAAAGTGGTAACGCAGTTACTGGAAGAGAAGTTGAACGCGTAGAAAAAGATATCATTTGACATCTAAAAATAGGTTAATGAAGAAAATCACATATTTACTTGTAGTTAGTATGCTGCTGCTTGCCGCCTGCCAGGAAAAAAAATCAGGCAGTTTTGTAGTAAGTGGTAAAATTAAAAATGCCCCATCACAAAGGATTTTTTTGGAAGAATTGCCTTATGGCGGAGAACAACCCGTAATACTTGATTCGGGCAGTTTGAAAGCAAATGGCTCCTTTGAGCTCAGGGCAATAGGAAGGGAGGAATCCTTATATAGGCTGGTTATTGAGAACGGGCCGGATGCATTATTGGTAAATGACAATAAAAACATCCATGTTGATCTTGACGTAAATAATTACCGGGCTTATAAGATAGAAGGTTCGCCGGCGAGTGAAAGCCTGCATGTGTTGTTTGAAGACTACCGCAAAAAGGATTCCGTTTTGTATGCAACCTTCCAGCAATTAGATACTTTGCAAAAGCAGAAAGCAACCGATAGTGTATTAGCCATCGTACGCAGCTCACGGGACAACCAGATCAAGGTGATGAATAAAATGGTGACAGATTTCATTGAACAATCGCCCAGTCCCGCTGCCCGTTATTATGCATTAGGTATGGCATCACGCACATTGACCCCCGATGAATTGAAGAAATTGGTCAACGCCTCTGCTGATAAATTCAAAAGCCATGGCGGTTTAGCCAAGATCAAAAGCCTGCTGAACGTGCAGCAGCCAGCCACTGCCAAATATGCTTTATTAGACAAGCAGGCTCCCGAGATCAACCTTGCAGACACGGATGGCAAGCCCTTCCTGTTAAGCAGTTTAAAGGGGAAATATGTGCTGGTTGATTTTTGGGCCAGCTGGTGTGGCCCCTGCAGAAAAGAAAACCCGAATGTGGTAGCTACTTACCATAAGTTCAAGGACAGGAATTTCACCATCCTCGGTGTATCGCTCGATTCTGATAAAGACTCCTGGATAAAAGCCATCAAAGAAGACAACCTCGACTGGAAACATGTAAGCGACCTGAAACAATGGGAAAGCAGCATGGTATCACTTTACCAGTTCGATGCTATTCCTTTTAATGTGCTGATAGACCCGCAGGGAAAGATTGTTGCAACAGGGTTAAGGGGAGAAGAGTTGGAAAAAAGATTACAAGAGCTGCTGAAATAGTGCGCTGACAGTATTACTGATGTAATAAATCAAAAGATCCGATGTGTGACACATCGGATCTTTGCAGTATTGTTATAATATACAGTCTATCGTTAGTTATCAACGCACAATTTGTTCAACTGTAATTCAGTTGCAGAAATTGGCCAGATATAGTTTTGCGCTGTATAGGGAATAGCTGCGATATTACTTTTAGCAGGGATCGGCAATCCCAATCTCATCAGATCAGGGGCGCGTAACCCTTCTCCCAGAAACTCTATCCTGCGTTCTGTCATAATCGCATCAATCAAATCCGAAGCACTGAGAAAACTGGCTACAGTAAAAGTTGTGGATGCATCAGAACGGCTACGTACGGCATTCAACAAAGCCACTGCCTGCGCATCAACCGTATTGGATGATCTTACTTTTGCTTCGGCAAGATTCAGCAACACTTCAGCATAGCGCATTACCGGCGAATAATCTGTAAAAGGAGACGGGCTTTGGTATTTACTCAGGTATTTCTTCCCACTGGATGCAGTGTAAATAAAACTCCGCCTTTTATCCGCAGCTGTCCAGCCTGTATTGGCAATAATTCCTGCTGAATTCAGTGAATATTCTCCATTACCACCATTCAGTGCAGATACTCCATAGTAATAACCCAGCTGGTTCTGCGTACCGGGTATTTCCGTGGTACCATTGAATGGCATTGACAGTACAGATTCCGTAGTGATATAAGGACTTTTGAATACATTGGCAATATCAGTCTGCAATGCAAAAGGCACACCGCTTGTAGCAGAGAAAGGAGCAGTTGCAGAAACTATTTTATTGGCTTCTGTTATTGCTTCAGCATATTTCTGCATGCTCAGGTACACCCTTGTTTTAAATGCAATTGCAGTATTCCTGTGTGCACGTGTCACATTTATAGCCTGGGAACTATAGGTAAGCGGTAAATTAGTTTCGGCAAAGTTCAGGTCATCCAATACCTGTTGGTATACCTGTGCAACTGTGCTTCTTGCCAGATCATAATTACCTGCGCCTGTGTTTCCTTTTAACCGTAGCGGTAATCCGAGCTTAGCTCCTGCACCGTCATTATAAGGGCGTGCATAGAGCTGTAACAAACTATAATAAGAAATTGCCCTTACCAACCTAGCTTCCGCTGCATAGTTATTGGCGAGCGTAGAACTAACCACTTTGTTTCCGCTTGCTGTCATTCCGTCAAGGAACACATTGCAAAGGTTGATGGTGGAATAGGCCTGCCCCCACAAATTCACCACACTATTAGTGCTACTGTTGTTCATTGTTCCATTCCATATATCAAAGCCCGTTACTACGTTGGTAAGTTCGTTAATGAACTCATCAGCACGGATATCATTGTAAACCAGGTAGCGTCCGCCATAGAACGAGCCTGAACGCAGCGCTCCATATAAACTGTTTACCTGACCCAATATGCGATCCGGTGTGGCAAAGGCCGATGCATCTGATATGGTTGTAGTTGGCAAAGGGCTTAGCAGGCTCTCCTTTGAACAGGAGGTAGCCATCATTGTTGATGAAAGTAAAGTGATATAAAATATTTTCTTTTTCATGTTTCTGATTTTAATGATGCATTAATTGATTTAAAAACCAATATTCAAACCCACTGTAACAGTGCGGCCATTTGCAACCTGGTTTCTGTCCACACCCTGGTTGATAGAGCCATTACCATTAGAAGAGGACTCAGGATCGGGGCCTGGGTATTTTGTAATGATCGCCAGGTTATTGCCGCTTACATAAAGTCTCACCCTGCTCAGTTTCGCTTTGTCAAGCAATGTTTTAGGCAGCGTATAGCCAACTGTTAAGGAGCGTAGTTTTATAAAATCGCCTTTAAATACATTTATATCCAATGGGAATGATGAACCGTTGGATATGTTATCTCCATTAATCACCTTTGGAAATGCCGCTGTTGCATCACCAGCTTTTTGCCAGCGGTTAAGGATATCCGCTTCGTTATTCCAGAAACGTTGGTCGTGCAGACCAGCCCTTGTTCCATAATACACGTAGAAACCTGTCTGATAAGTTAACAATGCGGTTAGTTCAAAATTCTTATACCGGAAAGTATTTTCAAATCCGCCCTGGTATTTAGGATTGGTATTGAGGTAAGGTTTTGCATCAGCCGAACTAACTGAAGGCGCCACTGTACCATCCGCATAAGAAAACCTGAACTGTCCGGAAGGCACTATATGCTGGAAGAGCACGTTTTTGCCTGCAGCATTGACGAATATTCTCCTGCCTGTAGCAGCATCAATGCCGGCAGTACGCGTTACATATAAAGTACCTACAGGATAACCAGGTAACGTGATGTTCACTGATTCCAGTCCGGATGTAGAGGCCACTAATGAAGGTAATCCTGGTGCAAGTGAGGTAACCTCATTTTTATTATAAGCGATATTGAATGATGCGTTCCAAGAAAAATCCTTATTGGATACAGGTGTTGCATTCAATGAAAATTCCAGTCCCCTGTTATACATCGTACCAACATTCGTGGCAATAGCATTAGGCAAACCCGCAGAAGGTGGTTGTGTTACGAACAGGATCAGTCCATCAATATTGTTATTATAATAAGTGATTTCACCAGTGATCCTGTCTTTCAGGATACCAAAACCCAGACTGATGTCTGTTTTGGTACTCGTTTCCCATTTCAGGTCGGCGTTGCCCGCATTTGAAAACCCAAGTGTAGGATTGGTGGCATATAACCCTGCTCCGTAAGTTGACAGGGAGCCAAAATTGCTGAGGCCTGCTATATTACCGAGCCTGCCATAACTACCTTTGACTTTAAAGCTGCTAAATACTTTATCTAAGCCTGCTGTGCTCCAGAAATTTTCTTTAGTGATCTCCCAACCTGCAGAAACTCCCCAGAAAATACCATATTTATTGTTAGTACCTAATTGTGAAGCGCCATCACGACGGATATTACCACTGACAAAATACTTTTTTGAAAAATCATAATTCAACCGGCCGAAAATGGAAGCCAGGTAATTCTCACCAATATTACCGGCTGTATTCGATAATGCTACTGTCCCAAATCCTCCCTGTATATTGGTATAGAAAGGATCCGATAGCGTAGTCCTGTTCACACCAAAACCTGAACTATTGAGTTTTTGCTGTTCATTACCTGCCAGCAAACTGAAACTATGGTCATTGCCAATTGTATAATCGATCTGGGCAGTATTCGTCCACACCCATCTTTTATTTTTGTTGTAGCTACTGGTAGCAGAACCGATAGGAAAGCCTTCGCCAGTTTTAGGGCTCGCAAACTGATCATTATCCACATAAGAATAATCAACCCCATATACTGTTCTTAATGTTAGCCATGAAACGGGTTTCAGTTGCAGGTATGCATTACCCTGGAACTGATTGGTTTCACTATTTTGCTGGTTCAGATCCAATGTTGGTACAGGATTGTAAAAACCTACCTGCCCTACTTTATTGCTCATCACACCCAACAGGCCGTTTGCATTCACGTTATAGCTGCCATCATTATTGTAAGGTGATACACTTGGTGCGCTTATCTGGGCCAGCCTAGCCAAACCACCTGTGTTAAATGCCTCACCTGGCAGAGATCCGGAGCTGGCAGCAGCGAGGTTTCTTTGATTGGCATAAGCCAGTTTACCTCCTACTGAAATTACTTTATTTACTTTATGATCTATATTGGCAAGAATTGTCTTTCGCTCAAAATCATTGCGCCTGATGATACCCTCCTGCTTGGTATAACCAAGAGAAAAATAATAGCTCGTAGTTTCATTGGCGCCTGATATGTTAACATTGTGGTTGTGCGATAGCCCCTTTCTGTAGATATAATCGTACCAGTTGGTATTGATAGGATTGCCATCCAGCCCATTGCTCAATGCAAAATTGTTGGTAGTGGCGTTAAATGTACCTGCATTTACAAGCGCCTCGTTTTTAATAGCTGTATACTGAAAAGCATCCAGTAATTTAGGTAAGCGCTGAACCTCGGTCCAGCTCACAGAACCTTCATAATTTACACGTGATTTGCCCGGTCTACCTTTCTTCGTGGTAACAAATACAACACCATTGGCTGCACGGCTGCCGTAAATAGCAGAAGAAGCCGCATCTTTGGCAATATCAATGCTTTCAATGTCGCTTGGGTTGATGCTGGCTAAGGCGTTACCCGCTGCATTGGTTGAAGTCTGATCACCGGTAAAAGCCGGAACACCGTCAATCACAACCAAGGGATAAGAACTTAAAGAGATAGAGTTTGTACCCCGGATCCTGATCACAGGCGGATTATTCAGTACCCCATTGGGAACAGTAACCTGTACGCCGGCGGCACGGCCACCGAGTGCCTGCTCAAAACTCTGAACCGGCTTGCCCTCCATAACAGTTCCTTTGACGGTGGAGGTACTGCCTGTTACTTCTTTTTTCTTTTGTGTACCGTACCCCACTACTACTACCTCAGATAATGCTTTATCTTCTAAACTAAGGCTGGCAGAAACAGCAGATTTCCCGGCAATAGCCACATCCTGAGCATTATATCCAATATAACTCAAACGCAGGGACCTGATTTTATCAGAAACCTGGATGGTAAAATTTCCATTGTTATCAGTGAGGGTTCTCTTGTCAGAGCCAACTACAGTAACAGTAACACCCGGCAAGGGGTTTCCTTTTTCATCTGTTACCTTACCGTTGACTGTACGGTTCGTTTGCGCCTGAACATGTCCTAATAACAGGACCATCCCGGCAATAAAAGCCAGTAATTTTCTCATGAACGTCTAGTTTTAATATTAAAAAATGATTAAAAATAGACAGTATCCAGTTCAAAAACGCTGTTTTCAGCAGAAAAGATTACCGTTTATGCGTAAAAAAACAAGAAAAGAGGCTTTTACTTGCGTGAAGTATGTAATATGAGTACCGGGAGCAGGATCAAATTGGTTAACGTACCCACCACAAGGGTTAGCGAAGTGAGCCAGCCGAGGGACTTGGTGCCGCCAAAATCGCTGAAGCAGAAAATCACAAAACCAGCGATCAGCACCAGTGAGGTATAAATAATACTAATGCCGGTATGGCGTATGGTTTGGATCAATGTGGGAGACACCTGCCTGTTGTTATGGGGCAGTTCCTGTTTATAATTGATAAGGAACCGGATGGTGACATCGATCACTATTCCCAGGGCTACACTGAAGACCAATACAGTGGAGGGTTTTAAGGCAATGCCCACCCATCCCATTACGCCCGCAGTGATCACTAATGGGATCAGGTTGGGGATTAGTGAACAGATGAGTATTCTGAATGAACGGAAAAGGTAGAGCATGCACAAAGTGATCAGCAGAAAAGCCCAGAAAATGCTCTCTTTCAGCCCCCGGATAATAAAACCAGATCCTTCCAGGAATGTCACACTACTGCCGGTGAATGTAACACGGTAATTGGCAGTGTCGAAGATTTCCTTGGCTTTGTGCTCAAAATCTTTCAGTAATACCGGCAGCCTGGCACTACCGATGTCTTTCATGTTCACACTGATCCTTGCCACCTGCCGGGAGCTGTCCATAAAACTACTGATCAGTTGCATAAAGCCGGTTTTAGCACTGTCGCTTTTTGCCCGCAGGTAAGGGGCCATAAAAGCAAGATCACCCTCATAGGGGATGGCATAACTGAGGCTGTCGCCATCAAAATAAGCCTGCTTGGCAAATTTCAGTCCCTCTACAAAAGAAAGCGGCCTGGCCGCTTCAGGTTTTGAAGCGATATAGTGAGACAATTCTTCAATATTGGCAATGGGTTTGGTAGACCGCATTAGGCCATTTTTCTTTTTGGTATCGATCAGTATTTCCAAGGGCATTACGCCGCCAAAATTATTTTCAAACCATTTCAGGTCGGTATACAGTTTATCTGTCTTAGGAAGGTCATCCACAATAAATCCTTCACTTTTGATCCGGAAAATACCCATCACTGCCAGTACCACAACGGCAATGGTGATACCATATATCCATTTGGCGTGGTGAAAGGTCCACCGTTCAATACGTACCAGTATACGCTCCATCACTTTACTGTCTAAGTAGCGAACGTGCTTGCTTTTCGGCGCCGGAAGGTAGCTCAGTACAGGGGGGATGAAAAAGAGCGATACCAGGAACAAAGCCATGATATTGATACCCGCCACTGCCCCGAATTCTTTCAGCAGGGCACTGCGTGTCAGGGCAAACACTGCAAAACCGATGGCCGCTGCGATATTACAGAAAAGGGTTACGATGCCCATGCGCCCCACCATGGTGATCAGTGCATGTTCTTTATTGTTGGTCTCCCGGTAGGCAGTATGGTATTTATTGAGAAAATAAATGCAGTTGGGGATGCCGATCACCACCACTAATGGCGGGATCAGTGCCGTCAGCAGGCTGATCTTATAACCAAAAAGCACCAGCGTACCCATGCTCCATACCACCCCGGTTCCCACTACCACCAGGCTCATGACCATGGCGCTAATGGAACGGAAAAACAACCATAAAGTAATGGCAGACAGTACCAGTGATCCTATCAGGAACCAGTTCATTTCCTCTTTGATCCGGTTACTCATCGTGGTTCTGATAAAAGGAAGTCCGCTGGTATAAACTGCGGTATTATTTTTTTGCTCAAATGATGTTACCTGTGCTATGATGTCATTGATCAGCCTGGTCCTGCTCTTGCTGTTCACCGTATCCTTGTCTACATTCACCCCCATCAGGTAGGCATGGGTTTCCGGGTTGTATAATAAACTCCTGTAAAATGGCAGGTTTTCAAAAGCCGAGCGTGCACTGTCAAGAGATGGCTGTGAAATATATGGATAGTGAAATAGTTTATATGGAACCAGCCGCTGGTGCACCGAATCATTCTTCAGGTTCACTACTTCCGGGATACTGATGATATCTTTTACCCCCGGTATTTTTTTGAGCTCCTGGTGTAAATGGCCAACTGCATTGAAAAGAGAGGTGTTATAAAACTTATCTGACTGAATACCAATCACTACCGTATTTCCATCTCCACCAAATTTTTGCAAGAACGCCTGATATTCCTGGTATTTAGGATTATCTGTAGGAATGGCTTTGGTGAATTCATAGCTCAGTTTGATCTGGGAGGCGAAATAACCCATAATGGCCGTGCAAACAAATAAGAATATCAATAATATTAACCGTTTTCTCAGGATGAATTGCCCCAGACGATACCACATATGCAGCTCAGATATTTTATTAAATAATAATGTTTACAGATAACTGTAAGTACTTAAAAAGCAATTAAAACAGGAACAGAAAAACGACTACAAAGAAAAGGAGAAAGGACTACATACCGATCAACTCAATTCATCTAATATTGTTATAGTTTACGTAAGTATCCGAAAAACCAAACCGATCACTTTTAAAAAGTTGTGCCTATTGCTTCTTTTTAGTTGATGGTTAATACCCCAATATCCTCATGAAGACCAACAGGTATACATATCTGTTACTGCTTATCTGCTTATGCCTCGGCACTCATTCTTTTGCCAGGGAAGAAAGATCAAATACGGATCCTGTTGCCCCCGTTCCACGTACGAACTATAACCTGTCGCTTACCATGGGTCCTACCAGCCCGGTTTGTGAAGGTGATACACTTAAGCTTACTGTAACTGCATCGGGAGGGCCCGGGCCTTTTACCTATCTGTGGCGTAACCTGAAGACTGGTTTTGTTTCAACACTGAGGAACCCGGTTATCCCTAACGCCACACTTGCTGACGCCGGAACTTATTACTTAGACGTAACCAATATCCCCGATGGTGATCATGCCCAGGGAATACTCACCGTTACAATTAATGCGAGGCCTGTAGTAGCAGCCATCAGCGGCAGTTCTAGTGGCGGGTGTGTAGGCAGTACTTTTACACTGAGTGATGCAACACCCGGTGGCGTATGGAGCAGCAGTAATACAACCATCGCTACAATAAGCAACACAGGTGTAGTTACTATAAAAGCCGCAGGGTCTGCTACTATTTCCTATACCGTAACCAATGCTGCCGGCTGTTCAACAACAGTTACAAGAACCATCACAGGTGCCAGTGTATTGATGAATCCCGATGTTATAGAATGTAATAATGGGATCAGCGCTTATAGTAACCTTATCTCAAATCCGTATTATGTTTCCTATAACACCAGTAATCCTGCAGGAGACACTTATCTGTGGAAAATTACCGATGGAACAGGTATTGATGTAACCAGCAGTGTTTTTCAGAACCCAAGTACACCAACAGCACAATACGCCAAAATACAATTATTAAAGGGTAATTGGTATACAGTCAATGTCCAGTACACCACTAATGGCATTACCTGCAGTGCAAGCCAAAAAGTCTATAAGGAAATACAGGTGGCCGATACCATCCAGGGTTCGCACGACACAACTGTTTGTTACAATACCAGTACTGTGAATCTTACCGGAAAAGCATCGGCAGTAGTTACCTCATTTTTATGGTACACCAATGACGGCACAGGAACTTTTTCCCCTTCAAATACAATAAACACAACTTATACCTTAAGTGCAGCCGACAAAGTGAAGGGCGTAATCAAGATTTTTTTTCAGGCTAAAACTACTTTAAATGCAACCGGCACCTGTGGCTCCGTTACTGCATTAGATTCGGTAATACTCAGGATACTGCCCAATAATACCGGCACGAACGCTACCCAGGTCATTTGCTCAAACCAGACATTGAACTTTACTCCAACTTCCACTACCCCGGGAAGTACATATTCATGGGTATCAGTTGTTAACTCCGGCTCTTTGACCGGTAATACAGCAAGCGGAACAGGAAAGATTATTGACTCGTTGGTTAATTTATCCAACACAAACGATGCCGTAGTAACTTATACCATTACGCCTTATTCATTTACACCATCCAACAATACCTGCATTGGAATACCTTTCACATATACTGTAACTGTAAAGCCAAAACCTGCTATTACTATTACAAACAGTTCAACAGCTATCTGTACAGGCAGCACCACTGCTATTCAGTTCAGCAGTTCACTAACAGGGTCTGCCTATACCTGGAGTTCTGCTGTCCCTACAGGAACAGTAAGCGGTAATTCTTCGAATGCAGTTCCGTCCGCCACCACTACAATCAATGATGTACTGATCAATAGTGCTGCCACCAATGCAACCGTACGGTATTATATTACTACTATTTCACCTTCTGGCTGCAATAGCAAGACAGATTCTACAGATGTGCTGGTATATGCATCGCCAACCGCAGCCAATGCCGGCTCTAACCAGGCATTATGTAATGCGACTTCCACTACCCTCGCCGCCAACACGCCGGTTACCGGTACCGGAAGCTGGTCATTTTTATCCGGCCCGTCTGCAGTAACCTTCAGTACTCCTTCCTCACCCACCAGCAACGTGAGCGGACTGATACCTGGCACCTACCAGCTCACCTGGACCATTTCCAATGGTTCCTGTGCGGTGTCAAAAGCCACTGTTACTATCGTTAATTCAACTCCATCTGCTGGAGGCGCCATTTCTGCCAATGCAACTGTTTGTGCCGGCAGCAACACAGGTACACTTACTCTGTCAGGTTACACAGGCAGCATCATCCGCTGGGAATCTTCTGCCGATGGCGGTGCTACCTGGCCCACTATCATTAACAACACTACCACTACTTATATTTACAACAATTTAACTGCAACCACCTTATTCAGGGCAGTTATACAGAGTGGTGCATGCAGCGTTGCTTATGCTAATCCGGCTACCATTACAGTCAGCCCCGTATCAGCTCCCGGAACACTTTCTTCCAATGCAACTGTTTGTGCCGGCAACAATACGGGCACACTTACACTGTCAGGCTATACTGGCAGCATCATTCGCTGGGAGTCTTCTACTGATGGCGGTGCTACCTGGCCTACTATTATTAACAATACAGCCAGCACCTATACTTACAACAATATCACCACCACCACCCTTTTTAGGGCCGTTGTAAAAAGCGGTGTGTGCAGCTCCGTTAACTCTAACCCTGTAACGATCACAATCAATGCTCAAACAGCAGGTGGTTCCCTTAGCGCCGATGCTACTGTTTGTGCCACTTCCAATAACGGCACACTTACACTCAGTGGTTTTACCGGTACAATCCTGCGTTGGGAGTCATCCACTGATAATGGTGGTACCTGGATCACTATTGCCAATACCGCTAATACTTTTACTTATAACAATCTTACAGCCTCAACACTGTACAAGGTACTGGTACAAAGTGGCATATGTACTTCTGCATATTCCAACATTACTACCATTACCGTATTTCAACCTGTTACCACTGCCAATGCAGGACCTAACCAGACCTTGTGTAATACCGCTTCCACCTCACTCGCTGGCAATACACCTTCTTCCGGCACTGGTACCTGGACTGCTGTAGCAGGCAACCCTTCCACCGTTACTTTCACCAATCCCAATAACCCTGCTACCACTGTCAACGGATTGGTCGTTGGCACTTACCAGTTCACCTGGACCATCTCCAATGGTACCTGTGCCAATTCAACTTCAACAGTTACCGTTACCGTGCAGCCACCCACCAACTCAGGTTCACTCGCTGCTCCTGCTACCGTTTGTGCCACTTCCAATAACGGCACACTTACACTCAGTGGTTTTGTGGGCAATGTGGTTCGCTGGGAATCTTCCACCGATGGCGTTACCTGGACCAATATCGCAAATACGGGTACTGTACAAACTTATACCAACCTCAACGCTACCACACAATACAGGGCCTCCGTACAAAGCGGTGTTTGTTCAGCACAGTATTCCAATATCGTTGCCATTACTGTGCTGCAACCTGTTACCACTGCCAATGCAGGACCTAACCAGACCTTGTGTAATACCGCTTCCACCACACTCGCTGGCAATACACCTTCTTCCGGTACTGGTACCTGGACTGCTGTAGCAGGCAACCCTTCCACCGTTACTTTCACCAAT
>JBHAFM010000130.1:0-10509 GCA_041856175.1 Sediminibacterium sp.
AAAAGGCCAATCGTAAACTGGAATTTCTTGACCAGATAGAAGTAACTCCAGGTGCCGTAGTCACTACCCGTCACAGATCCAGCACAACCAATGCAAAAAAAGCCGGCTCCGCTGCAGGAGCTCCGTCTGATGCATCTGTTGGTTTTTCAGCTGTTGATATCGAAAGAGCCCACTGGCTGCAGTTGAAATATGCTGTGCTGATCGATGCTACCGTAGAAAAACTTACTAATATTCCTTTGTTTGAAACGATCGATAAATGGTGGGGCACCAAATATTGCCTGGGCGGCGCTACCGATAATTGCATCGACTGCTCTGCTTTTACGCAGATCATTATGCGCGATGTGTACAAACAAAGCCTGCCCAGAACCGCAAAGGAGCAATACCAGCTGTGCGAAAAAGTAGACCTGGAAGATGTACAGGAAGGCGACCTTGTTTTTTTCCATACCACCGGCCGGAATATTTCACATGTTGGTATCTACCTGCTCAATAACAAATTTGTTCATGCTGCCTCGAGTGGCGGCGTAATGATCAGCGATTTGAACGATAAATATTGGCAGCCAAGGTTTAGAGGGGCAGGAAGGATTGCAAAGCAATCGGGGAGTTAAAATAGCTGGTAAAACCACCCTGGCCGGCCTCTAACGCTTAATTTTTAACTTCTCTTTCCAATTCGCGTATAACTGCCAGGCATCAGGTGTTAGCCTGAAGTAGAACACACCTCCAATCATAACAAGCGAGAACAGGGTAACCCGGAGCAGAATACCCAGCCAGCCAGTAATTTGTTGCATTGTATACAAACAAATGGCATAGGCTGCCAGTGCAAGCAGGATCGAATAAACTGTTTTCCGGTCAAAAGGCTGCATATTGAATTTTCGCCGCAGAAATTCATAACGGATAAAATTGTATACACTGTAAGCAGCTAATTCTGCAATAGCAGAGCCGATGATGCCATAATTTTTGATCAGAAAATAAGTAAGCGGCAATCTGAACGCCAGTAAAACCACCCCACTGTAAAAATCGAACCGCCAGAATGTAGAAGTATTGATTACCATAGCGTTCAGTCCCGTACCGGCATCAATGATCCGCACCATTCCTAGTATGAATATCACACCCATCCCATCTGCGTACTGTTTTTGTATATCCAGCACCTGCATGCCTGCACGAACATTCAGCCACAGGTTGCCAAAGATAAACAGGGACATAATGAGCAGGTTAATGCAGGACCGCTGATAGATCCGGTTGATTTCCGGATAATTTTTCTCCTTCCACGCCCTTGATAATACACCGGCTGAAACAGCCTGGATACTTCTTTGGGGTACCTGTATCAGGTTGGCTGCATACTGCGCCCATACAAAAATACCAACAGCTGTCAGGTTCTGAAACCCAGCGATGATAAAAACATCAATGGTGGCTGCAACGGCAGCAATACACGTGCCGCCAAAAATAAGCGACTGCATACCAATCATTTTTTTCCAGAACTTCTTGGTAACACGGCTGATAACAAAGGGAAAGTGCAGTTGTCCAGACCGATACAGGTAATAGAAAAGTACCAGAAAAATGGCCAGGTATTGGAATGCAAACAGGTGAATAAAAAAACGAAAATCAATCACCTTAAAATAAAAAAGCAGGATCAGAACGCTGGTGATGATGCGCATAAAGGTTTCTTTCAGAAAATTAGAAACCACAGTCCTGTGTAGCGCCCAGCAAAACCCTTCTAAAACAGAAAAGAACAGCATACCAATGGCAAAAGGGATCATCCAGTAATAATAATCAACGATGAGTTTGGAGTTCTTGGTATACTTAGCAATGAAAACAGGTTCAAAATAGTACCCAAGCAGGAGCACTAATAAAAAGCCAATAAAAGAAGTGACCAGGGCCCACGTCATTAAATCAATTTTGTGCACTTCAAGGTTGTCCTTATAATAAGGGTAGAATTTATAAATCACGGGGATCACACCAAGTGCTCCAAATGCAAACATATTTTGTGCAAAATCAAAAAAGATCCGGGTAAGTCCATATTGCTCCGGTGTGAATGAGCCGGCCCTGGAATAAAAATAGTTATTAACAAAACCAATAAAGAAGCCTATATAGACCAGGATGCTGGAAATGATCGTTTGCTTGCGGATACTACTCATAATTGTTTGCGTTACCCCTGTCAATTGATACCATCCACCTGCTTTACCTTGATATAAAAATATTGTGCGGCCGCTTCCGGTTTCAGCCGTTCAATCCCACCCGCCGGAAGTGGCAGGTCTCTCCATTCTGTTGAAACGGGTTTGATCAGCTGTTGCTGATCGCCGGCACCCAAATAAACAGGCAGGTCAAAACCGTCGACGCAATTTGTCCAGCGGAAAAATAATTTTTCTTTGCCGGGCGACACATAATATTCCAATACCGGTACCTGAACAGTGCGGAGGTATTGATTAAATATACCGGTAAGATTAAATCCGGTAAAACCCGTCATGGCATCCTGTATATCCTGTGTGGTAACCGTTTGGTGATAAAACTTCTTGTTCAGGAAACGCAGCATGTTCCTGAATTGTTCATCATTATGCATGGCATTACGGATACTGTGTATCATATTGGCGCCTTTGGGATACATATCTCCGCTGCCTTCTTTGTTAACACCATAAGGACCGATCACAGGAATATCATTCCTGATGGCCCTGCGGATACCGTAATTGTATTCATTGGCTGCCTTGAGCCCGTCTGCACATTGTGTGAACAGCGTCTCTGTATAATTGGTAAAGCCCTCATGTATCCACATGTCAGCAATGTCCTTACTCGTAATATTATTCCCAAACCATTCATGCCCGCTTTCATGAATAATAATGAAGTCCCATTTCAGTCCCCATCCTGTTCCTGAAAGATCCCTGCCGAGGTAACCATTTTGAAAACCATTGCCATACGCAACAGCGCTCTGGTGTTCCATGCCTAAATGTGGCGATTGTACCAGCTTATACCCATCTTCATAAAAAGGGTAGGGCCCCATCCAGTGCTCAAAGCATTGCAGCATCAGCGGCGCCTGTTTGAACTGCTCTTTCGCTTTGTCAAGTTCATAATCGAGTACCCAGTAGTTGCAGTCGAGTTTACCTTTCTCACCATTAAAAGTCTCTCCCCAGGTTACATACTTGCCAATATACGGGATAAGGTCATAGTTGTTAATCGGGTTCTTCACTTCCCAGCGCCAGGTCATAGTTCCCGGGCTGAAGCTTTGCTTATTCACCAACCTGCCGTTGCCCACTGCCACCAGTGTGTCAGGAACAGTAATGGCTAATACCGCACCGCTGTCCGGTTCATCGCTCTGGTGGTCTTTGCAGGGATACCAAACGCTTGCCCCCAATCCCTGGCAGGCCACACCCATCCATGGGCGACCCAGTTTATCTTTCTGGAAGATCCAACCGCCATCCCACGGAGGCCGTTTAGCAATTCGCGGGCTGCCCTGAAATCGTAATGCCAGCGTTCCCACAGTTCCCTTTTTTAACGTAGCAGGAAAGTCAAGATAATAGACATTTCCCTCGCGGGTATAAGGGATTTTCGCGCCGCCAAAATAGGCTTTGCTCAGTTCCATCGGCTCCTGCAGGTCTATTTGCATGCGTTTACCCGGAGCAATCACTTTAAAAAGGATATCTGTTTTCCCTTCGATCGTTTTATGATCAAAGTCGGGTTTCACCAATACCGAGTACTTCAGCACATCCCACCAGGCGCGCTCGGGTGTAATGGTGCCGCGCAAAGTATCAGCTTTGGTGAATTTGTGTTTTTCAACCCCTAGTTGCGCAAGCGATAAAAGACTGCTGAACAAACAGATCGTTACCAGTAGCTTATGTTTTGTATTCATCATTTAAAAATAAGATATTCGGGTAGCATGACCGGCAAGAATATGATAAAATTGCAACACAGTAAAAGGTATTATCGCATATTGGCTTACCTGGTTATTATTATATCGGGCGTTATATTCGTCGGTTGTTCACGACAAAAGCAAAGCAGCAGGCAGGTATTTTATTACAATGAATCTACCGGTATCGCCACACTTGATCCGGCTTTTGCAAAGAACCAGGCCATTATGTGGCCCGTGCACCAGATATATAATACATTGGTGGAAATAGACAGCGGGCTCAATATTGTTCCGGCCGTGGCCAGGCGCTGGGACCTGAGTGCCGACCGCAAAACTTATACCTTTCATTTACGGAATGATGTATTTTTTCATGATAATGAGGCTTTCAAAAATGGCAAAGGCAGAAAAGTAACAGCAATGGATGTTGTCTACAGCCTGCAGCGTATCATGGATAAAAATACAGCCAGTAGCGGCGCCTGGATCTTCAATGACCGGATAGATACGGTAAGTGGATTTTCAGCCCCGGACGATTCAACGTTTCAGCTGAAGTTGTTGCGCCCTTTTCATCCCATCCTCGGAATACTGAGTATGCAGTATTGCAGTATCATACCAAGGGAAGTTGTTGATTTATATGGCAAGGATTTTCGCAGGCATCCATGCGGGAGCGGGCCTTTTGTATTTCACGCATGGGAGGAGGGGGAGACCCTGGTATTGCACAAAAATGAACATTATTGGGAGCGCGACAGTGCCGGAAGGCGTTTACCTTACTTAGATGCCATTAAAGTCAGTTTTTTTGATAACAAAGCCACCGAGTTCTTACAATTCAGGCAGGGAACCTTAAGTTTTATGAATGATATTGATCCATCATTCAAAGATGAGATACTGACAAAAAAAGGAACACTCCGTTCACAATGGGAGGGGAAGATCAGGCTTCAAAAGCATGCATACCTGAATACAGAATACCTGGGCATACTGGTGGATAAAAACAATCCGCTGGTAAAAAGTTCTCCTTTACACAGCAAAGCCATCAGGCAGGCGATGAATTATGCCATCAACCGCAACCAGTTGATGATGTATATGCGTAATTCGATAGGTATTCCTGCGGAAGCAGGGTTTGTTCCGGGCGGATTGCCATCTCAAAACACCCTGCATATAAAAGGCTACCCCTATAACCCTGCAAAAGCAAAAGCATTACTTGCAGAAGCCGGTTATACAAACGAAAAAGAAACGATACCTATTAAGCTGCTGACCATACCCATTTATGCCGATATCGGCAGTTTTGTTGCCAAACAACTGGAAGAAGTAGGCATTAAAGTGCAGGTGGAAGTCATTCAAAAAAGCCTGTTGCTGGAGCAAACAGCCAAATCACAGGCACTACTGTTCCGGGGAAGCTGGATAGCCGATTATCCCGACGCCGAAAACTACATGGCAGTGTTCTACAGTAAAAACCCTGCGCCGCCCAATTATACCCGTTACAACAACCCGGTCTTTGATGCGCTTTATGAAAAAGCAATCAGTGAACCCAATGATTCCCTGCGCTACCGGTTATACCGGCAAATGGACCAGATGGTGATCAACGACGCCCCCGTCATCCCTATCTGGTATGATGTAGCTATTCACCTGGTACAGCCCAATATCAGCGGCTTTGGCCCCAATGCATTGAACCTGCTCGAACTTAGAAGGGCAAAAATAAATGCACCCCTCACTCCCTGACGGCTGCTATCTAATTCTTCCTCAGTTTATCCTTGAATGCCTTTTCAAACTTCTCTAGCTTAGGTCTTATCACGAAGCGGCAATAGCCTTGTCCCTCGTTATCATTGTAATAATTCTGGTGGTAGTTTTCTGCAGGGTAGAAGTTCTTAAACGGTTCAACAGTAGTAATAATGGGAGCGTCCCAGGCGCCACTTTTATTTAATACCTCTTTGTAATGCTCGGCTTTTTGTTTTTGTTCGGCATTGTGGTAATAGATCACACTGCGGTATTGCGGACCGATATCATTGCCCTGACGATTGGGGGTGGTAGGGTCATGGGTTTTCCAGAATACTTCGAGTAATTCATCATAACTAATCTTAGAAGGATCATAAACAATACGGGCCAGTTCAACGTGACCGGTCGTTTTATCACACACTTCTTCATAGCTGGGATTTTCAACGTGTCCACCGCCGTAACCACTGACAACCTTTAACACGCCGTCTAAACGTTGAAAAAAAGCTTCCGTACACCAGAAGCAGCCTTCCCCAAAAGTGGCGGTATCTGTTTTAAGTCCCGCCGGAATTGATTCATGATTCATGATCGACAAGTTTTTTTCTTTTTGCTGAGCGCAGGATGACAATGCAGTAGCCAGCAGTATGATGCAAAATAAAGGTCTCATTTGTACCGGTTTGCCTAAAATTACGATGAAACGGTCAAAACAGATTGACCCGCGACGTATATTAACAGCACTGATACTATTACCTTTGCTCCCTGTAAACAGGGGGATCATCTATGCGTTTGTATCCGGAATCGGCGTTAACACAATTGGAGTTTAACAAGGTGAAAGCTTTGCTGGAAGGGCATTGTAAAACAACTTATGCACAAGAGAAAGCAGCCCAATTGCGTATCCATACCCGGAAAGAATACATTGAACTGGAACTGCGGCAGAGCTATGAATACAAGCTGATCTACCAGCAAAGCCAGTATTTTCCCAACGATTTTATACTGAACATTGGCAAGGACCTGAAGCTATTGGGAATACCCGGCGCCATGCTGGGCGGGGAGCAATGGGTCAATATCCGCAGGCTGGCGGAGAACACTGCCACTATCTTCCGCTGGTTTGACGCTGAACGGAGGACTGCATATCCCGCCCTGGCAGCAGTGATTGCCGGCACGTATTACGAGAAAGTGATCATCGAAATGATCAATGAGATAATAGACGAGAGTGGCAATATCAAGGACACTGCATCTACTGAGCTGCAAAAAATACGTATGAGCCTGTTCCGGAAAAGGAATGAGTTACGCCGTATGTTCGAAAAAGTAATTGCCAAATTAGCCAAAGCGGGTTATACTGCTGATATCGAAGAAAGCTTTAGTAATGGCCGAAGGGTAGTGGCCGTCTTTTCGGAGCATAAGCGGCAGGTCAAAGGTATTTTACATGGCGAAAGTGACAGCCGCAAGACCGCTTTTATTGAACCCGAGGAAACCATCGAACTCAACAATGAAGTCTTTGCCCTGGAACATGATGAAGGCAGGGAGATACAACGTATCTTAAGAGAACTCACTTCAAGGCTATCGGTATACGCATCCCTCTTGCAACAGTACTTAGCCATTGCCGGCGAATATGATTTCATCCGCGCGAAAGCCAAACTGGCGATGGACATGAACGGACAATTGCCCGATCTTTCCGATAAAGCGCAGGTAAACCTGGTTGATGCTTATCATCCGCTACTGTACCTGTACAATAAAACATCCGGTAAGAAAACGATCCCTGTAACGTTGACATTGGACGATAAAAACAGGATATTAGTCATCAGCGGACCTAATGCCGGCGGTAAAACAGTAGCCATGAAAACCATCGGGCTTACTCAGATCATGCTGCAAAGTGGCTTACTGGTACCAGTAAGCCCCACTTCCCAAATGGGCATTTTCAAACAATTATTTATCCATATCGGGGATACGCAAAACCTGGAATTTGAATTGAGTACCTACTCAAGCCATTTGCTGCACATGAAATATTTTATTGAAGTAGCGAATGGCAGGACCTTGTTTTTCATTGATGAACTGGGCAGTGGCAGCGACCCCAACCTGGGTGGCGCTTTTGCCGAAGTGATCATGGAAGAGTTGTCGCGCAGGCATGCATTTGGCATTGTCACTACACATTACCTGAACCTCAAGGTAATGGCCAATCATACACAGGGCATTATCAATGGCGCCATGCAATTTGATGAAGTGAACCTGCAGCCAATGTACAGGTTAGTGGTGGGTAAGCCCGGCAGCTCCTATACATTCGCTATTGCAGAAAGAATTGGCCTGCCACAACACCTCATCAGCAAAGCAAGGAAACTGGTGGAAGATGATCATTTTAAATTAGACCGGTTACTCAACAGGACAGAGCAGGACCTGCAGCAGCTTGACAAAGAAAAAAAGCAGCTGACTAAATTGGTAAAGGAGAATGAACGGCTGAAAAAGGAAATGGAAACAGTGATGGACAAGGAACGTCACCGTCAGCAAATTGATCTCCTTAAAAACCAGAACCGTATTACCGAAGAACGGTTGACTTACCTGAAGGACATGGAACGCAAGCTGAAACAGATCGTGCTTGATTGGAAAAAATCTGAGAATAAAAATGAAGTGGTTAAAAACCTGCAACACCTGCTCTTCAAGCGAAAAGAAGAAATTGTAGTGAATAAGCTGGCCAAAAAAGTAGACCAGAAATATAAAGAACTAAGCCAGCACATTATGGTGGGCTCATTGGTGAAGCTGAAAAAAAATTACCAGGTAGGAGAGGTCAAAGAGATCCGGGGTAAAAGGGCTATTGTACAGGTAGGCGTACTGCCCATGAATGTTGACTTAGCCGACCTTGTTTCCGTTGAACGGGTACCCGAAGAAGGTAAAACTTAGACATTTGTCCGGTCTATAAAATTAGCAAGCAGGTATTGATAGGTTTTTTCGCGTAGATGTTCCAATTGTTTTTCTGTTACAGGCGTATCGGCATCCTTGCCCATATCATCCCATATCCTGATCCTGATATAATCGGGATATAAAGGATCCTGCCGGAATGCTGTTACCTCTTCGGCTGACATGGGGCCACCCTGGTAAGCCAGTGTTTCTCTGCTGGCATCGGATAATGTTTCATAATAAGCTTCATCTACCGCAACAAGGTAGCGTTTGGCTTGGACATGACTGGCGATTAATTTTGCCATTTTTTCCGGAAACCCTAATTGCATGAGATAGGTACCACCCAGCTCATCATGTTTCATAGTGCCCAATGTGCCCATACGCTCTTCCTGTTCAAAAAAATGACCGATATCATGCAGGAACGCAGCCACAATCAACTCATCATTACAGCCTTCTTTTTCCGCCTGCAAAGCAGCCTGAACCATGTGCATTGACATAGTTACCTGTTCGCCATATTCATGGTTGCCGTACTGCCGGTATAGGTCAAAGATTTCCATTACGGCTTGTTCTGTTCTCAGTGTGATATGATCCATGCCTGCATATATTTTTACTACTATGAATAGATGGTTATTTTGATTTTGTCAACTTCGCCATGGCCCTTACCGGAAATGTTCCGACACCTTTGAACTTTGGCGGAATGGCACTAAAGGTAAAACCTTCCTGGGGTAATAGGTATAAATTGCAAAGATGTTCAACGATTAAAATACCTGCTCCCAAAAGGGTGGTATGGACAGGCCTGCTTTTTCTAATGGTATTGTCAATATTATGAGAATCAATGCCCACTAATGTAACACTGCAATCTTTTAAATAATTGGCTGCACCTTCTGTTAAAAAAGGGTGGTTTTCATAATATTTTTCGGTATTCCAATGGCTATCCCAGCCCGTATGAATCAATACTGCCCTGTTTCTGATCTCATAATTTTTCAGATGCGCTTCTGTTATTGCTAAGGTCTCGCTAAAGGGAACCCGAATAACGATGGCTTCCAGATCAGTAAAGCACTCTAGTGAAACTTCTGAAAGGTCTTTACCATTTTCAAACCTGTGAAATGGGCAGTCAATATAGGTTCCTGTATTGGTAACCATTTCTATTTTCCCGATCTGAAATTCCGTCCCTTCCTCATAAAATTGCTTTGACGCTTCCCTGCTCAGATAATCGCAGATAATGGGTGCCGGCAATCCTTTGTAAGTAACAAGTCCGTGTTCAATGGTATGGCTTAGGTCAACCAGTAAGTCTTTCGAAATATTTTCATTGATCGGTTTTCTTTTGTGCTTTTCGATTATAATTTCTTTGTTCAAAATTTTAGCCTTCCCAACCATGAGAAGCTGTAAGTCTGCTACTATATAATCGGCAAGGTCTTTGTCAGCTATGTCATCTCCACTGATATCCAGTCGAAAATCTTCCCCTTTTAGACTACCCCCGTTTGTGAAATAAATTTCAAAGTCAAATTTTACTCTTTTGTCCGTTTTGTTACTGGTTGCGATCATTTCTGTCAATGTTTACATATACGAATATAAAAATATTATTCAGCTATCTTTTTAGCAAATTGATTTTGCAAATCATTGATTGCTGCATCATACCCGTTTCTGTCCATAAAAGCAACGGGGTTATAACCATCGCCTGGCTGGTGTTTGGTATGCAATCCAAACTGGCTGGCATGCGAAGAAAGCCAGATATCAAATGACAGTTTTTTCATGGCATCCAATGTATATGTATAGTCTTTGGCAATATCGGGGTAGGCAGGTATCTCTGAGAATTTTTTCTCTGTAACGATCGTAGGCAGGTTGGCTATGAGCACGCTATAAGACCTGTGTTCATCTTTCACATCAAACAGAAAGCTGCAGGATCCTTTGGTGTGACCAGGATGGTGAAGCATGACAATTCGCGTATTACCTAACGCTATGGTATCACCATCGTGTAATAAACGATCGGCCTTAACCGCTTCATACATGCTGCCGTTGCCGCCTAAAGCATAATCTGAACTGCCGCCATCAGCCATTACACCTGAATCCTTTTCATCTGCCAT
>JBHAFM010000131.1:0-4824 GCA_041856175.1 Sediminibacterium sp.
ATGGTAAACTGAGTGGCTACCAATTTGCAAAGGAAAAACCGGATACAGTGAAGTTTACGAGAGTTGAAGAAAAAGAAAAATCCGTGACAGCCTACTTCTCCTCGCAAGGGTACGATGTATTCATTACGCTGGAAAAAAAGGATGACGACCATGTAACCGGAAACCTGATGGATATGTTTGATGCAACAGGTGAGCGCATGAAGGAAGCTGCCCAAAAATAAAGAACCAGTAACAGCCAATTCACAGGTTGCTTTCAAGGTAATGTTAAAAGCCATATGAAAAGAGGTCTACTGCTATATCTCTTATTGATTGCTGTTGTCGTTGCTGCACAAACGAAACGCCAATTACGGGTAGTTCCTTCCCGCAACAGGGCTTTTGATGATCACTGGCTTTTTACCAAAGGCAATGTGCCTGATGCAGCGCTACCAAATTATAATGACGCCAACTGGCAAAAAGTTGACCTGCCGCACGACTGGAGCATAGAAAATTTGCCCAACCAAATACCCGACACAATCATTGGTCCTTTTGACAGGCACAGTTCCGGTTCTATATTTACAGGATTTACCATTGGGGGCACTGGTTGGTACAGGAAGAAGTTTATAACCGAAAAGAGTGCGCAGCATAAAATGGTCACCATTTATTTTGATGGTGTGTATATGAATTCAGATGTTTGGCTGAATGGTCATCATCTGGGCAATCATCCATACGGCTATTCGCCTTTTTACTACGAGTTAACGCCTTACTTAAACCCTGCCGGCCAGGAAAATATTTTGGCTGTAAGGGTTCGGAATGAAGGAAGAAATGCCCGTTGGTACAGCGGCTCCGGTATTTACCGCCACGTGTGGCTGACTGTAACAGAACCGGTGCATGTTGCTCCCTGGGGCATATTTGTTACAACAAGCCCGGTGTCCCGTAATAGTGCCAACGTACAGGTAAGAACCAGCATTGAAAACAAACAAGCCACCCGCCGCAATATCAGCCTTGTAACCACCCTTCTATCTCCTGATGGTAAAACGATAAGTCGCTCCCAACGGCCATTAACATTGGAAGCAAATGCATCCGAAACAGGTGAGCAAATCATTCCTGTTACCAATCCTGTTTTGTGGTCAGTAGAAACACCGCGGTTATACAAAACCGTTACCGAAATCAAAGAAGGCAATAAAACAATTGACCAGGTGGAGACACTTTTCGGTATCCGTACTTTATCATTCACTGCACAAAATGGCTTTCTGTTAAATGGGAAGCGGGAATTGCTAAAGGGTGGTTGTATACATCATGATAATGGGCCATTGGGTGCTGCGGCGATTGACCGCGCTGAAGAACGCAAGATCGAAACCCTGAAGAAAAATGGCTTCAATGCCGTACGGTTGAGTCATAACCCACCGTCCCAACAATTGCTTGACATCTGTGACCGCTTAGGCATGCTGGTGATCGATGAAGCTTTTGATGTGTGGGAGAAGGCAAAAATGCCGCAGGATTATCACCAGTATTTCAAAGAGTGGTGGCGACGAGATTTGGAGGCCATGTTCCTCCGGGATCGTAACCATCCATCGGTGATCATCTGGAGCATTGGAAACGAAATTCCGGAACGGGTGGATAGTTTGCAGGTTGCAAAACAGTTGGCGGATAAAATCCATGAATTAGACGCTTCACGTCCGATTACGGAAGCCCTATGCGGTTTTTGGGATCACCCAGCCTACAAGTGGGACACTACTGCTAATGCGTATGCACTGCTAGACATAGGCGGCTATAATTACTTATGGAAGTTGTATGAGCCGGACCATCAGAAGTTTCCCAACCGTATTATGGTAGGAACCGAGTCGCATCCGAAAGATGCTTTGGAGAACTGGAATATGGCGGAAAAGCATCCGTATGTGCTTGGAGACTTTGTTTGGACTGCTGTTGATTACCTGGGAGAAGCATCAACAGGTAATGCTTCTCTGGATAGCACAAAGAAAAAAAAGCGGCTGTTAAGATGGCCCTGGTTCAATGCTTATTGTGGTGATATTGATCTCATCGGTAACAAGAAACCGCAATCGTATTACAGGGACGTGGTTTGGCGAAGCAAACCAATAGCGATGGCCGTTCATTCACCCATACCGGAAGGGCTGGTTGAAAACATAAGCGATTGGGGCTGGCCAGACGAATACCAAAGCTGGACCTGGCCGGGCGCAGAGGGTAAGTCATTGCAAGTTCGGGTGTTTTCAAGAGCACCATTGGTGCGCCTGATCCTGAATGGAAAAGTCATTGGTGAACAGAAGATGGCTGACAGTAGCATTACCGCTGTTTTTAATGTGCCGTATCAATCTGGTACCCTGAAAGCTGTCAACATTATAAACGGAAAAGAAACCAATGCAATTGAATTTAAAACCACTGGTGCTCCCAAACGCATTCGTTTGGTAGCCGATAGGACCAATATCAACGCCAGCAGAAACGACTTGTCGTATGTGATGGTGGAAGTAACAGACGAGAATGGTCAATTAGTTCCCAGGACTGAAATACCCATTCAGTTCTCGATAAGCGGAGCCGGTGAAATGGCCGGCGTAGGCAATGCAAGTCCTACGGAAATGGCAAGTTTCCAGCGTCCACAGCGAAAGACAGTAAATGGGAAATGCCTGGTTATTGTTCAACCTTCAACGAAAGCCGGCACAATTACATTAAAGGCAACGGCAAATGGATTAGCATCAGCACAAGTAGCGATCAATACGAAATAATAGCAGATAATTTGATTGCATAACAGTTCAGGTGTGTGATGACAATTTGAATACTTCACACTAATTCAAATGACAAGCAAAAAATGAGAAAGATAATACTAAATTGTTTTTTACTGTTCTCTGTTGGTATTTATGCACAAACAAAAGACAACGCAACCGGTTTTTCAGCCCGTGCAATTCCATTTGATAAAGATTGGCTCTTTGCTAAAGACAGTATTTCGAATGCAGAACAGATAGATTATAATGATGTCAAATGGCGTAAGCTTGGCTTGCCGCATGACTGGAGCATAGAAGATTTGCCCAACCAAATACCCGATAGTATTGTAGGTCCTTTTCATAAGGGTAGTCCGGGGTGGACTTTTACGGGTTTTACGCTTGGTGGCACTGGTTGGTACCGAAAGAAATTCATCACTGGTGCAGCGGAGCAGAACAAACAGGTTACTATTTATTTTGACGGTGTTTACATGAATTCGGATGTATGGTTAAATGGGCATCATCTGGGAAATCATCCTTATGGTTATTCACCTTTTTATTATGACCTAACACCTTATCTTAAGCCTTTTGGTCAGGATAATGTACTTGCTGTTAGGGTTCGAAATGAAGGAAAAAATTCTCGCTGGTACAGTGGATCGGGTATCTATCGTCATGTGTGGCTGACAGTAACGGAGTCGGTTCATGTTGCTCCCTGGGGCATATACATTACCACTCCGGAAGTTTCGAACAACAGTGCTACGGTACTGGTACGATCTACCATTAATAATAAGCAAGTATCCGAAAAGAATATTCACCTGGTAACCACTATTGTTTCACCAGAAGGTAAAACAGTTGGAACAACACAACGCAATTTAACATTGGGTCCAAATGCATCGAATACGAATGAGCAAAGTATCCCGCTTACAAGTCCGGTATTGTGGTCAGTAGAAAAACCACGTTTATACAAAACAGTTACTGAAATCAAAGAAGGCAATAAAGTTTTAGACAGGGTGGGAACTCCATTTGGCATTAGAAGCGTCAAAATTGATGCGGTAAACGGACTTGTCATAAACGGCAGGAAAGTGCTGTTGAAAGGCGGTTGTATTCATCATGATAACGGCCCCTTGGGAGCAGCAGCGATTGACCGTGCCGAAGATCGTAAGATTGAAATCCTGAAGAAGAATGGTTTTAATGCCATACGTCTTAGTCACAACCCACCATCGCAGCATTTCCTTGATGTTTGCGACCGCATAGGTATGCTGGTCATAGATGAAGCATTTGATATGTGGAATAAACCTAAGCAGCCACAGGATTATCATCAATATTTTAAAGAGTGGTGGCAAAAAGATTTAACTGCTATGATTCTTCGGGACCGAAATCATCCCTCCATTATTCTCTGGAGCATAGGCAATGAGATACCGGAACGGGTGGACCCTACTGGACTGCAAACAAGAAAATTGTTGAAGCAAAGGGTGCGTGAATTGGATCCTACACGTATGGTTACGGAAGCCATTCTTCGAACACCACAATGGGATGATAAAACACCGGCTGCTTTTTCGGATCTCGATGTAGCTGGAATTAATTATGTGAAGGAACACTACGAGCCGGACCACCACAAGTTTCCCAACCGGGTGATGATGGGAACTGAATCTTACCCTAATGAAGCATTGGAAAACTGGAAGCTGGCGGAGCAGCATCATTATATACTCGGTGATTTTGTATGGACTGCTTTTGACTATCTGGGAGAAGCGTCAGTTGGTAATAATATATATGACAGTAAAAAAGGCTTTTACCCAAACCTGGGCTGGCCATGGTTTAATGCTTATAGTGGTGACTTTGATTTGATTGGCAATAAAAAAGGCCCCTCTTATTATCGTGATGTGGTCTGGCAAAACAAACCGATTGCCATGGCTGTTCATGCTCCTATTCCTGATGGAATGGTGGAAAACGTCAGCAGATGGGGATGGCCTGAGGAATTACAAAGCTGGACGTGGCCAGGTGCAGAAAGCAAACCCTTACAAGTGAGGGTGTTTTCAAGAGCGCCAATCGTTCGTTTGCTGTTAAACGGCAAAGTGATTGGTGAACAGAAAATAAAGGATAGTAGTATAACCACTGTGTTTCAGGTACCTTATCAACC
>JBHAFM010000132.1:0-14512 GCA_041856175.1 Sediminibacterium sp.
GGAGAAGGCTTCCCCGGATGGCATATTGAGTGCTCGGCCATGAGTACCAAATACCTGGGGGAAGAATTTGATATTCATGGTGGCGGGATGGATCTTCAGTTCCCGCATCATGAATGTGAAATTGCACAAAGCACCGTTTGCAATCATAAAACGCCTGCCCGTTACTGGTTGCATAATAATATGATCACCATTAACGGAAAGAAAATGGGTAAGAGCTATAATAACGTGATCAGGTTAACCGAGCTGTTCGATGGTTCACATCCGGCATTAACGCAGGCCTATCATCCCATGACCATCCGCTTCTTCATTTTGCAGAGCCATTACAGGGGCACGCTTGATTTTAGCAATGAAGCATTGCAGGGTGCAGAGAAAGCAATGAAACGCCTGTGGGAAGCACATGAGTGGCTCCAAAAATCAGCCACCAGTCACCAGTCATCGGCCATCGATGTTGCATTGGATGCGAAAGTCAGGAAACTGGCAGCTGAGTTTGATGAGTTCATGAATGATGACCTGAATACAGCCAAAGTGCTGGCCAATATGTTTGAACTGGTACCGGTGATCAATTCTATTAAGGACAAACATATTGCTGCCGGTGCATTAAGTGCAGCTACGATCGCTTATTTGAAACAACAGCTGAAATCTTATGTGGAAGACATCTTCGGCCTTCAGAGTGATCGCACGGGTGACGATGGCAAATTAGAAGGCGTACTTCAATTACTGATCGATATTCGTAAAGATGCCAAGGGGCGTAAGGACTTCATGACTAGCGACAAGATACGCAATGAACTTGCCGCATTAGGCGTGCAGTTGAAAGATGAAAAAGATGGCGGCGTAAGTTATTCGATCAGTTGATCATTTACGCTACCATTGGAAAATCAATTTCAGGCAAAAATTCCTCCCCATATTATAAATACCCGAATACCCCGATGTGGAGTGAGAATAGTATTCAAAATATTTCAGGCGGTTGAGGTGCGACTGGTAAGCCACATCAAACAGGTTATTGGCTGAGAGTAAAACCTGGCAGAACGTAACACCCTTCCTGTTTAACAACGACGCACCTGTACTGAGATGGGTTAATGTGTAACCGGGTGTTATGGTTTCTGTCTCATCCACCGCATACACTTTTTGTTGGGTGCCATTGGTTTCGACGTCAACCTGCACATATCCGTCTTTAATGGGGGTAACCAGCGTTTTAAAATTAAAGCGCAGACTGGTGGCAGTATAAGAGGGTGGGATCAATGGCAGATACTTTGCATTGCTGCCAAAACGATGTAGACTTTCCTGATCCATATTGAGACCAGTGATCAATGCAGACCTGTTTTCCAGGGTAAGGAAGGGAATGCTTCTCGGGTGCAGGCTGAGTGTTGTCTCCATGCCATATAACCGTGCGCTTCCCTGTTTATATTGATAAGTGGCATTACCCGGGATGATCTCAAGCGGCTGTCCGTTGGCATCGAATTGTTTTTGCAGAAAAATGTACTTGCTGATATAGTTGTCAAAAACCGATACACTCATATCAGCGTCCGGGTAAGAGAAAAAGGCACCGATATCGTATTGCCAATTGTATTCCGGAACGAAATCTTTATTGCCTATATAATAAATATGCGCACCGGGGTCAAGCCCTGCCGAACCGATCTCTGTAATATTCGGGCTTCGGTACCCTTTTGCCATATTGGCTTTTAATGAAATGGCGGGCAAAGGATTATACGTTATACCAATGCTTCCGGAAATACCTTTGAACAGGGTATTGAATGCCGAAAAGCGCAAAGTGGCATTGCTGGTATCGTTATTATTTACGCGTTTGTCAAACCCAGACCCCGTTTCCTTTCTTGTATATAAAGTATGCCAGTCAAGCCACCTGTTATCTAAACGGATACCCCCGCTGACACTGCATTTGCCCAGTTCTTTTTTTGCAATAAGGTAAGCGCCTGCATCAAACAAATGATAATCCGGAATAGGGAAATCGGTGGCATTGCCATTTTTGTTTAGCTGGTACATACCGTTAAGGCCAGCTGTTAACTGTGTTCCATATACTTCTTTGAAAAGGTATTTGATATCATAATTAAAAGTATGGAGCACCAATGATAACCCAGGCTGTTCAGGCACGGTGGGGTGGTTGTATTCTTTACGGGTGTTCTGTTGCCATCCTGTATTGATCAGTAATTCGTTGCCACCAATAACGAAACGGTTTTTGGTGTACAGGCGGTAGTGCTGGATATCCTGGTGTAATACTGCAATATGATAACTGCGGATATCGTTGAATGGTACTATAGGGCGTTGCCTGATATCATCTGCATGGTTTTCGTTGACCTGGTAAGTAAAAGCCCTGGTCAGCGAGTCGCGACTGCCATCTGGAATTTCCTGGAGGTTGCGGTAAGCAGTGGCATAGAAATAATGCTGATGGCGGGCGTTCTCCCAACCTTTCATTGCCGATACATTGAATTCCCTGAACCCTGTATTGTACACATATCCATCTGCTTTGTTATGGTAATCCGCAGCCATCTTATTGGAGATGCGCAACTTCCAGCTAGTACCGTTGGCGTTGTTGCCGGTAGCGAAAGAAATACCGGCAAGACCATGGTTGCCCTGGTATTCTACCAGTAAAGCGTGTTTGTATCTTTCTTCTTCTGTGGCATTGTTTTCGGGCAGCAGGTTTACCACGCCTGCAATGGCATCGGAACCATAGACCAAGCTGGCTGGCCCTTTGATGATCTCAGCACGTTCAATGCCATAATGGTCTACTTCGATGCCGTGTTCATCGCCCCATTGCTGCCCTTCCTGCCTGATGCCGTCATATAATGTAAGTACGCGGTTGTACCCGAGACCCCGGATGAACGGTTTTGAAATATTCGGCCCGGTGGTCATGGCGGTAAGCCCGGGGACATTTCTTACCAGCGCTTCAATGATATTGGTGCTTGTTGTTCTTCTGATGGCCTTGCCCGATACGCTGACGGTAGCTGCAGGGTTTTTTCTGAAACTGGTGGCACTTGCCACACCGGTGACTACTACTTCATTGAGCAGGTTGGTTGCAGTGGTGAAATTACTGTCAGACTGTACTGTAACGGCTTTCTTTTGCTGTGCAGGTAATTGAAGGGAACAGGAAATAAATGCTAACAGGGTAATCAGTTTCAGCATAAATATATTTATTAGGACTTGCTAAATTATTGATTTAGTCTAAACTAAATAAATTTATTTACCATGACTTACTGCTTCGTTGTTTGAAAATAGTTACTTTAGCCCCGTATGATACGACTATCCAATGCGGAGGAGAATTACCTGAAAGTCATCTATGCGTTAACGCAGGAAGGGCTTGAAAGGATCAACAACCAGTCAATTGCTGATAAGCTGGTTATTAACCCTGCCTCTGTAACTGATATGCTTCGCAGGCTGGATGAGAAGCGATTGATTGACTACAGCCGCTCTGCTGGTGCACAACTAACAAAAGATGGCTTCAAACTTGCCGCAAAAACTGTCCGGAAACACCGTTTATGGGAGACTTTCTTAGTAGAAAAACTGAATTTTACCTGGGACGAAGTGCATGACGTGGCAGAGCAATTGGAGCATATCCAATCAGATAAACTGCTGGACGAGATAGATAAATTATTAGGGCACCCCAAGTTTGATCCGCATGGCGATCCGATACCCGATGCCAATGGCAAATTGAGCCGTATCAATGCTTCCCCACTGGCCGAAATCCCCGAAGGGGTGAAAGTAAAAGTAATAAGCGTGGGTGATAACACCACTGCATTTCTCCGCTACCTGGATAAGCAGGGTATCAGCCTGAACGGGACCATTACTGTAAAAGAGATCCAGGCATTTGATCAGTCCGTGCTTGTGGAAGTGAAAGGAAAAAAGGAAGTGTTTTTGAGTGCGGAAGCGTGCAAAAAGATCTTTGTAACCAAGTGAGGTTGAAATTTCTGATGGATGATGGCGGATGGCTGAGTGGTGCTGGAGGTTAATGACTGCAATCATCGGCGTGCGCGTGGTTATGCACGCGACACAGGCGGTAGTTTACAATATGGGCTGAGACGATACAGCAGACTGCGGGTACTAAGAACCAGATCTGCCAATTATGAAGGATCGTTTTTGCAAACAATAAAAGAATGCCAAGGCTGAAAATGGTCATGGGCGTCCAGCGATGGTGGTGCTTTTTCCTGCCATGGTACAGGGAATAAGCGCCAATGCAAAATGCAATTGCGATCATCAGGTACTCAAAACTTAGATTTTCGATGATTTCCACCCCAAAAATGGGCAGACTGGTCAATAACAATGGCAGGATGGCACAATGGATGGCACAGGCCACCGAAGTAACAATTCCCAAGGCATCCCAATTGACTTTTAGATTCATGCGACTGCAAACATACAACAATGCAACTTTGTTGCAAAATTATTGCTGAAAAAAGATTATTCAGGGGGTTGGGCGTAACTTTGCAGCTTAAACAGGACTATGAACAGGAAGTTATTGGTATACGTAGCTTTTTTTACCGTACTGGTCGGCGCTTTTTATTTTTTTCTTTTCCGGGGAACGGATAAATGGAAGACCAAACTGGCAGTGATCAGCTATGTAAAACCGTTCCGGTTTACCACCCAGGATGGCCTGTCTTTTACCGAACGAGATATGCTGGGCAAGGTAAGTGTAGTGGAATATTTCTTTACTACCTGCAAAGGGATTTGTCCACGGATGAATAACAATATGAAGAAGACCATCTACGAGGCATTTAAAAATGAACCAGGTTTTATGATCGTGTCCCATACCTGCGACCCGGAAACGGATTCGGCAGCCAGGCTGAAACGGTATGCCGATTCAATGCAGATTGATGCGAAGAAATGGGTGCTGTTAACCGGTCGTAAGGATAGCCTGTACCAGGTAGCCCGCAGCGCCTACCTGCTGGATGATCCGAAAAATAACCTGCAGAAAATAGAAGACCAGTTCATTCATACGCAGTTCTTTGCATTGGTGGATAAGAATGGTAAAGTAAGGGGACAGGTTTATGACGGATTAAAAAAGGAAGAATTACAAAAACTGGAAAAAGATATTAAAGAGCTGCTGGCTGAAAAAGATGCCGGAACTGCTGCCGATGCCATCTCTGGTAATAATCCTCAATAGCAATATCATGCAAGCGACCACTATTGATATATTGAAAAAAAACCAGCTAAGCGTTACCGACAGCCGGAAAAAAATACTGGAGCTTTTTCTGCAGACCAATGGGGCGCTGGCGCATGCAGATATAGAACATCACAGCGGTACCGAATTTGACCGTGTAACTATTTATCGCACCCTGCAGACTTTTGTTGAAAAAGGAATGATTCATACGATACCCACTGCCGATAATTCGATACGCTATGCTTTATGCAAGGATGAATGCTCTGCAGGTCATCACCACGATGATCACGTTCATTTTATGTGCGATGATTGTGGCACTACTTATTGCCTTGATCATGTAACCGTACCTGAATTAAAATTACCGAAAGGGTTTCATGCCACACAAACAGACGTGGTTGTGAGCGGCACATGCAGTAATTGCCAGCATTAAACCTGTTGATTTCTTGGGTCTCGCGATTCACCCTTATCTTCGTACAAAGTCCACTCATGATCCTAGTTACAGGCGCAACCGGTTTGGTTGGTTCACATCTGATCAGGGAACTGGTGCGCCAGGGTAAAACTGTCAGGGCCTTGTATCGGTCTTCTGTTCCTGCTATGGATGTTGCCGGTAAAATACAATGGTTGAAAGGCGACATATTGGATATTGTATCATTGGAAGAAGCCATGCAGGGAGTCACACATGTATACCATTGTGCTGCCGCCGTATCTTTTCATCCCAAAAAGAAAGACCTGCTCCATCAAACCAATATTGAAGGCACTGCAAATGTGGTAAACGCATGTTTGGCCAGTGGTGTTCAGAAATTAGTATTTGTAAGTTCAGTAGCTGCATTAGGCAGGATCAGGGAAAAAGAAGCTATTAATGAAACCATGAACTGGACTGCTGAAACCAGCAACAGTGAATACGGTAAAAGTAAGTACCTGGCAGAAATGGAGGTATGGCGTGGCATTGGTGAAGGTCTGAATGCGGTAATGGTAAATCCTGTGATCATTCTTGGGGCGGGTGACTGGACTACAGGTTCTTCTGCAATTTTTAAATCTGCTTATGATGAGTTCCCCTGGTACACAGAAGGCACCAGCGGTTTTGTAGATGTACAGGATGTAGTAAAGGCGATGGTGTTGTTAATGGAAAGCGATATCTCGGCACAACGTTTCATATTGAGCGGGGCCAATGTTTCGTACAGGGAAATATTCAACCTGATTGCCCAGCAATTTCATAAACGGCCGCCGCACAGAAAAGTGACACCATTGCTGGCAGAGATCGTATGGCGCGTGGAAGCGATCAAAGGAAAGCTTACCGGTAAAGATCCTTTACTAACCAAAGAAACAGCACGTACGGCCCAGGCTAAAGTGCATATTAACAATAGCAAATTGAAACAATTCTTGCCCGGATTTGAATACACACCTGTTGCCGAAGCCATCAGGCGGATCTGTGAAGAGATGCGTGTAAAATATCATCTTCAGGTCCTCTAGTTTATTCCATCACTTTTTTCCAGAGTTCCGGTATCCGCTTGATCCATACCAGCTCCCTCCGTTTTACCGAAGCGTCTTCTGCAGGGTAGCCAAAATAGGTTTTACCTCCTGCTAGGGAAGAAGGCACCCCGCTTTGTGCCAGCACCACGGCATTGGCTCCGATGGTGAGAGTTTTGCTAACGCCGACCTGTCCCCATAAAGTAACCCCATCCTCAATAACAGTTCCGCCGGCAATACCCACCTGTGCTGCAAACAGACAGTTTTTTCCCACCGTAGTATCATGGCCGATATGAACCATGTTGTCAATACGGGTACCGCGTCCGATCCTCGTGTCTGCCGTAACACCCCGGTCAATGGTGCAACCGGCGCCAATTTCAACCTCATCTTCTATGATTACCCACCCGCAGCTTTGCATCTTTTTATACCATACCTCGCGGTTCTTTTTGGTGTTGTAATAAAATGCATCACTGCCGATAACAGTCCCGGCCTGTATCACCACATGATCACCAATGATGGTATAATCGAGCAAAGCAACATTCGGATGTATCACACAATTTTTTCCTATAGTAACCTGGTGACCAATGAAAACATTGGGCATGATCACAGTACCTTCTCCAACCTTTGCGGTATCACTGATGGCTTTCGAAGCGGGAATGAATGGTCTGAAATGGTTAACAATTTTCAGGTAGGCTTCAAAGGGATCGGCTACGATGAGGATTGTTTTGCCGGGAGGTATGCTTACATCTTTTGTATTGATGATGATAAATGTTGCGGCACTATTAAGACAGGTATCATAATATTTTGGATGATCAACAAATACAAGATCGCCATCTTCTACTTTGTGGATTTCATTAATGCCCGTTGCATAGGCGTTAACATTTCCGGATACTTCTGCCTGTATCAATTCGGCTATCCATTGTGCAGAAACGGGTGCTGGGAACTTCATATGGCCATTTTTGGTAAAAATCAAAGGTACTAAGACCCGGTGAGCAGAAATTTTTTTTACCCCTTCGGGTCACCCTTTTTTTCTTTTTTGGCAGCTGAAGACAGATGAAAAAATCAATGGCGAGTAATAGTAGCGGTTTAATGGAAATCAACAAAACCCTTTATTCATCAATGTTTCAGAAGATGCATCAGGTAACGGGAAACAAATTTTTTTCCTGATGCATCAAAAAAAATGTGCGGTAACTTGTCAACCAGGACGACCGCTATTCACATTACCCGGGAAAATGTGAATAAAATTGTTTAAAAAAATTTTTGCTTTCGGTAAAACTATTTTTAATATTGTGATGGGAAATATATTTCCCGGTACTTACTAACCCATCCATATACAAAGTCTCGCTTCTGCGGGACTTTTGTTTTTGTATGATTCACTACTTCCTTATCTACAAACCTTACCTTGTTCTCTCGCAATTTTCTGCTGAGCCGGGCAAGCAATCACTCGCCGATTTTTTTAACGTACCGCGCGATGTATATCCCGTAGGAAGATTAGATCATGATAGTGAAGGGCTATTATTATTGACGAACGACAAACAGCTCAACCACCGTTTACTCGATCCTGAATTTGGTCACGAACGTGAGTACTGGGTCCAGGTTGATGGCGCCATAACTGGTGAAGCCATTCATCAATTGCAGAAAGGTGTGGAGATCAATGTGGATGGGAAGCGTTATCATACCAAACCTTGCATTGCTTCTTTATTTGCAACGCCACCTGTAGTGCCTGATCGTCGCCCACCCATTCGCTTCAGAAAAGAAATACCTGCACCATGGATACGCATGGTATTGACAGAAGGGAAGAACAGGCAGGTAAGAAAAATGACTGCAGGGGCAGGATTTCCCACTCTGCGTTTGATACGTTATCGTATCGGGTCATTAGAGTTGGGTACGATGCAGCCGGGTGATATGATCCGGTTATCCCGTGACGCGGTCTACAAAAAACTATTTCACAGTACCGGGAGATGAAATACTGGCGTCGAACCGTTAATTTTGCCCCTCTTCAAGCAATTCAATTATAATATGAGTCAAGCACATTTGTCAGAGCAGGAACTGGTTCGCCGTGAGAAGTTGAACAGGTTACAGGAGGCGGGCATTGATCCTTTCCCGGCACCGTTGTACCCGGTTACCCATTATTCAACAGAGATCAAAGACAATTATACAGAAGAAACCAAGGATGCCTATGCGAAGGTTTGTGTAGCCGGGCGTATTATGAGTATCAATGACAAGGGCAAGGTTTTCTTTATCAAGATACAGGACAGCAAAGGCATTATCCAGTTGTATGTACGGAGGGATGATATTTGTCCGGCAGAGGATAAATCATTCTGGGATACGGTGATCAAACATGGGCTTGACCTGGGCGATATCATTGGCGCTACCGGCTTTGCCTTTATCACCAAAACGGGTGAAACGTCCATTCATGCGCAGACCATTACCTTACTTACCAAATCCTTAAAACCATTACCGGTAGTAAAGCGGGATGAGGAAGGAAATGTGTTTGACGCAGTGACCGACCCTGAATTCCGTTACCGCCAGCGCTATGCCGATCTTATCATCAATCCGGATGTGAAAGACACTTTTGTAAAGCGCACTAAGCTCATCAATACCATTCGTGAATTTCTGAATGCACAGGGCGCACTGGAAGTAGATACGCCGGTATTGCAGGCTATTCCGGGTGGAGCGGCTGCAAGACCTTTTATCACACATCACAACGCATTGGATGTTCCATTCTACCTGCGAATTGCCAATGAACTTTACCTGAAGCGACTGATCGTGGGTGGATTTGACTGGGTCTATGAGTTCAGCCGGAATTTCAGGAATGAAGGGATGGACAGAACACATAACCCCGAGTTTACCGTATTGGAATGGTACACCGCCTACAAAGATTATTTCTGGATGATGGAAATAACCGAACAGTTGTTTGAAAAGATCGCCATCGCCCTGCACGGCACCACCGATGTGCCTTTGGGAGATAAGATCATCAGCTTTAAAGCGCCGTTCAGACGTATCAGCATACACGATGCTATTAAAGAGAATACCGGTATTGATGTGAGCGCAATGGACGAAGCAGGATTAAGGGAAGTGTGCAAACAATTAAAGATCGATGTGCCTGGCAATATAGGTAAAGGAAAATTGATTGATGAACTCTTTGGCGCTACAAGCGAGCATACATTTATTCAACCAACATTTATTATTGACTATCCGGTTGCGATGAGCCCACTTACCAAGAAACACCGCAGCAAACCGGGACTGGTAGAACGATTTGAATTGATGGTAAACGGTAAAGAGATTGCCAATGCATATACCGAACTGAATGATCCGGTAGACCAGCGCGAACGTTTTGAAGAACAGGTTAAACTGATGGAAAGAGGAGACGACGAAGCGATGTTTATTGACCATGATTTCTTACGGGCGCTCGAATACGGCATGCCGCCAACTTCGGGCATCGGTATTGGTATTGACAGGTTATGTATGATGATGACCAACCAGTCCTCCATACAGGATGTGCTGCTTTTTCCACAAATGAGACCGGAAAGATCAGCCGATTAACGACGATTACAGATAGTGAAAGAGCGACTGAAAGGCCGCTCTTTTTTATTTGTGCACATCTCGCTTCACCCTATTGCAAAAGATAAAGCGTCCTATTATCTTTTGACTCTAAACAAAATCCCTCCATATGAATCAAAACACAGTTTCCCGGATTGCTATCATTGTTTATGCGCTGGTCCTGTTATTTTTCGGTGCGGGACATCTTATGAATGCCTCAAAAATGGCAGGCATGGTACCAGCTTATTTTCCCGGTGGAATCTTTTGGGTTTACCTCTCAGGTGCAGGCATGGTATTAGCTGCCATAGCCCTGATTACAGGCAAGCAGGTTAGACTGGCCAGTTACTTGGTAGGGGCCATGTTGCTTGTTTTTATACTCACCATTCACCTGCCAGGTGTAATGAATGCCGCAGATGAAAATGCCAGGATGATGCCGATGATGATGATGATGAAGGATCTGGGACTGGCTGCCGGTGCATTTGTTATTGGAAGTAAAAGTTCCTGATGTTTTACACCCCCAATTAAAAAGGTGTTGAATATTTCAACACCTTTTTTTATCGCATAATTTTTTGCAGCGCAACGGTATCAGTCCCTGTAATTTAAAGCTGGACTCCTGTCGCCCAGCAACGCTTTGTATTGGTAATCGCCTTTTGCTTTTTTGAATTCATCGGTTGCCTGTTGAATGATCGCCGGGTTGGTGTACAGGTCAATAGCAGTCAGTGCGATTGTTTTAGCAGCCACCATCATTCCTTTTGTGCCGATCTCGGTTCCACCGCAGGCAACAGCCTGCCAGCTGTGAGCGGGTGTGCCTGGTACCCAGGTGGCGGCACTTAAACCAACAGTAGGTACTGTATAACTTACATCGCCCACATCTGTAGACCCGCCACCCGCATCGGTCTCTGTGCGCAGTGGCGCTATTGTTCCGGCTGTTTCGATAGCAGGTGTTTTAAAAGTAAAGGATGATTGTATTTTTTTAGCGAAGGTGGTTTCTTCGGAAGTATAGGGCACACCGCCTACCTGTTCAAGGTTCTGTTGCATCACTTCGGCCAGTTTTTTATTCAGCAGCAGATCGTGTGTACCGCCGATGATCTCATAGTCAACAGTGGTTTCTGTACCCATGGCAGCGCCATTGGCTGCTTTTACCACACGATCGAAGATCGCTTTCACATCATCCTTGTACGGGTGACGCACATAGTAATATACTTCAGAATAATCCGGTACTACATTGGGCGCCTTTCCGCCATTAGTGATCACATAATGGATCCTGGTTTGCTGTGGGATGTGTTCACGCATCATGTTTACCATATTATCCATGGCTTCCACGCCATCAAGTGCAGAGCGTCCTCTTTCAGGGGAAGCAGACGCGTGTGCTGCAATACCATGAAAACGGAATTTGGCAGATTTATTGGCCAGGGCACTGGTCATGGTGATCTTATTTTCACTGCCCGGATGCCAATGCAATACCACATCCACATCATTGAAGAGTCCCTCTCGCACCATATATACTTTTCCGCTACCACCTTCTTCTGCAGGGCAGCCATAAACGCGGACAGTTCCCGTCAGTTTCTTTTCTGCGATCAGTCTTTTAATAGCAATGCCTGCAGCTACGGACGCAGTTCCAAAAAGGTGGTGCCCGCAACCATGGCCGGCATCTTTGCCGGCAACAGGGTTCTTCTCAGGCGTAGCCTGTTGTGAAAGACCGGGCAGCGCATCGAACTCTGCCAGGATGCCGATCACTGGTTTACCATTTCCGTAAGAAGCCACAAAAGCAGTGGGGATACCCGCAACACCGGCTTTTACAGCAAAGCCGTTCGCCGTTAATGTTTCCTGGTGCAGTGCAGAACTTTTTACTTCCTTGTAACCTAATTCTGCATAATCCCAGAGCTGCAATGCGATCTTTTTATAGGTTTCATAACCAGCCTGTATGTCTTGCATTGCTGCTGTTTTCAGCGTTGCGGTTTCATTACTTGTTTTTGCTGCTGGTTTGTTTTTTGACTGCGCCTGAAGAGAAAACAGGCTGGCCAATAAAGAGAGCGTTAGAACGGTCTTCCTCATCGTGTTCAGTTTTAGTGGATAATCGGTTAAACAAAAAGGTCGTTGTATAATTGCCCGCCCGGCACTACTGCATATCGATCGAGGTCAGTAATACCTTCAGCTGCCAATACAGCTTCATCAATAAAAGTATTGCCGGTGTATTGCAGGGCTGTTTTGCTTAAGATATGGTAAGCGGCGTCGGCAATAATGGCTGGGATTCTGCTCATTTTAGCCAATGCCTCACCGCCGAGCAGGTTTCTCACCGCTGCGGTATCAATGGTAGTGCGGGGCCATAAAGCATTGGAGGCAATGCCATCCTTTTTAAACTCAGCCGCCCAACCCAGGGCCATCATACTCATATTGTATTTGGTCATGGTGTAGGCAATATGACCACCCAGCCATTTGGGATGGAGGTTAATGGGCGGAGATAAAGTAAGTATATGCGGGTTGCTTCCTTTTTTCAGAAAGGGGATACAATGCTTTACTACTAAGAAAGTGCCCCTTACATTGATGCTTTGCATCAGGTCGAAGCGTTTGGCTTCTGTTTGTTCTGTGGGAGTAAGCTGGATGGCAGAAGCGTTGTTGATGACTACATCAATGCCGCCGAACTGTTCAACGGCCTGCTGAACAGCGGCCTGTATCTGTTCTTCGTGGCGGATATCCGTTTGTACGGCAAGCGCTTTGCCACCAGCAGCTTCCACTTCCTTTGCAGCAGAAAAAATGGTGCCACCCAACCGCGGATCTTCTTCCACGCTCTTTGCGGCAATAATGATATTGGCGCCTTCCTGGGCTAAACGCAGGGCAATAGCTTTGCCAATACCCCTGCTTGCGCCGGTAATCAAAACGGTTCTGTTAGTAAAAGGCATAAGCGATGTATTAAAACTTACAGGCAACAATTTACCATATTAAGTCTTACACCCGCGATCAAAAAATCAGGAATCCGCCGTCAGCTCCACCCAAGAAAAGTTTTAATCACTTCCTCAGTCTCGCTGCAGGCTTTTGCGAGATCGTCATTAACGATGGTGGTATTAAAATGATGATTGAAGGATATTTCGTAACTGGCTTTACTTACCCTTGTAGCGATACTTTCAGGTGTTTCTGTACCGCGGCTTTCGAGACGGCGTTTTAATTCTTCCACAGAAGGCGGTTCTATAAAGATGGACAGGCATTGATGACCAAATTGTTCCTGTACATGAATGGCCCCTTTAACGTCAATATCGAGCATTGGTATTTTCCCTGCTTTCCATATCCTGTTTAATTCCGTTTTTAAAGTACCGTAATATTTACCATCGTAAACCATTTCCCATTCAATGAAGGCATTCTCTTCAATCTTCAGGCGAAACTCATCCACACTCATAAAATAATAATCAACCCCGTTTTTTTCCTCTCCCCTTGGCTGCCTGGTAGCTGCGGAGACAGAAAATGACAACTGGGGATATTTGTGCAACAGGAAATGGGTGATGGATGTTTTACCCGCGCCGGAGGGGGCGGTAATGATGATGAGTTTGTGCTTGTCTGCGGACATGTGCAAAGAAACAATTTTATCATGAGACGGGAAAAGCCTCAGGATTTCCAGGTCACTTTGCTCTCCAATGGTACGCTGCGCTTGCCTTGCGGGGCGGCTTCGTCAAGGTAGCCCAGGTAAAGCAGGCCAAGCATATGGTCATCATCGTTTAATCCAAGGTATTGTTTCATGGCCGGGTGATGGGTCATGCCACCGGTACTCCATAACACGGCAATACCCAAAGCTTCTGCGCCAAGCAATATATGCTGTGTTGCAGCTGCTGTTGCAGCAATGTCTTCAATGACAGGGATCTTTGCTCCCTCAACCCGTTTCATGTACACGGCGATAATGTGCGACACTTTATCGCCATTATGTTTCAGTGTCTCGTATTTGGCAGTGGTGAATTGATCGTCCGGCGTGTTTGCTTTATATAGTTCTGCGTGATCGATTCCGAACTGAACAAGGGCTTCTCCGCTATATACAACAAAACGCCAGGGCTCGTTACGTGCGTGTGTCGGCGCCCAGTCGGCCAATGCCAGCAATGAACGGATGGTTGCATCGGCTATTTTTTTGCCATTCATGGCAGCGGGCTTGGTGCTTCTTCTGCTCTCGATGATCTGTTGTAATGTTTCAAATGGAGTCATGATGCAAAAGTAAGCGAAGTTTATACTGAAATTTTTGTACTATTTTTGCAGGCTCAAAAAGGTTCTGTAGCTCAGTTGGCAGTGCATCCCGGCCATAGTCGGGAGGGTTCAGTGAGTTGAGTTGCAAAAAAGGTTCTGTAGCTCAGTTGGTAGAGCAGCTGACTCTTAATCAGCGGGTCCAGGGTTCGAGCCCCTGCGGGACCACGACAGAAAAAA
>JBHAFM010000133.1:0-3939 GCA_041856175.1 Sediminibacterium sp.
GCTACAGCAACAGAACGTAAAGGTGTTCAACCGGTCGTAACGGTGAAAGTAAATGGCGGTGAGCGGGCCGAAGTTAAGATTGGCCAACCTGTCACCTTTAGAGCAACAGTTGAATTGCCGCCACACACCGGCAAATTAGTGGCTGCAGAATGGGACTTTGAAGGTGAAGGCAGGTTTCCTGCTGTAGGAAAGCTTACGCCAGTCGACAAAACGGGTTCCCGCGCAACGCTCAAGGTCACGTACACTTTCTCTACACCAGGAACTTATTTCACAACCCTGAGAGTGACATCTCAACGTGAGGGGGATACTAAAACACCGTATGCCCGTATTCAAAACCTTGATCGTGTGCGGGTGGTGGTCAGGTAAAGAATAAAAAACAGATCATATGAAAGTTCAAAATAAAGTAATAATAGTAACCGGTGGTGGAAGCGGCATGGGACGCGAATTGGTGTTACATCTTCTCTTGAAAGGCGCCAAAGTAATAGCCGTTGACATTGATGAGGTGGCATTGAAAGAAACAGTAGTATTAGCAGGCGAACAAAAGGATTCGCTTAGAATATTCGTTGTGGATATCACGAAAAGGAAATCTGTTGAGGAGCTGGTTGTGAAAGTGCTTGAACAAAATAACATTGTTGACGGCATTATCAACAATGCCGGGATCATTCAGCCTTTTGTAAAAGTTAATGAGCTGAGCTACGAAATCATTGAGCGGGTTGTTAATGTGAACCTGTTTGGCACGCTTTACATGGTTAAAGCATTTCTTCCTCATCTGCTTACACGTCCAGAAGCGCACATTGTGAATATTTCCAGCATAGGAGGCTTTTTACCGGTGCCGGGCCAGACAATATATGGTGCGTCAAAAGCAGCGGTAAAACTGCTCACCGAAGGATTGCATTCAGAACTGACAAATACAAACGTCCGGGTTACAGTAGTGTTTCCTGGTGCAGTCAATACCAACATTTTAAAAAATTCGGGCCTGAATCTTCCCCAGCCATCAACGACAGAGGGTAAAATTCCCAAAATTTTGTCACCTGCAAAGGCCGCCCGGATCATCATTGATGGAATGGAAAAGGATCGTTACCGTGTTTTAGTCGGGAAAGATGCCAAAATAATGGATTTTTTTTATCGCCTGAACCCTAAATCAGCAGCCGGTATGATTGGTAAGCAAATGAAAGGGTTGTTATCCAGGTAAATTTCTTTACAATACAAGGTATGTTCAACGAATTTAAAATTACACGCTATATGAAATCTATATTTTTTTACAGTGCCATGTTAATCGCCTTTTCGATAAGTGTCGATGCACAGGAATTTAAAATTGCAGATGCCAGAGACATTGCGCTGTTTCCGCAGCAAAATGATTTCCGCAATACCCTCAACCTTTCAGGTATTTGGAGATTTAAAAAAGACAGTTCGGGTGTTGGCGAAAAGGAAAAGTGGTTTGATGGCTTAAAAGACTATCGTTCTATTGCTGTTCCGGGTAGTTGGAACGAACAGTTTGATGATATGCGTGATTACCTTGATGTAGCATGGTATGAAACCGAAACCTATGTACCGGGTAACTGGAAGGGACAACAAATTTTCATCCGGGTTGGCTCGGCAAATTATGCGGCAAAGATTTGGATCAACGGTATACCATTGGGAATACATGAAGGAGGCCACCTGCCTTTTGCTTTTGATATTGGCTCACTGGTAAAATGGAATGCCAGTAACAGAATCACCATCCAGGTTGAAAACACGCTGAAGCCAAACCGGGTGCCAACAGGTGGTAATGTTGCAACGAGCTTCTTCAACAACTTTCCAAAAACGAACTATGACTTTTTTCCCTACACAGGTTTACACAGGGCTGTCTGGCTTTATACCGTTCCCGCTGCTGTTGCTATATCAGATATAACAATACAAACAAACTTTAAAGCAATGGAAGGTACGATGGAAGTGAAGGTACAGCAGAAGGGAAATGCCTCACAGGGAAAAATAATGGTAACGGGTAATAACCAAAACATCGAAGTACCCATCCGCTTTTCAGGAAGGGTGGGTACGGCAACCGTAAAAATTCCAAACGTCCGGCTTTGGTCCTTGGAAGATCCATTTTTATATGCTGTAACAATAATCCTTAACCAGGGAAATAAAATAGTTGACCGTTATATTACTGAAACAGGCATAAGGACCATTGCAGCTACTGACAAACAAATTTTATTAAACGGCAAGCCGGTTTTTTTGAAAGGATTTGGCAAGCATGAAGATTTTCCCATCTTCGGGAGGGGTGTCGCTTATCCCGTTATGGTAAAAGATTTTTCCTTATTGAAATGGGTGGGTGCCAATTCCTTCCGGACATCGCACTATCCTTATGATGAAGAATACATGACCATGGCGGACCATGAGGGTATTTTGGTGATTGACGAGATACCCGCTGTTGGTTTATACTTCCATGGTGATACAACACAATTAAAGCAACGGCAGACAATCTGTAAGCAATACATCAACGAATTAATCGCGCGGGATAAAAACCATCCTTCGGTGATTATGTGGTGTGTAGCCAATGAACCTTTTCCGCCTAGCATTGGTATGACTTCTACCAGCGAAACAAAGGGGGACGATCGGGGAATGTCTTCATTAAAAGAACTGTTTCAGGAAGTGAAAAAACTTGATACCACAAGGCTGGCAACCTTTGTTGGTGTGATGAGCGGACCTGCTAACTGGCTTACACTGGCGGATGTAGTCTGCATCAACCGTTATTGGGGATGGTATACAAACCCCGGAGATATCAAAGCAGGAGTTTCCCTGTTAAGTGCTGAACTGGACCGGGTTCACAGAATTACCAGAAAGCCCATTGTTATTACCGAGTTTGGTGCAGATACTTACCCGGGCATGCATGCAGACCAGGCAGAAATGTTTACTGAGGAATACCAGACAGAATTTATTAAAGCTTATCTCGATGTGGCAGATAAAAAAGATTTTATGGCGGGCATGCATGTATGGGCATTTGCTGATTTTAAAACAGGACAGGGCATTGTCCGGTTCAACGGCATGAACTACAAGGGCATTTTTACCAGGGATCGCCGACCCAAGATGGCTGCGCATTACCTGCGCTTAAGATGGACGGGAAATTTTTAAAAAGGAACAGTTACTAATGAAAAAGGAAATCATTCAAATTTCACTGGAGCAGTTTTTAAAACACGGTATTCGCAAAATGTCAGTACAGAAACTCGTTGCGCCACTGGGCATCTCAACTAAGACCGTTTACAAGCACTTTGAAAACAAAGAGGATTTGCTAAAACAGGCTTTGCTTTTTTATTATGATCGGCAATACCAGGCATTGGAGGAACAGGCAAAAAATTTAAGTGTAGTGTTTCTTTTGTGTAATATCTGGTATGGGGCTATAGATGCAGAGTTGAAAGTGAATCAGGCCTTTTTTCGTGATTTGCTATATTATTATCCGGAATTGAATGAAAAATTCACAGCCATAACAGCGGATAAATTTCTGAAACCATTGATTCGAATCATACAAAGGGGTATTGATGAAGGTATTTTAGAAGGAGATATCATTCCGGAAATTGCTTTAGATGGAATGGTTTTGTTGTACACGACTATCATTCGCAAAGAACAGTTTAAAAAATTCAATCTTACGCCCTTTGATTTACTATCCAATACCATGCTTGTTTACGTCAAAGGTCTCTGTACCAGGAAGGGGCTCGAGGAATGCAATGAGCATATTAAAGCCCTTCAACAATTCGAGACTTACACTTAAATGTGCCTTTAAATACATTTTAATGCCTATGGTTAAGCCAAAACGGCTTCCTTAGAGAGTGTAAAATAAACTGTGTCAAGAGTTAAGTGATTAACTTTAAAACACAGAAAATGGAAAACAAAAACTCCGCAAGCCTCGATTACGAGGTGATGAAACAGAAGCTTAAGGAACAGCTCCGTACAGGCAAATCGCTA
>JBHAFM010000134.1:0-3357 GCA_041856175.1 Sediminibacterium sp.
CATAGTAAGTAAACTCCGTCTGGTGGTTGTGCAAACTTGGTCTGCATAGTAAGCAAACCCGGGCCTCAAGAATATCTGTTAGAAAATTATACCTTTGCGGGCAATAATTTTAAATGCATGAAATTAGATATACTGGCGTTTGGCGTTCACCCCGATGATGTGGAACTGGGTTGCTCAGGAACCCTGATGGCTGCTATTGCAGAAGGGAAAAAAGTAGGTGTGGTAGACCTTACAAGAGGAGAATTAGGTACCAGGGGAACAGTTGATACAAGAAAGACTGAAGCCCGGCATGCTGCGCAGATCATGGGACTGCATACCAGGGAGAACCTGGCCATGGCAGATGGCTTTTTCCAGAACGATGAAACGCACCAAAGAAAAGTAATAGAAGCAATCCGCCGCTATCAACCCGACATCATCCTGGCCAATGCGCCTGAGGACAGGCACCCCGATCATGGCCGCAGCGCTAAATTAGTAGCTGATGCTGCTTTTTTGTCCGGACTCAGGAAAATTGAAACAAGCGTTGATGGAAAACACCAGGAAGCATGGCGCCCTAAATATGTATTTCATTATATCCAGGACAGGTTTATCCAGCCTTCCTTTGTGATGGATATATCGGCATTCATGAACCGGAAAGTGGAAGCCATACTGGCTTATACAACACAATTCAATAGTCCGGGTACAGCTGAACCGCAAACCTATATTTCCTCTCCCCAGTTCATGGAAACGGTCAAGGCAAGGGCCATGATGCTGGGTAAAAGGATAGGGGTGGACTTTGCTGAGGGGTATATTTCCGAAAAGGTATTGGGCATCAGTAGTTTTGATGCCATAGTGCAGCATACAACATAGCGACAAGGAAAACGACCGGTAAATAATATTTTAAGCCATTGGTAAATCAGTAAAGCATGTCAAAAGTTACAATAGGCCTGGTACAAATGAGTTGTACGGCCAATAAAGAAGAGAATTTCGCAAAAGCCATCGCAAAAGTGAAAGAAGCTGCTGCAAAAGGCGCCCAGATTATTTGCCTGCAGGAGCTGTTCACTTCTTTGTATTTCTGTGATGTGGAAGATTATGAACATTTTAAGCTGGCTGAAGCAATACCCGGCGCTTCAACAGACACCTTGGGAAAAGTGGCGGCAGAACTGAACGTGGTTATTATAGCTTCACTGTTCGAGAAAAGAGCCCAGGGCATTTATCATAACACAACTGCCGTATTAGATGCCGATGGCGCTTATCTTGGCAAATACCGTAAGATGCATATCCCGGATGATCCTGCTTATTATGAGAAATTCTATTTCACGCCGGGGGATCTTGGGTATAAGGTCTTCAGGACAAAATACGCCACACTGGGTGTACTGATCTGCTGGGATCAATGGTACCCTGAAGCAGCACGCATTACTGCTTTAATGGGCGCTGAAATTTTATTCTATCCTACAGCCATAGGTTGGGCTGCGTCGCAGGATGAAGCCACCAATACAGAACAATACAATGCCTGGCAAACCATCCAGCGCAGCCACGCTGTGGCCAATGGCGTCCATGTGGTGAGCGTGAACAGGGTAGGACTGGAACAGGACGGCGCCATGAAGTTCTGGGGCGGTTCTTTTGTCAGCAACCCGTTTGGAACCCTGTTATATAAGGCTTCACATGAAAATGAAGAAGTGGCAGTTGTAGACATTGATACCAATAATACTGACCGTTACAGAACCCACTGGCCGTTCCTGCGCGACAGGAGGATCGATTCTTACCAGCCCATCACCAAACGTTATATTGACGAAGCATAAAACAACATCGCTTGAAATCACTGAAAGAACTGGGTTACTATTTTCCTGCGGAATTTGCCCCTCATGAAGCCACCTGGTTAAGCTGGCCGCATAAAGAAGCCAGCTGGCCAGGCAAGATTGATACCATTTATCCGCATTACAGCCGCTTTGTTAAATACCTCGCGTTGAGCGAAAAAGTTCGCATCAATGTTGCGGATGAAACAATGCAGGCTTTTGCAACCGGCCACCTGGAAAGGGCAGGAGTAAACCTGTCGCAGGTTGAATTTTTCCTGCATCCTACCAATGATGCCTGGTGCCGCGATCACGGGCCTGCATTTCTGATTAACCCTTTGGCAGAGCAAAAGAAAGTGATTGTTGACTGGAACTACAATGCCTGGGGCAATAAATATCCACCCTTTGACCAGGACGATGTGATCCCCACACTGGTCGCAAAGCATTTTAACCTGCCGGTTTACCATCCTGGTATTGTGATGGAAGGAGGTTCTGTCGAATTCAATGGTAAAGGCACCGTACTCACATCCACCTGTTGCCTGCTCAATCCCAATCGCAACCCGCACCTCAACCGGGAGCAAGTAGAAAAGTACCTCTGCGATTATTATGGCATGGAGCAGGTATTATGGGTTGATGAAGGGATTGTAGGCGATGATACAGACGGGCATATTGACGACACCATCCGTTTTGTTAATGAGGATACGGTGCTAACTGTTATAGAAGAAAATAAGCAGGATGAAAATTATGGATTGTTACAGACCAATCTTACCCAGCTGAAACAAATGCGCCTACTCAATGGTAACCAACTGAATATTGTTGAACTGCCCATGCCCGATGCGGTAGTGTATGAAGACCAGCGACTGCCGGCTTCTTACGCTAATTTTTACATCAGCAATAAGCACGTGATGGTACCAACCTACCGGTGTGATAAAGACGATAAAGCATTGCAAATTATTGCAGCCTGTTTTAAAGACAGGGAAGTGGTAGGAATTGATTCTACAGATATTATCTGGGGCTTAGGCAGCTTTCATTGCCTGAGCCAACAAGAGCCGCTCGTTTGAGCAGCTCCTGGATTGCTATGGGGTTTTTACAATTATCAGTTGATTAGCCGGTAATCGTCATCACAGAACCGCTGATGTTAATGTTATATGCCTTCAGGTTACTGGCGGCCGGCCCCTGAGTGACAGTTCCGTTAGTGCTGAATTGAGATCCGTGCAGTGGACAGATAAACTTGTTAGCGCCGCTATTGAAATTTATGGATGTGCCCTGGTGGGTACAAGCTACCTGCACTGCCGTAAAAGAAGAAGGTGTATTACCGGCTGCGAGCCTTACCACAATCACACCCGTTTGAACAAGTGAAGAGCCCACTGCAGTAAGTTGTGAATTGAGGTCAATGGTAAAGTTGACCGATCCGCTGGGAGGAGGGGTACCGCCACTGCTGGGACTACTGTCGCTTTTACTACAAGCTCCCAAGCAAACGGCACAGGCAGTCAAGACAGGTGTGCCGAGGTTACTGATGAATTTTCTTCTATCCATATAAGTGGTTTTTAGTTATATACTGTGTTCAGCAGGGAAAAGTTGCCTGTAC
>JBHAFM010000135.1:0-3518 GCA_041856175.1 Sediminibacterium sp.
AAAAATGATTTGGCCCAGTTGCCGCAATGGAACAATACACATTTCTCTTCGTCGTTGGCATAGTTATTATTCCAGTCAACCAGTGCGCTTGGTGAACCCGACGCCAACTGCATCGCATACATGCTTAATGTTCCGGTAACATCAACTTCACAGGCGCTTGGTAACATGTTTTCACTCATCATGCTCATGCTTGTGCACACGTTGCAACCGTAATTTTGCTGCAGGGAGGTCCAGCATTGAATAGCAGTGGCATCCAGTGAATGTTCCTGCATAAAGTCGTTCAGCACTACATCTAATTTTGCTATCTGGATAAGCTTGTCTTCAGGCGTGCGGCCGGTAGGAGAATATGCTTTAATGATATCAAGACGTTCTTTTACAGTTTTATCTTCCTTGGTAAGCTTATTTGCATTGCCCAGGATTTGAGACAGGTCAACGGTAACCACAGAAATGCCATTACGCTGTAAAATCTTTTCACTGTAGCGGACTGTGTTAAATGCCCCAGGTCTTGCACCTACAGCGCCAATTCTTACATTACGCAAGCCCTTTACCACCCTGCAGACAGCAATAAAGTTTAAAAGATCAGCGGCAAAACTTTCATCAGCAGGATGTACAACATGTTTTGTGGTGAGTGAGTATTTAATACCAAACTGGTACAGATTATTGCAGACAGATATTTTACCGCACCACGCATCCCTTCTCCTGGCAACATCCATCTTGTTCAAATCATCAGGATATGCCTGGATCAAAACGGGTACATCCAGCTTTGAAAGTTTTAGTGTTTCAGCTACACCTTTCTCATCCCCGAAGTTTGGCAATACCACCAAAATACCGATAATTTCATCTGCATGTTTTTTAAAAAGACCTGCACACATTTGTGCTTCCCCGAATGTTTCCACACCTCCAAGTTTGGTATCATCCACATCGGGCATAATTGGGTTAATGCCGGCTTTATCAAAAGCAGCCATCAAATCAGCCCTGCACTCACTTACTAGTTTGTCAGGGAAAAAATCACGGTTGCCAATGATGACTCCTAAACTTACCTTAACGTTAGATTTATTTTTCATTTCTTTCGCTTGCAATAATTAATTCAATCTCATTATCATGAAACACCTGTTTGTGCTTCTCTTCGATACCAGGATCAGTGATGATATAATCTATGAGCGATAAAGCGCCCAGGCTTGCAAAAGCGGCTTTGCCTATTTTAGTAGAATCTGCAACCAGGTAAGTTGTTTCAGCCGCTTCAATCATGGCTTTCTTAACAACAAGGTCGCTAATGCTCGGATAAGTCAACCCGGCTTTTAATGAAATGCCGGCGGTGGCGAGAAATAATTTCTGTACATGCAACCCTTTAAAAAAGTCAGCCGCTTTCTGGCCTGTTAAGGATAGGGTGGGAGGTTTAAATTCACCGCCTGTTACAATGACCTCAATGGATTGTTCAGCGCCCAGCATCAGGGCTATGTTTAGTGCATTGGTAATAACGGTAAGGTGCTTCATGCCTTTGAGCTTCCTGGCAATTTCTGTTGTAGTGGAGCCGGAGTCAAGGATGATTGTATCTCCGCTTTCGATAAATTCCAGGCATTTTGAGGCAATCAGTTCCTTTTTGTCAATATTATCCTGGTGGGCGAGAGCAAAGCCTTTAACCTGTTCGGGAACGTCTTTAAGATAAGCGCCTCCATGCTCCCTAAGCACCAATCCCTCTTTTTCGAGCTTTTCAAGATCCTGGCGTATAGTGACCTCCGTAACTTTAAAAAGCTTGGCCAGATCAAGCACTTTGGCTGATCCGTCTTCCTTTAACAGTTCAAAGATTTTATCGCGTCGATGGTTGGCAAGCATGATTTTCTTTTTTCTTCAGTACGCAAGGTTATGAAGAAAAAAGAAAATAAAAAAAAATAAATGAAAATAAAACTAAGTTATTTACTTGCAATACCATCCATAGTCCTAAAACTGGTGGCTAAATCATAAATAAACGAAAGTGGTGATTTAATGTTTAAGCGGGGATAAAGATTGTTCTGCATCACTGTACTAATGATTCCTGTACGCTTTATCCAGGAACAAATAACGGTCATCATTCTTTGCTTTTTCCGCTTTAGAGGCCGTGTCTATGACCATTACATCAGGGTCTTTTGCATCCTTTACAACAGCAGGCCAGTTGGGGAGATCTTTGCCGTTGGGGTTCCCGTTTTTAATAAAGTTTGCAAAATAATGCTGCATGGTTGCTGAAACAATATAATCAGCATCTGTCCATGCGTATTCTTTTACGAGGTATAAATTACCCATACAATATTCAATTTCGCAGGCATGCGGTGCGCCAATAGGTACAAAAGTGGTAGCAGCAGCCTGGTCTTTTTTTACTGTACCACCGGCTAAACCCGGTGTTAGTGTATTGTCTGCCAATAGGGGTCTTAATTTTGAATATAAATACCGGTACACAGGCTGATTACTGTATTTACTTTGAAGGTCCAGCCACTTCCAGGTACTGTAGGCAATAAACCTATCAGAGGCCAGTGCTGTAGCAGATATCTCAATTTCTTTTGCAGAACCATGCGGGTATAATTTTAGTACTTCTTCATAATCTTTCGGGTAGGCTGCTTTTACCTTATTTACATAGTTGTCTTCTGTGTAAGGCTGTCCTTGCATGAAAGCCGTACCTGGAATTTCGGCAGAGTTCCAGCCTGCTAATAAAGGCACCATGGCGCCTTCACCTGCTTTAAAAGTTTCAGGAATTGATTTTGTATAAAAATATCCGTCTATCGCGGTAGGAAACCCAAATCTCTTTGAGTTGGTGTAAAGCTCATATATTTCCCGGGTACTCATAGCCCTTAACTGCGCAAGCGTTGGTGCGCCTGCACTTTTTGCAAAGTCAAGCCCGGTCTTTTCAGCTTCGGCCATTGGTACGGGTGATAAGGTTGGGTTGATACCTGCGCCGCTCTCACCAATAGCGCCTGCGAAAAGGCCTTTTGACAGCGGGGAAGCCATTTGTGCGCTGACAGCAATAGAACCTGCAGATTCACCTGCTATCGTAACTTTTGAGGGATCGCCGCCAAACACTGCAATATTTTTCTGCACCCATTTTAATGCTGCATTCTGATCAAGCAGGCCATAATTTCCTGAACCCTTATAGGGCGATTCTGCACTAAGTTCAGGATGTGCAAAGAAGCCAAAAATATTTAACCTGTAGTTTACGGTAACCACCACAATTCCTTTCTTTGCCATGCTGGCGCCGTCATATCTTGGCTCAGAACCGTCGCCGGCAACAAAGCCACCACCAAAGAAATACACCAATACCGGAAGCCCTTTGGTGTCATGCTTTGCGGGCGTCCAGATATTCAGGTACAGGCAGTCCTCGCTTAATCCGTCTGACCTTGAATTCATATCCCCAAACACAATGCCCTGTACAGGGCGGTGACCGAATTTCTTTGTTTGCAACACGCCATTCCAGTTGTCCAAAGGTTGTGGCGCCTTCCATCTTAAATCTCCTATGGGTGGTTTTGCGAAGGGAATGCCAAAGTATAACTGCA
>JBHAFM010000136.1:0-19891 GCA_041856175.1 Sediminibacterium sp.
AACCTGCTCACAAGCCAGCCCAGATAAATGCAGGGAAGGCAGATCCGGTAAAGCCTGCTCCTAAGAAAGTGGCTCCTGCCAAAGCAGCCCCTGCAAAAAAAGCGGCTTCGAAACCTGCCCACAAGCCCGCCCCCAAAAAGGCGGCTCCTGCCAAGCCAGCTCCTAAGCCGGCGGTAAAAGCGGTTCCTGCCAAAGTAGCAGCCAAGCCGGTACACAAACCGGCGGCCCCGGTAAAGACTGGGAAACCTGTTCCTGTACCCCCGGTTGTAGCTGTTAAGCCCACCCCACCCCCTATGCCTAAAAAGCCGGAGGTGAAAGTGCCGCCTGCTCCGCCGGTGAAGCCTGTCAGGAAACAGCTGGAGCCCATCAAGGACGTGAAAGTGCCTAAAACCAGTGTAAAAACAAGTATTCCTTATAAACCCGGCTATACACCTTTAGAAAAAAGAGTTGATACAGCTAAAAATACCGATCCATTAGTGAAATACAACGACGCAGACCTCAACGAGTTCAGAGAACTGATCAATAAGAAATTAGAAGCAGCCAAAAAAGAACTGGCTTACTTACAGGGACTGATCACACGCAAAGATGAAATGGGCGGCGACAATGACGATGCCCGTTACATGACCATGGAAGATGGCAGTATGAGTATGGAAAGGGAGCAACTGAGCCAGATGGCCAGTCGCCAGATTACTTATATCGACCACCTCGAAAAGGCAATCATGCGTATTGAAAACAAAACCTATGGTATTTGCCGCGTTACCGGTAAGCTGATCGACAAAGCACGTTTACGTGCGGTACCGCATGCTACACTTAGCCTGGAAGCTAAACTGGGGTTGGTGAAGCCAACAGTTGAGTAATAGTATATTTACTTTACTTCCTGCATCTCCACCAGTTTCCTGTACATACCATTATTGGCCAGCAATTGATGATGGCTGCCTCTTTCTACGATCTCTCCTTTCTGCAGCACAATGATTTCGTCTGCATGACGGATCGTGGAAAGACGGTGAGCAATTACAATGGATGTCCTGTTCTGCATCATATTATTAATGGCATCCTGCACCAGTCTTTCACTTTCCGTATCTAATGAAGAAGTAGCTTCATCCAGGATCAAAATAGGCGGATTTTTTAATACAGCACGGGCAATGGTTACACGTTGCCTTTCACCACCACTCAATTTACTGCCACGGTCGCCAATATTGGTATCAAAACCTTCTTCTTTATGCCGGATAAAATTCAGTGCATTGGCGATGGCAGCAGCATGTTCTATCTGCGCCTGTGTAACATGGTCGATCCCCAATGCAATATTATTGGCAATGGTGTCATTGAAAAGGATCGGCTCCTGCGTAACAATACCCATGAGATTGCGTACGGAATGTAAAGAATAGTCTTTGATGTTCACACCGTCTATCAATAATTCACCGCCACTCACATCATGGAAACGGGGTACCAGGTCGGCAAGTGTACTTTTCCCCGCACCCGAAGAACCTACCAGGGCAATTGTTTTTCCCTTTTCTATTTTGAGGTTGATGTTTTTTAAAATGGTTACGTCCTCATAAGAAAAGGAAACATTTTTAAACTCAATGCTGTGATTAAATGCAGCAATGGTTTTTGCACCGGCTTTGTCGGTAACCGTTACCGGCGTCCCCAGTATTTCTTCTATACGCTGGATGGCGGCACTGCCCCGTTGTGCATTATAGAATGCAGTGGATAAGGATTTGGCCGGATTGATGATCTGCGTAAAGAAAACGATATAAGTGATAAAGCTGTCCGCAGCAAGCCCGGCCTGGTGGTTCAATACCAGCCTGCCGCCAAACCATAAGATGCAGGATAGTACCAATACGCCCATGAATTCAGACATAGGTGATGCCAGGTCACGTCGGAAGTTGATCCGGTTACGGATATGGTTAAGGGTATTATTGGTAGTGAAAAAAGTTCTACCCAGTATCTTTTCGGCATTGAACGCTTTGATGACACGCAGCCCGGTTAATGTTTCATCCAATATGGACATCAGCACGCCCAATTGTTCCTGTGCGGCTGACGACTGTTTTTTTAGGGAGCGGCTCACCCTGCCAATGATAAAAGCAGTGAGCGGTAACAGCACTAAGAGGAACAGTGATAAAGTGGGACTGAGCAATACCAGCATCACAAGAATGATGATAATGTTCAAAGGGTCGCGTATCAGTCCCTCTAAAGTACTCATCACACTCCATTCAATTTCATTGGCATCATTACTCATGCGGCTGATGATATCTCCCTTGCGTTGTTCCGTGAAGAACCCGATAGGGAGTTCCAGTATTTTGGAATAGAGATCGGCCCGAAGTTTGGTCATCACATAATTACGCATCGGCGTAAGCACGCGGTATGCCAGGTAAGTAAACATGTTTTTAAAGAAGATGGCAACAATGATGATCACGCAAATTGCGCCCAGCGCATAGATCTCGCCATATTGCTGAATGAGCTGGCCGAGAAAATATTTTAAGTTGTTGAGCAGACCGTTTGCAGTAAAACTAAATTCCGGGCGAACTGTTAACAGTTTTTCCTTTCCAAACAGCATTTGTAAAAAGGGAGCCAGCATGGCTAATGATACGAGCGAAAAAATAACGGAGAGTAAGTTGAAGATAATATAGAGGACTATATTCCTTTTCTGGCTTCTCAGGTAAAAAAGTATTCTCGAAAAACGCTTCATAAATAGGATAAAATCGTTAAAACTCAGCAAAGTAACTACTTTTACAGCCAATCAAACGTTAGAATATGGAGGAAGGAAAACGCCAGCGGCAGGTGGCAGGCGCCCTGCAGGAAGAGTTGAACGATATTTTCAGGCGGCTAAACCTGGCCATGCTTGACGGCGGAATGGTGTCTATATCCTCCGTAAAAGTAACGCCGGATCTGTTGGAAGCCCGCATATACCTGAGCCTGTTCCAGGTAAAAGATGCACAGGCAGTGATGAAGATGATTGAAGCAAAAGCCTGGGAAATAAAAAAGGAATTAGCCAGCCGGATAAAACACCAGTTGCGCCGCATACCGGTACTGCAGTTTTACCTTGATGATACACTTGACTATGTGTTTAAGATGGAAGAAGTGTTCAAAAAGATCAATAAAGAGAAACCCGAAGAAGAAAAAGAGTAAAAGGCAAATCAGCCATCATCCAATCAGCCATCAGCCATCCACATGAATTTTCTTTTCGCATGGCGGTATTTCAGGTCTAAAAAATCTACCAATGCTATTAATATCATTGCGTGGATCAGCATCGTTGCCATTGCGGTGGGAAGTGCGGCGCTGATTATTGTGTTGAGTGTGTTCAATGGATTTGAAGGATTGGTAAAGGGGCTGTATGCCGATTTTTATGCAGACATGCGCATTGTTCCCGCTACGGGAAAGACCTTCCATCTATCACTACGACAAATGGCATTACTGCATAACACGAGGGGAGTGGCGGTTGCCAGTTTTGTTGCAGAAGAGAAAGCATTATTAGTGAATGGAGAAGCCCAGGCCATCGTGTATGTGAAAGGCGTGGATGCGCAATACACATCCATCAATAAAATTGCCGGTCATATCAAAAGAGGCCGTTTTGAATTGGGCACATTAGAGGCGCCGGAACTGGTATTGGGTACGGGCATTGAAAATGCAGTGGCGGTGGATGTAAACACCCGTGGCTACCCGCTTACTTTATATATGCCCAACAGGCAGGCAGCAAAATTTGGATCGGCCGACGGATTGAATGCGTTTAATGCAGCTGCATCCGGCACTTTCATGGTGCAGCAGGATTTTGATAATAAATATGTATTCAGCAATCTCGCTTTTCTCAAATACATGCTGAATATGAGTGCTGATGAATACAGCGCCATTGAACTCAAAGTGAATGACGACCCTGATAAAATAAAGAAAGTATTGCAATCACAGTTGGGAGATCAGTTCCGTGTAGAAACACGGTATGAGCAAAACCGTAGCCTATATGCAGTGATGCAGGTTGAAAAGTGGGTGATCTATGGTATTCTTTCCCTGATATTGTTAGTGGCTGCATTCAATATGATCGGCGCACTGACGATGCTGGTACTGGAAAAACAAAAAGACATTGCCGTGCTGAAAGCGATGGGAGCCAGTGAACAAAAAGTACAGGGTATCTTCCTTGGCGAAGGCCTGCTGCTGGCTGGTGTGGGTGGTGCGGCCGGCCTGTTGCTGGCAAGCCTGGTATGCTGGCTGCAACTGCACTTTAAATGGATCAAATTAGGCGGTGATACTTTTATTATTGATTACTACCCTGTAAAAATGATACCCGGCGATTTTGTATTAGTCATCATCACCATCCTCATCATTGCACTGATAGCCGCCTGGATTCCTGCGAGGAAAGCAAGCATGGAGCTGATTTCGCTCAAATCCTAATAGTCCCCCAGTGTCTCTGGTAATTGTGCAAGGGCTTTGGCAAGCTGTTCGTCGTTGGGAGCTATGCCATGCCATTCGTGGCTGCCTTCCATGAAGTCAACGCCTTTACCCATTACCGTTTTCATCAGGATACAGATGGGTTTGCCCTGACCGGTTAATGATTTTGCTTTATTCAGTGTGGCAACTACATCGTCCATGTCATTGCCATTCATTTCGATAACGGTCCAGTTGAATGCTTCGAATTTGGCGTGGAGACTGTCGAGCGACAATACTTTGCTGGTAGGGCCATCGATCTGCTGGCCATTCCAGTCAATCGTGGAGATCAGGTTATCTACTTTATTATGGGCTGCAAACATAACAGCTTCCCATACCTGTCCTTCCTGTAATTCACCATCGCCGTGCAGGGAGAATACCAGGTGTGGATCATTGTTTATTTTTTTTGACCTGGCAGCACCAATGGCCACACTCATGCCCTGTCCCAATGAACCGCTGGCAATGCGCACACCGGGTAAATGTTCATGTGTGGTAGGGTGGCCTTGTAAACGGCTATTGATCTTACGGAAAGTGGCCAGTTCCTTCACATCAAAATAGCCTGACCTTGCCAGGGCTGAATAATAAACGGGAGAAATATGCCCGTTCGAAAGGAAGAACAGATCCTCGCCTTTACCATCCATTTTAAACTGTTTATCGTGTTGCAGGGTCTCGAAGAAAAGAGCGGTGAAAAAATCGGTACAACCCAGTGATCCGCCGGGGTGGCCGCTCTGCACTGCATGAACCATTCTTACAATATCGCGCCTGATCTGGCTGGCTGTCTGTTTCAAATCCTGGATACTTGCCATAAGTTTTTTTATTGTGGGTGCGAAGATAAATGCTTATCCCGACTATTCCTTAGTTTTGCCCGACCCAAAAAATAACAATATGTCAGAAGAGTTGGACTTGATATTAGCCGATGCCGATGAGACCATGCGTAAAGGCATCAGCCACTTAGAGGCGGAATTGGGCAAGATCAGGGCAGGAAAAGCCAGTCCGGCAATGCTGGATGGTATCACAGTGGAATATTACGGAGCGCCTACTCCCATTGCCCAGGTAGCCAATGTTAATGTGCTGGACGCAAGGACCATCAGTGTCCAGCCATGGGAGAAAAATATGCTACAGCCAATAGAAAGATCCATCATGGCCGCCAATATTGGCATTACCCCGCAAAATGATGGTGTGCAGATAAGATTATTCATGCCCCCGCTGACCGAAGAAAGAAGAAGGGAATTGTTTAAGAAAGCAAGCAGTGAGGGCGAACAAAGCAAGGTAGCTATCCGCAATACGAGAAGGGATGCCATTGAGCAGGTAAAGAAATTACAGAAAGACGGCCTGAGCGAAGATGCCGCCAAAGACGCTGAAAAAAGTGTACAGGAACTGACGGATAAATTTATTGCCCTTGTGGACAAACACCTGGCTGCGAAGGAAAAAGAGATGATGTCGGTTTAATAGGTAGGATTTGGTGATGTAGGAAATTCCCGAAATCTTAAGTATTTTCATTATTCATTAAAACCAATATATATGGGAATGCTCAAAGAATTCAAAGAATTTGCCATGCGGGGCAACCTGGTAGATGTTGCCGTCGCTTTTGTAATGGGTGCCGCCTTTGGAAAAATTGTTTCATCCTTTGTGGATGGTATCGTTATGCCATTAGTGGGAATGCTGACAGGAGGCATTGATTTCAATGATAAAAAATGGTTGCTGAAAGACGCCATTCCGGAGGTCAAGGATGCTGCAGGAAAAGTGGTGACCAAGGCTATACCCGAAGTGTCTGTGAAATATGGTACTTTTTTAACGAATGTGATCGACTTTATCATCGTGGCTTTTGTGGTCTTTTTGGTGATCAAAGCCATTAACCGCATGAAAAAGAAACAGGAAGCTGCTCCCGTCGCTCCGCCAGAGCCTTCTTCTACAGATAAATTACTGATTGAGATCAGGGACGCACTAAAAAAGTAAAAATACCGCAATGATGGGGGCTTTTAAACGGCCCCCATCATTTTTATATCCCAGGCTTTATTCAGCCCCGCTCAAAGTGGATAACTTATCATATCCCTTCCCGCTGTTTCGGCTTTCTTTGCATCTAAAGCTATTGACCAAGTGAATACCCCGACCTACCAGATTAAACTAGAGCAATTTGAAGGACCTTTTGACCTTTTGTTGTTTTTCATTGAACGGGATGAATTAGATATCTATAATATTCCCATTACGAGGATCATCAAGGATTTTCTTGACTTCATACACACGGGTGAAAAGCTGAACATTGAACTCAGCAGTGAGTTCATCCTTTTTGTCTCCACCCTGATGCGTATCAAAGCGCGGCTGTTATTGCCCCGTAAGGAAGTGGATGCGCAGGGTAATGAGATCGATCCGCGGCAGGAGCTGGTTGACAAGATACTGGAGTACAAACGTTTTAAAGAAGCCGCAGTCCAGATGGCTGAAATGGAAGCCATGCGTATGCTGATGGTGAAGCGTGGTAACCTGCAGAAAGAACTGGCAGTAATAGGGGAAGATGCTTCCGAAGGTACCGAGATACAAAACATTACCATGTTCAAACTGATGAAGGCGTTTGAAAAGGTAATGCAAAGGGTGCATGACAGGCAGAATAAACCGGTACATACGGTCGTGCGCTACAACTACACCATGGAAGGAAGCCGCGATTATATGCTGGGCTTTGTGCAGAAAGAAAAAACAGTGGCGTTTGAAAAAGTATTTGAAGTCTGTAAGGACCGCATACATGCTATCTTTCTCTTCCTGTCCATACTTGAACTTTCCCAGCAAAAATTCATGAAACTGATGGTAGGGGAAGGGAAGAATAATTTTATTGTGGAATGGAATGAACACAGGGAAGAAGAAATAGCCGAAGAGGGCATAACAGAAGAGGGGGCCGGTTAACCACCTATAGTCTCAGACACCACTTTTACCTGCTCTTTCATCAGTTCCCTTACCGTATCAGCAATGCCCTGGGCATCATAACCGCATTCACGGTGCAATTCTTTTGGGGTGCCATGTTCTACCAGCCTGTCGGGTATACCCAATATCCTTACATCGGCCTGGTAACCATGACTGTTCATGAATTCCAATACGGCACTGCCTGCGCCGCCATGTATGGTTCCATCTTCCACTGTTACCACTTTATGATACCTGTTGAATACTTCATGCAGTAACGCTTCGTCAATCGGTTTTACAAAACGCAGGTCATAATGCGCAGGGTTGATCCCTTCCGTTCTCAATGTGCGTATGGCTGCCTGTGCAAAATTGCCGGGATGACCATAACTCAGGATGGCGACTTCTGTGCCATCTTTCAGTTTGCGGCCCTTGCCTATCACTATCTCTTCAAAAGGCGTTCTCCATTCAGGCATCACGCCTTCTCCTCTCGGGTAACGTATGACAAAAGGGGATTGATTCGTTTCCAATTGGGCCGTATACATCAGGTTTCGGAGTTCCTGCTCGTTCATTGGCGCGCTCACTACCAGGTTGGGGATGCATCGCATATAAGGGATATCATAACAGCCGTGGTGCGTTGGGCCATCTTCTCCTACCAGTCCGGCCCTGTCTAAACAGAAGATCACCGGTAATTTTTGTATGGCCACATCATGCACCACCTGGTCATAGGCACGTTGCATGAAGGAAGAATAGATATTGCAGAAAACACGCATACCTTGTGTGGCCAGGCCGGCGCTGAGGGTTACTGCATGCTGCTCACAAATGCCTACATCAAAAGCACGGTGCGGCATTTTTTCCATCATGAACTTCAAAGAAGAACCACTGGGCATGGCCGGCGTAACGCCCATGATACTGCTGTTTTTTTCTGCCAGTTCAATAATGGTATGTCCGAATACATCCTGGTATTTGGGCGGCTGCGGCGCATCTATCTTCTTTTTATAGATCTCACCGGTTACTTTATCGAATAGTCCGGGTGCATGCCATTTGGTCTGGTCTTTTTCGGCCAGTGCATAGCCCTTGCCTTTCACCGTTACAATGTGCAGGAGCTTGGGGCCGGGGATATCTTTAAGGTCTTTCAGTGTATCAACCAGCTTGGTAATATTGTGTCCGTCTATTGGTCCAAAATAGCGTAGTTTCAGCGCTTCAAATAAATTACTGCTCCTGCTTACCACTCCTTTCATGCTGGCTTCCAGTTTGCTGGCTATATCCCTGCTGAAATTCTTGCCCACCGGCAGTTTGCCCATCAGGTTCCAGATCTCATCGCGTACTTTATTGTAAGTGGGGGAGATACTGATATCGGTAAGGTATTCCTTCAAAGCCCCTACATTGGGGTCGATGCTCATACAGTTGTCATTCAGTATGATGAGCACATCGCTGTCGGCAACACCTGCATGGTTCATGGCTTCAAAAGCCATACCGGCAGTCATGGAGCCATCCCCAATAACGGCTACGGATTTCCTGTCTTCGCCTTTATACCTGGCAGCCATGGCCATACCAAGGGCGGCAGATATAGAAGTGGAGGAGTGTCCAACGCCAAAAGTATCGTACCGGCTTTCACTGCGTTTCGGAAAACCACTCAATCCCTTGTATTTACGGTTGGAAGCAAAACTATCGCGGCGCCCGGTGAGTATCTTGTGCCCATAAGCCTGGTGACCCACATCCCATACTAATTGATCGTAAGGCGTATTGTACACATAATGAAGCGCTACTGTAAGTTCCACGACGCCGAGGCTGGCTGCAAAATGACCGCCGTGCACACTGACCACATCAATAATATACTGGCGCAACTCATCACAAACCTGGTGCAATTGCTCTCGGCTCAGTTTTTTTAAATCATCAGGGTTATTAATAGATCGCAGTAAGGTACCGGGTGTGATCTCCATGAAGACTGGGTTTAAAATGTAAAAATAAGCTTTTCGGCCGAAGCAGCTAAACCTGTTTGGCCGTGTAAAACATACATTTATGCCAAACAGAGGCCGATTTTGCCTTTAATCAAATTTCGGGCCTGACCGGGTTTGGATTCCCGTTATATTTGTTCCAACATGAGAAGTAAACCTTCATTATACTGGTGGTGCCAGCTTGGCGGCTGGTTGTTCTATGGTTTAACCATGGTTTTCTTTGCGCTTATTTTTGCAAGCAAGACCAATAATATATTCTATTCCAAGACGGTTGTTGCCATTGTTTCCGGCATTGGATTCACCCACATATTAAGGGTATTGATCGTGCGGCTGCAGCTCCGTCCCCCTGTTCTCGCCCAGAAATGGTGGTTGCTGAGCATTTCGGTACTGAGCATTATTGTACTATATAACCTGTTCAACAGTGTTATAGCCGAATGGTTACACCTCTACGACCCCAAGATCAAAGTATCAGTTGAAAAAAGATTCTTACTCAACCTCTTATTCGATTCGCCATTGATCCTTGTATGGGTTTCCATTTATTATGTGTGGCATTATGTAGAATTCGGCACCAAGAGCGAAATACAGAAAGTACGGTTGGAGAGCCTGGTAAAAGAGCTGGAACTGAAGACCATCAAATCGCATATCAATCCGCATTTCATATTCAATGCCCTCAACAGTATCCGGGCACTCGTAGACGAAAATCCGAACAGGGCCCGTACCGCTATCACCGAATTGAGTAATATCCTTCGCAGCAGCATGCAGGCTGAAAAATTAGAGACAGTAGCGTTTGAAAAAGAATTGAACATCGTAAAAGATTACCTGGCACTGGAGCATATCCGTTTTGAAGACAGGCTACAGGTTGAGTATGACATAGATGAAGATACGCTGGACCAGCCTGTGCCACCCATGATGTTGCAGACATTGGTAGAGAACGCCATCAAACACGGCATCGGCAAACAAAAAGACGGCGGACTAATCAGGATTATCTCGGACTATAAGGATAGCCACCATGAACTGGTTGTTCAGAATTCGGGACAGTTAAACGGTAACACCAATGGCGATGGCTTTGGTTTGAACAGTACACATAACCGGCTCAAATTACTTTTTGGCGTTCAGGCAACCTTTGCCATCAGGAACCTGGAAGGAAATATGGTAGAGGCCAAAGTGATCATGCCGGTACCGGAATTGTAAATTGAATTTCTATTCATAAATTAGCGATATGGCGATTAAAGCAATTATTATTGATGATGAAAGGCTGGCCCGCAACGAATTAAAAAAACTATTGCAGGATCATTCAGACATTGAGGTCATTGAAGAAGCAGCTAATGTGGATGATGGTATAGAAAAGATTGAGACCCTCAATCCCGAGCTTATTTTTCTTGACATACAAATGCCCGGCAAAACGGGCTTTGACCTGCTGTCTGAAGTAGAGAAAGCACCCAAAGTGATCTTTACTACTGCGTATGATGAGTATGCCATCAAAGCGTTTGAAGTGAATGCATTGGATTACCTGTTGAAACCAATAGAGCCCAAGCGCCTGGCAGATGCGATCCAGAAACTGCAGGCAGAAATATTCAAAGAAAATGCCGGTGTGAATGGCCTGAACCGCGGCCCCTTAACAGAGTTTGACCAGGTATTTGTAAAAGACGGGGAGCGCTGCTGGTTTGTGAAATTAGGAGAGATACGACTCTTTGAAAGTGTGGGGAACTATGCAAAAGTATTCTTTGGTCCGCATAAACCCCTGATCCTTAAATCCCTCAATGCGCTCGAAGAAAGGTTAGATGAAAGGATGTTCTTCCGCACCAACCGCAAACACATCATTAACCTTCGCTGGATAGAAAAAATAGAACCGTATTTTAATGGCGGCCTGCTGGTTGACCTGAAAGGCGGTGAAAAGATCGAAGTGAGCCGCAGGCAGACAGTGAAATTTAAGGAGATGATGAGCCTTTAGATTGCTGATGTATGATGCCTGATTTAATGATTTGATATGAAAAAGACCGGTTTGTTCTTGTTGGGTTCTTTGACGGCAGTTTTGTCTTTTGGACAGGCTGTGACTGATTATATCATTAACGCCAAAGAAGTGGAAAGGGTTGAACGCGTATTATCGGCAGATGATATGGAAGGCAGAAGGGCTTTTACACGGGGTATCGATAAAGCTGCTGCATTTATTGCAAATGAGTTCAGGCAAACAGGATTGGAGACCTGGAACAATGGCGGAACCTACCTGCAATCTTTTAGCATGGTAAAGCCAAAATTCCTCAGTGTCTCCTGCAGTTTTGACGGGGAAACTGTTAACAGCAGGAATGTGATCGTATTCACCTGCCAGCCAGAGCTGAAAGTAACTGAACAATCGGGCTATGAAAAATTAATCATTGGCAAAGGAAGCAACTTGTACAATGAAGTAACCAAAGTATTGAATGGAGATAAGAATTATTTGGTTTTGGTGGATAGCAGTTTTGCAAAAAATTTTGGCGCGCTGACAAGGCTGAAATCGCAGTTGTTCAAGACAGATAAAAGCGCAGTGTTCGTGCTGACAACGCAGAACCCTCAGACATATTCGGTTGAAGCAAAACATGAGATCACCGAAATGAAGTTAGCGAATGTAGTGGCTGTGTTGCCAGGGAAAAGTAAAAAGAATGAATATGTGATCTTCTCCGGTCATTATGATCACCTGGGGATCAACAGCCGCGAGGCGGTTAACAACGATTCTATTTTCAATGGCGCCAATGATGATGCTGCGGGTACTACCGCAATGATCATGCTGGCCAAATATTTCAAAGCGCTGAATAACAATGAACGTACGTTGATCTTTGCGGCGTTCACTGCAGAGGAAATAGGGGGCTTTGGGGCTGCTTATTTTTCCCGCCAGTTAAACCCAGATGAAGTGAAAGCAATGTTCAATATTGAAATGATCGGCACGGAAAGTAAATGGGGGCGAAACTCGGCCTATATCACCGGTTATGAGCAAACAGATATGGGAAAGATCTTGCAGGCCAACCTGAAAGGAACGGGGTTTACTTTTTACCCTGATCCTTATCCGGATCAAAATCTTTTTTACCGGTCAGACAATGCCACACTGGCAAGATTGGGTGTACCGGCGCATACCATCTCTACTTCCAAGATGGATGATGAACCCAACTACCACAAACCCAGTGATGAGATCGGCACATTGGATATGAATAATATGACCATGATCATCAAAGCCATTGCCCTGAGCTCGAGAGGTATTGTAAGCGGAAAAGAAACACCTTCCAGGGTCAATACAAGCAGTTTACATTAAAAGGACAAATTCTATTATGATCCTTTTGCTGCTATTACCACAATGGATCCTATGATCATAATGATAGATCCAATCAATTTTTTGAGCAATCCCTGCTCCTGGAAAATGCGGTGACCCAGTATCACACTTATAATTGTAGAGAGCTGGAAAAGCGACAATGCATAACCAACAGGCATATGGTTTAAAACATAGTTGGTTGTCATTTGCATGGTGCCGATGCAAATGACCAGTAACAAGTATTTTACCAGGGTCGCTGGCTGTACCTGTTGCCTGATTTGCCTGGTACCGATGCGATAGACCAGCAAAAGCAAAAAGGAAAAGATAGCACCAAACCAGCACCAGCTAAGGAAAGCAACCGTTGGGGAAGAGTAGAGAATGACTTTTTTTATCAGTACGGCTTCAATGGCTGTTAATATCATTGCCCAGATCCGGTATTGTATTTCTTTTCTTTTAAGCAGTGCCCAGGTGAACCTGTCTTCTGTGGTATCCAGTACAAAATAGCTTCCCCAGATGATTAAGGCAACACCGAGCAGGCCTTTGACAGATGGAATTTCACTGAGTAAAAGAATGCCCGTTATCATCCCAACGACAGATTTGTAGGCGTTAATGGGACCTAAAACCGACAGCTCTCCACGCTGCAGCGCTTTTACCAGGAAACCATTGCCCAATGCACCTGCTATACCACCCAGGATGGAATAGGTCCAGAATGGTGCAGCTAATTCCTGCCATTTGATTCCGTCTGCTACAGGCAGGCAAAGGATACTTAGAATGAAATAGGATAAGAAATTGACCACCAGGGGATGATTGCCTTTGGCGGTTAATTTTTTTTGAAAAACATTTCCAAATGGATTGGAAAGTATGCGAAGCAGTACCGCAATGACAATAAATACAGTTGCTACCAATGATAGAATGGCTTTTAGGAAACCAAATTTAGGTTAATTTAACCGCCGATCAATTTAGCAAGGGAAAAGGCTGCTCCAGCCGCGACAGCGCCAATGAATGCAACTTTTAAGGCTCCTTTTAAAGCGTTGACACCGGTCAGTTTACTTTTGAAAAACCCAAAAACCAGCAGGCTGGCTATTGTTATAATGGCCGAACATTTTAAGCCGGTGATGCCATTCTCAACAAAGAAATACGGTAATAAAGGAACGAATCCGCCCACAATATAAGAGACGCCAATATTGAAAGCACTTTTGGTTGCTCTTTTAGGATCTGGTTTCTCAAGACCCAGTTCGTGCTTCATCATAAAATCGACCCATTTGTCTGTATCCTTTGTTACTTCCGCTGTAGCGCTTTCCTGCAGTTCATTGCTCAGGCCCAGTTGTTCAAAGAATTCCCTTACTTCTTCTTTTTCTTTCTCTGGCATGAATGCCACTTCGTAATATTCCTTTTTCAATTCACTGTTGTAGTGATCCTGTTCGGTTTGTCCCGCGAGGTAACCTCCCAATCCCATTGCAATGGAACCGGCGGCTATTTCAGCAATGCCCGCAATGATGATCAGGTGCACATTAGATACAGCGCCGCTCAAACCGGCAGCTAGCGCAAACGGAACGGTCAGGCCATCACTCATACCAATGACAACATCGGTCAGAATTGCGGAGCTTTTCATGTGTGGCTCAGTATGTGTATGGTGGAGATGGGTATCCATATGGTCAACCTGGTATGATGAAACGAATGACTGCTTTCGTTAAAGGTAATGAGATTCCCTGCAACTGCAATAGCAGCTGTTATTCCAAATGGAAGCGTATAAAAAAAACGGTTGAAGGGTAATAAAATGATAATGCGGAAGTATTAAAAAATGATTGCATAATCCAAATAAAAGTTGTAACTTTTTATTACCTAAAACCTCCTTTTATGAAACAGTATCATATTATATCGAGGATCTCAATATACCTGTTGGCTGTTGTCATGTTGACTTTTGGCGTTTACCATTTCCTGAATGCCAGGGAACTGTTGGTGTATATACCTTCTTTTCTGCCAGGCGGCATTATCTGGGCTTACCTGGTGGGTGTGGCATTTATACTGGTTGGTATCTCATTTATTACCAATAAAATGGTAAAGGTTTCGGGATACCTGCTGGCAGTGATGCTACTGATTTTTATTGTGACCATTCATATACCCAATTGCCTGCATGCAGGTGATAAGGAAATGAGAAGTTTTGCATTTATCAATGTACTGAAAGACACTGTTATTGCAGGTTTCGCCATGCATATTGCGGCAGGTGCGCATCACCAGAAACTGCACATGGAGGACAGCGATTAGGGAGTGCCCTCCCGGTTTATTGTATGCCGACTTTTCCCTTTGCTGACTGAAACAGTTTCTTTGAGTCAAAGCCAATTCCATTTTTAAAAACGAGCACTGTCTGGCGCACTGTTGTAATGTCTTTTTCCGGATTGCCATTCATCAGTACCAGGTTCGCTTTTTTGCCCTCGGCAATACTGCCCATTTCTTTGTCGAGCCCCAAATATACCGCAGCATTTAACGTGCATATTTTTACTGCTTCTGGGAATGTAAAACCGGCTTCTACCAATAACTCCAGGGTATGGCGGTCTGCATAACCCGGTATTACCCTGCCTGCTCCTGTCGGGTCTATGCCCGCCATTAACCTGCCACCCATCTGTACAAACATTTTTTCCCAGGCCATTTCTTTTTTAAACAGGGCGGCAGCGGAAGAATCCTTGCCTGTTAAAGCGTGGTGGTTTTTTTCCAGGTCTTCTTTTATCTGGGGCAGCAGCGCATCTTCTCCACCGCCTGGTATCATCTCTCTGCCGGTATAAGGTTCAAAAACAGGAAGGGTGGAAGTGATGGCCACATTTTTCTTTATTAAATAAGCCATCAGGTTTTGCATCGCAGGACTATTTACATCCAGTTCCAATAATGACGACCTTACATCGCTGCAAATATTTTCTTTTTTATTTTTTACAAAATCGCTGCAAACCATAAACCCGTGTTCAAGATTGTCTATACCTGCAGTGGCGGCTTCCCTGAAAGTGATGGAACATAAATGACCGGTGACCTTAATATGATTCTTATGGGCCACTTTTATAACCGCATCCAGGTCAGGTTTTGTAATATTCATGTAGGTCTTGATAGAGGTACATCCCATGCCAATCCAGTAAGCGGCTTCTTTTTCAGCTTCTCCGGAGCTCTTTATATAGAGCAATTCGGGTATGGGAAGACTTTCTCTTTCTATATAAGGAGCTGTTACATCCATATCCGGGCCGGCCATTTTCCCTTCACCAATCCATTTTTTAATATTCAGGTCTGTTTGCGGCTCTGTGGTTCCCGCTGTTCTGATCATGGTTACTCCCCCTGCGAGATACAGCCTGGGGAAGGAGATGGGCATGGTTTGGGCAACGTAAAAAGGATTCGACCGTTCGCCGTAAAACATATGCTCATGCATCATGATCATTCCAGGAATGATGGTCTTGCCATTACAGTCTATCGTTTTTGCCGATGCCGGCAGCGCTGCTTTGTCTCCAATGGTTTTGATAATCCCTTTAATGATCAGGACAGTCTGATCGGGTTTGGCAGGGCTGCCGGTTCCATCAATAACATTGACATGTGTCAGCGCCAGGGTATCCTGGTCAACGCTGATGAATTGTTGTACAGCAACACTGAACTGCTGGGCGCGTACGGTAAGTATTGTTACAAGCCAGGCACTGCAAAGGATGACTGTTCTTTTGTAAGGGAAGAAACGGATCTTCATAAGCGCAGGTGTTTTTTCCTGGAGTTAATTTTTTAAAACGAGTTTCATCATGATGTCTGTTTGTTCATCATGACCAAGCTTAAAAATATGCGAGCCAAATGGGATAAAGCCATTTTTTTCGTAAAACTTCAATGCCCTTGTATTTTTCTCCCATACACCCAGCCACAGGTAATCCAGCCTGCTCTCTTTTGCAACCTGAAGGGCTTTGTAAAAAAGAAGCTGTCCAACTTTTCTGCCGTGAAATTCCTGTAAAACATAGATCCGTTCGATTTCCAAAGCCTGGTTATCCTGCAATTCGGTCTGCGCCTGCCCAAAATTGATCTTTAAATAGCCTATTGCCATGTTGTCAATACTGGCAACATAGCATTCAGAATGTGGGTTGTTAATTTCATCGCTTAGCTTCTCATCGGTAAAATTGGTGTCCAAGTAATGCTGCATATCTTCTTTTGTATTGCTCGCAGCAAAGGTTTCAAGAAATGTTTGTTTGCTGAGCTCCTGTAACTCTTTAATGTCTGCAGCGGTTATTTTAACCAGTTCGATGACTTTATTCTCCATTAATAATGATTCAAAATCAATTCAATTTATGACCTTTTGAACTCTTTCATTTTAATTTATTTTAAGTCAATAATGATTGTTTATATACCCTAATGACTAATAAACATTCCCAAATCTGCCTGAAAAAGTGGTTAACGATCCGGTCTATTTGCCTTTTTTCTGCCAAACTCCCTGGGTCTATGCATAAGGTACGCATTATTTTACACTCCGTCAGGTAGTTGTGCTGAACACTTCAGTATAACCACCTGGCGCACCAGGTGGTGTGGTGGACTCCGCCGGCATAGTAAGCCAGATAGCATAAACAATATTCCCACGAATAATTTTATTTTTTGAAGCATGTTTGTTGATACTGCATTTACAATGATAATCAGCGATATGACAGGTTATATGTTTTTAGTCGCTTTTACTTTATCGCAATGTAAATGTCAACTGCTGCATTTTCGGGGTTTTGCGATTTTGGTCCATATACTTCAAAATCTGCTGTATATTTTCTGTTTAATTCTTTCTCTCTGTCCCATATATGCTGCCAAGCATTCATGACAGCATCAGGCATTTTCCCGCGAGCCTGGTGAAGAGCGTATTTCCCTCCGGTAAATGCTTTCCCTGTCAATCCATTCGGAATACTGTCCAGCGATGTTACCCTGCAGCCAATAAGGGCAGTGTATTCGCCTGTGTAATCTGATGTATATGCTGTATAAACGGAATAAATGTCATTGTTCAACTTACCAGGTATTTGTGATAAGATGTCTTCGTTATAAAATTGCTGCCACAGCTGCCCAAGGTCGCTGGCTGCCTGCCCATTTTGATTGGTTGTCCTTACAGCAATACCAATGATTTTAAATGATGCTAATTGAACTTCAGTTTCCATAGCTTAAAATTGATCAGGAATATATATGAGTTTATAAAATCTGGGAACCCTTCAGTTTAACAGGGAAGTTTAGTCTTGTAATTTACAAGAATGAAGCTTGCTTCCATTCTCTGAACAGCACAACTGATACTTAAATTAATCATAATTTTTACTTATTCTGATATGGCAAGTATTATAGCCGGTTCTACAATGACGGTGCAACAGGAAAACTTCAAAGAAAAGAATGGCTGAAAGACCAGTAGGCGTTTAAAAAATGGCAAAGTATCAAGTACGGCTACCCCCGTACTCCCAACGGCACACTATGTATTGCTGTACTAACTTCTTTGATGAGTGACGGGTCTTTTTCAATGGCATTTCCCACTACGATCACATCTGCGCCCGCTTTACAATTGCGGTAGGCTTTTTCGGGTTCGGTAATGCCACCGCCAATGATGAGGGGGGCTTCAATATGGCGGGCTACTTTTTCAATCATGGTCTCAGTAATAGGGCGTTTGGCTCCGCTGCCGGCATCCATATAAATAAGCTTCATGCCCAGCATTTCTCCCGCCATGGCCGTACACATGGCAATATCATTCTTATCGGCGGGGATAGGGGTGGCATTGGAAATATAAGACACCGTAGTTGGGGCGCCGCCATCGATCACCATATAGCCCGTAGGCATGATCTCCAGGCCGCTTTTTTTGACAAAGGGGGCACTGATCACGTGCTGGCCTATGAGCAATTCGGGATTGCGACCTGATATCAGGGAAAGATATAATAACGCATCGGCATATTTGCTTACCTGCGAAGGGGAGCCAGGAAACAAAACAACCGGGATATTACTGGAAGCTTTGAGCTGGCGGATGCACTCATCCAAATGACTGGAGATCACCAAACTGCCGCCCACGAAAAAATAATCCACTTTTGCATCAGTGGCCAGGGTAACAAGCTGGTCAATCTTATGATTATCTACCTTATCGGGGTCAATCAATACTGCGAAAGATTTCCGTCCTGCTTTTTTCCGCTCTACAAATTGGTTATACAAAGTTTGCTTCATTCAATATTGGATAGATATGTTGCAAAAATGCAAAAAACTATGGAAAGATACACTTTTCGGTATAAGTAGCTGCCTGGAGCGCTTTTTGCAGCAGATCATTACCAAACCTGTTCGGGGTGAGGTTTTTTTATTTACGAAAAAAAGTTCATTTAATGACTAAAAATAATAGAAAAATTTTCTACAACTGTGCATATTCCCGCAAATGCAACGCAGATTTGAGGTACAAAAAAATTCACATTCCTTATCCACAAGCTGTTGATATTTCCGGCCTTGAATTGTGGAAATGGAAGGATATTTTCGTCAACCCGCTTAACATTTTGTTAATCCGGCACACCTGATTATAACATTCGCTAAAACTACATAAATGGCTAACCCACGCACTTCCAAAGGCTTACAATTCGGCCGCCGCTTTACCAAAGAGGGTGTGAACCCCTTTGACCAGTTCGAATATGACTACCGCGACAGCGTCATCAAGAACCCAAATGGGGAAAAAGTGTTTGAAATGAATAATGTGGAGGTCCCGAAACAGTGGAGCCAGATCGCTACAGACATCCTTGCCCAGAAATACTTTCGTAAAGCCGGCGTGCCCCAGCCCGATGGATCGATAGGCAGGGAAACCAGCGTAAAACAAGTAGCCCACCGCATGGCCAACTGCTGGCGTGTATGGGGTGAGCGCTATGGGTATTTTGCTTCCGAAAATGATGCGCAGGTATTTTATGATGAACTGGTGTACAGTATCCTCAACCAGGCCTGTGTACCCAATTCCCCGCAGTGGTTCAACACCGGTTTGCATGAGAGCTACGGCATCACCGGCAAACCCCAGGGCCACTACTTTGTTGATCCGAAGGACAGCAAACTGAAAAAATCCACCAACGCCTACGAAAGACCCCAGCCTCATGCCTGCTTTATCCTGAGCGTTAGTGATGACCTGGTGAACGAGGGCGGTATCATGGACCTGTGGACCCGTGAAGCACGTATTTTCAAATACGGTTCCGGTGTGGGTACCAACTTTTCACAGATCCGCGGCGGCGGTGAGAAACTGAGCGGTGGCGGTACTTCGAGCGGGTTGATGAGTTTTCTGAAAATAGGCGACCGTGCTGCCGGCGCCATCAAAAGTGGCGGCACTACCCGCAGGGCGGCAAAAATGTTTTGCCTCGACCTGGATCACCCCGAAATAATGGAATTCATC
>JBHAFM010000137.1:0-20789 GCA_041856175.1 Sediminibacterium sp.
ACCACCGTCAACACCTACCCATTAATCATACCAATCAATCATTACCACCATCCATAAAACTCCATCCCATGGCAACCATCTTCAAAAGACGCAGACGCAGGTCAACCGCCGCCAACGAGGGCAAATTCTTTAAAAAAGACAATTCCCAGGAGCAAAGCTTCTTCACAGGATCTGATCACGACGGTTTTTTCCAGCCGCAAACACAACAGGTGCAGCGAAAATGTGCCGAATGTGAAAAGGAGGAAAAAGCCCAGCGCATGACCGACGATAAAAAGGAAGAGGACAAACCCGTTCATCGGGAAACCGATAAAAAAGAAGAGGATGATAAGAAACTGCACCGGCAGGCTGACATAGCAGGCACTTCTTCTTCCACAGGAACCACCGCTTATATCCACTCATTAGGCAGTAAAGGAAGCCCGCTTCCCCCTGTATCGCAAAAATTTTTCAGGCAGAAAATGGGGTACGATTTCAGTCATGTGAAAATACACACGGGACAGGAAGCTTCCGAATCTGCAAAAGCCATTAATGCCAAAGCCTATGCAATTGGTAATCATATTGTATTTAAAGACGGTCAGTATGCACCCGATACGCAGGAAGGGAAAAAATTGCTGGCGCATGAATTAACGCATGTTGTGCAGCAAACCGGAACCGTTATGCGCAAAGTGAACCCGGTGATCCATGAAGATGATGAAAAAACAGCGTTGGGACCAGTAAGAGGAAGAGGTACTTTAACCACAAACAAAACCAATTACGGCGGAACCACTACCGCGAATGTAAGCGCACAAACCGTTGCCAATTATGACCACGGTACTTTTTCCACCGGCAATACCACCAGTGTTCGTGCCACCGGCTGCAGTAACTGCGGCGCAACTCCCTGCGCCACGATGCGCGGTATCATGGTTTCTGTGTTTCACGCCAACCCCGTCATTACACCGCCTTCCATGCCTTCCGGTCTCACACACTGCCAGCAGATGCGGGTGCAAAACTTCATCACTAATGTGCTGATGCCTCACGAACGGCAGCACGTAGCGGCATTCAATACCTACAATGGAACCGTCAACACACCGTTTAGTATTACCGCCTGCCACAATGAACAGGCATTGAATGAAGCGCTCACCACCCTGCATAACAACATAGATAACAGCCGTATTGCTTCGGCCAACGCAATCAGCGATGCCCTGGATCCTTTTAATACAACGATAGACATCGATTGCCATGAGCCTGCGGCTCCTGCTCCTAAACCTACCCCTAAGTCTTAAATTTTAGTACCTTACATACAACAGAAACCGCTGTGCTATACGAATTAAAACATATCCATTCCACCACACACCTGGCAACCGCTTTTGAACGTTGCAGAACAGTGATCGGGCTGCGGTTAGAAGCCCATTTTAACAATACTCCATTCGACCCTGAAACATGGCTGTCGGAGCAGTATGCACACCAGCCGCCAGACAGGGGTGTATTGTCATCTGTTCCGTTTCTTAGCAACTATACTGAATGGCTGGTGGTATTGCTGGCACTTGCGCCCCATGTCCATCCTAACTTTTTTGAATCCATCATACTGGAACATCTGCCGTCGGGTGGCGATTTCCCGGAGTTCGGCGGTGTGAAAGCAATCAATCACAGGGGTATGTTACCCACCGGCGAAACCATGCAATTCATACTGGCAGGTAATGACCTTGGTAAACGCCTGCAATTACAGGAACTGTTCCGCGAATCGCATTTTTTTTACCGCCAGGGGATCCTTTGGCTGGAACCGTTGAAAGAAGGCGAGCCGGTGATGAGTGGAAAGATCATACTTCCGCAGGAAAATGTTGAAAAGATCTTGTTCGGAAGAGAATCAGCGCCCCGTTTCGGCTTAGATTTTCCTGCCAAACAGATTGTAACCGGAATGGAATGGGACGATGTGGTGTTGCATCCGCGTACGATGCAACAAATAAAGGATATCAGTATATGGCTCGATCATCACCACAAATTTGCAGATGACAGTAACCTGAAAAAAAAGATCAAACCAGGTTACCGCGTTTTGTTCTATGGTCCCTCCGGAACGGGTAAAACACTCACCGCTGCCTTATTAGGTAAAGAGTTTGGTAAGGAGGTTTACCGCATTGACCTTTCACAGATCGTAAGTAAATACATCGGGGAAACGGAGAAAAACCTGGAGTCAGTATTCAAACGGGCAGAAAGTAAAGACTGGATATTGTTTTTTGATGAAGCCGATGCCCTCTTTGGCAAAAGGACCAGCGTGCAGAACTCGCATGATAAATATGCCAACCAGGAAGTAAGCTACCTGCTGCAACGCGTTGAAGATTATCCGGGCCTGCTCATCCTGGCTTCCAATTTTAAAAACAACCTCGATGATGCTTTTCTCCGACGGTTCCATTCCGTGGTGCATTTCCCCATGCCCAATACCACGGAACGGCATCATCTCTGGAAAAAAACACTCCCGTCAGGCTTACAGCACGACCCCTCCGTTAACCTGCGTGAACTGGCCGACCAGTTTGAGTTGACAGGCGCATCTATTCTCAATGCTGTTCAATTTGCCACTTTGCAAAGTTATGCACGGGGAGACGGCAGGCTGCTGCAAACGGACCTGATCGACGGCGTAAAAAAAGAAGGCTTAAAAGAAGAGAAATCGTTCTGATACTGGCTATCTGAGACTGAATATCCCCCCTTTCAGTCGGTCATTCTTACATCATCAATTGATCATTTTTAAAATAATGTCCTATGAACTACTTATTCGTTTTCTGGATGGTATTTTTTGCACTCATTGCCGTGGTGTATTTATTCGACAAAAAATATTTTATGCTGCGCGATAATAGTACCGCCACTCCCCGGCCTTACAGCTGGTCGCGGGTACAACTGACCTGGTGGATCGTGATTATTCTTACTTCTTTTATTGCAGCCATGGTGCGCACAAACGGGTACATCCCTACCCTTGATGACACAACATTATACCTTTTAGGTATTACCTCTGCAACCACGATCGTTGCCACTGCGATCGACATTAATGACCAGTCAGACCGTCTTCTGGCAACACTGGGGCAAAATATCAGCGGGGAGAATTTCTTCCTCGATATTTTATCGGATAAGAACGGGATCGATGTCCATCGTTTTCAAACCGTGGTCTTCAATATCGTATTTGGCATCTGGTTCATCAGCCAGGTATTGTATCACCTCGGGCGCATTCCTAATTGTGCTATATGTACCTCACAGCCGGATACCAATGCCTGTGCAGCATGTATGACCGCCTATGCAGATTCTATCATCCCGCATATTACACATAATAACCTTATTTTATTGGGATTAAGTTCCGGCATCTATGCGGCCCTGAAAGCCACGGAAAACAGGCAGCTAACCATTACAGATGCGCAACCTTTAAAAGTTGCCGACGAATCTTACACTAAAAATAATTCCCCTGCTAAAGGATAAAATAACTATTATATGAATGCAAAATTTATTAAAAGCCCCAATTACAGTACCGGCCGGAAAGGCTATCAGCCGGTTACGATCGTGATCCATATCATGGAGGGGTCGCTGGATGGCACAGACAGCTGGTTTCAAAACCCGAATTCAAAAGTATCGGCCCACTATGGGATAGGAAAAAATGGTGAGCTGCATCAATATGTGAAGGAAGAAGACACAGCCTGGCATGCAGGGCGCGTTGATCACCCGTCATGGAGCCTGATCAAACCGGTACCGGATGAAGAAGGCCAATATATCAATCCTAACTATTACACCATCGGCATTGAACACGAGGGTTGGGAGCAGAGCGACTGGACAGATGACATGTACCAGACCAGCAGCGGACTGATCGCAGCTATTGCTAAGCGTTGGGATATCCCCATGGACCGCGACCATATCGTTGGCCACCACGAGATCTATTCCTTAAAAGATTGCCCCGGCTGCAAAGTAGACATTCACAAACTGATCGCTTTGGCAACAGGTAACAATCCGCTCATACAACCAATCGTGGTCAGCAAGATAGTCGGTGCAGGGAAAGCAACCACACAAAGCAACCTGAACATACGCAATGCCCCCGGCTCAGCACAACCATTGGTTGGAATCGTACCTTCTAACATACAGTTAGCCTATGATGGCTATACGGATAATGGAGAAAGCGTTAATGGAAATTCCAGGTGGTATTATACTGATGAGGGCAATTGGTTTTGGAGTGGAGGTGTCAAATAATTCAAAAGGGATGCTGCAAAAAAGCGCGGAGGAGCTTGGAAATACCGGGCAAACTTATTACATTCAATCAGCCTCATAAAATGGCTGCACTACTTCTTTTCATTGCTTAACCCCCTGGATGATGAAATACTTTCTACTATTTGCTGTTTTTTTATGGTTCAGTCCCGTTAGCATACCGGCACAGAACGTTGAAGACCTGAATAACCAGGCATACCAGGAAATGAAGGATAAAAATTATAACAAGGCAATAGAACTATGCACCCAATCGATCAGTAAAAAAACAAATGCTAGGGGCTATATTATCCGGGGCAACTGCTGGTACTACCTTAATGATTATGAAACTGCCATTGATGATTATACTTCCGCGTTACTTTACTATAGCGAATACTATACAAACGACAAAGAAAAAAGCGGCATCTATTATTTCAGGGGTATCTGCAGGCAGAAACTTAGCCGCTATAAAGAATCCATTGACGACTTTAATTCGTCGCTCGCTTATAATTATGACGCCCCGGGCTATGTCTATTGGAACAGGGCTTATTCTTATTATAAGCTCGGAAAATACCAGGAAAGTGACGATGATTATGCAAAAGCAATTGACAGGGTATCTGACACCAAAGAACGATCCAAGCTATACAAAGGAAGGGGCGATTGCCAGGCTAAACTCGGTAATCTCAACGATGCTTATACCTATTATGCCAGGGCCATCAGTTATGACGCGGATAATTATGATGCTTACTGGGAAAGGGGCTATTATGAAGACATTAATTGGAAAAGAGACGAAGCACTGGCCGATTATATCAAAGCAGCCAATATCATAATTGCATCCAACAACCCGGCTTCCAATGGCGACCTTGCTATCCTGTACCGGAACCAGGCTTTGATTTACACCACGCTTGCAAAGTATGACGATGCGCTGCTTACAGTGAATAAAGCCCTGCAAATTGATCCTAATTACATCCAGGCATACCAGACGCGTGCGGACATATACATCAGCTTAAAAAATTATGAGAAGGCCAAAGCCGACTATTCCAATGCCATCAACCTGCAAAGTGACAATAAATTAAAAGCAGGTATTTACCAGGAACGCGCAAAGATGGAAATGAGGATTCTAGAATACAGATACGCGCTTGATGACCTGAACAAAGCCATTGAATTAAATGCCGCTAATGGAATGAATTACTGGAACAGGGCCCTCGTTTATGGATATAAAAAAAATTACCTGGCTGCTATCTCGGAGTGTAATAATGCCATGAACCAGTATAAAACCGATTCGCTCTCTACCGCCAGCCTGATTTTTTTGAGGGCTTCTTATAAAGAAAATAACAATGATTACCAGGGGGCAGCTCAGGATTACCAGGAATATTTAAAATATTATCCCAATAGTTCCGGAGGTTATTACAACCTTGGCCGGTTATACAAAACCAAAGTAAAGAACAATGACCTTGCCAATGCCAATCTTTCCAAAGCTGCTGAACTGGCTCAAAAGGACCATGACACTTCTGAATATTGTTACATAAAGGTTATTATGGGAGATAAAGAAGAAGCTGTTCAAAAGATGCTGGAATATTTAGTCCTGAATAAGAACAACCAATACAGGTACCAGTGGAACCTGCATAACATGACTTGCATGTACGCCCTTTCCGGTAATGCCACGATGGCCCTGGAATACTTAGACAAATCCCTGGCAGCCGGGTTTGATGCTTACAGTCACCTGTTAACGGACAGGGACCTGGAATCCATCATGAGCTTGCCCCAATGGGTGGAAATCCTTACAAAATATAAAGTGCCTGCCCCCAAATGGTAGCATCCTGTTTTGTCATTCCATCACAAACCAGGTATAAGTTTCCGGTGCAATAGTGACAGTGATGGTTATTTCGTATGTCCGGTTTAGCCGGTATTGTTTAAATACGCCTTCCTGCTCTTTTACATTGGCTGTAGTGGTAAGTCCCGTGTAATACAAGGGCACCCGGATGGTTCGTGTGATCGTTTCTTTCAAAGGATTGTACAGCATCATCAGTCCCTTTGTCTTTCCAGCCGGATCAACATGCAGGATGCCATCCCAATCCCGCCCGTCGGCCCGGCGCAGGTGTATGATATCTGCATTCAGGATAGTGCGATACTTTTTATACCAGTTGATCACATGACTGACTTTTTCTTTTGTGTTTTCTGTATCATATAACCTTGGTCCCCGGTAACAGGCCTGCACGCCTGACCCGTAATACTGCACCATCAATTGTTCATAATCCTTCAGGTGTTCGCTCAATGGTTCCAATACAGCTTCGGGGCCACCACCCTGGTAACGGGTCAGTGGCACAAAGCCCCATCCCATCGATGGCGTCTTTTCCCAGGTACCATCAAAAATATTCTGCCGGTTCAGTATCATCTGCTGCTCCCGCGGCAGTGAAAAATTCACTTCGCGGTAGCCGATACCGATCTTATGTGTGCCATCTAAGAAATACCAGTCGGGTGCATTGATATACACCCCCCTTTCATTCAACCAGTGATACAATTCCTTCTGTATCTCCATCTGCCGCCATTGGCTGTCATCCAACCCTTTGTGGCCGGGATGTGTAACGGATGCACATACATCTCCCGGATACGGGCCGTCGTTTTCCCAGATATCAAAACCGGTGCCAGTAAAGAAATGTTTTATTTTATCACGGTAAGCCAATCCCCATTTACTGCCAAAACAAGGCGCATGCCCAAAAAAAGCCCCACCGGGTTTTCCCGTAGCCGGATTTACCACATCATCTTCATCACTGATGCGGCGCGAACTGAATAAGGAATAACCGCCGATCAACACGCCCTTACTATGAGCATAGTCTGCCAGGGTCTTCCATTTAAGCAGGTTAGTTGTTCCGGAATCTTCCATGTTAAGATGGCTGCCAAAGCTCAGTATCAGCGCCTCATAGCCGGTTGCTGCGCACTGGTCAACGGCCATCCGCACCTGTTCATCATTACGGCTCACCAGGTGCATGAAAATGGGATTGGCAGTAACCCATGGCGCTACAGAGCGGTACATTTTACGAATAGCTAATCCAGTCCGCTCCCGGTCATAATCGTCTATCAGCAACTCATACGTGCGTACAGAATGAAACGTTTCGCCGGGCTGCAATGCTATGCCTGGCGCTTTGTCAGGATACACTTCCAGCATGCAGGGCGTCTGGTAATCATAATTCACCTGCGAGGTATAAGCAGGATCTGTTTTCCAGTGCGTGGTTTGGTCGCTGATATCATACCGCATCGCATTATTGAATGCATAATTCGTTTCTACATAAATGCCATGAGGCTTCTTCATCTGGTCGGGTTTACCCACTACGGCACTCTCCTCTTCTGCAAGACCCAGTATTTCATTCACTACACGGTTGAGCATTATGCTGCTGCCGGTTTTGTTCTCTATGGAAAGCGATTTGACGATCAGGGGCAGCCCATCGTACAATTCGTAGGATACTTTTACCAGGATATCTTTCAATGCCGGTAATGATGACGCATAAAGAAAGGAAACAACTTTACCGGTGGCCTGCCTGGTATTGGTTGCCCATACGCGGTTTTTCCAATGGATATAGGGATTTAACGGCCCGGTCTTATACGAAATAAAATGAAAAGCGCTATCTGTTGCTCTAAACGCATCTACCCAGGCCGGCAATAAATAAGCGTTTTCTTTTTGTCCGGCCAACCCGCCTACAGAATAGGCTTTGCCGTTGATCGTTATCCTTGCTTCCGCTTTCACTGCACGGAGCAATTGCTGCCCGTTGACCAGGTTCCTGTAATCAATACAGGCCAGATCAGGCTGCAAACGAAACGTCCGCTGCACTAATCCGTTTGATAAAACGAGGTCTTTACCGTTAGCTGTACGGTATATCTCAGCCCGCTGCTTTACCGGCCGCACTAACCAGTCTGCAGCAACTGCTTTTTCTTTGATGATGGGCTGTCCCGCGCCGGCAATTGCGAAAGAAACACCAGTCAGCAGCACTATGATTTGTTTTACACGTTTCATTTTGGTTATTTTACGGCATCTTTAATTTGCCTGTTGATTTACATGCAGCGAAACAGCCTGTTGTTGAACAAAAAGCCTGACCTTAAATATAAAGCCGGCTGCTGAACAATTTCATGGTCAACCGTTTGCGTAACTTTATATTATGCCCAAACCAGCCACCATCAAAGAAATTGCCACCAAACTGAAGGTATCGGTATCTACTGTATCGCGGGCCTTGCATGACCATCCCAGTATTGGTCTCAGGACAAAAACGCAGGTACAGCAACTGGCGGCTGAACTCAATTATGAACCTAATAAAACGGCTATCTTTTTTAAACAGGGCAAGACTTTCACTATTGGTGTGATCCTACCCAACCTTTCAGAAGATTTTTTTTCCATGGCCATCACCGGTATTGAGCAAACAGCTTTCAGGCACAGTTACAATGTGCTGATGGGGCAATCACATGACCAGCCTGAATTAGAGAAAAGGATCACTGCAACGATGAAAGACCATCGTGTGGATGGACTGCTCATCTCATTAGCAAAGGACAGTAAAGACTTTTCCCATTTTGAACAACTGGAAAAATACAATATTCCCGTTGTTTTTTTTGACAGGGTTCCAACACTGAAGAACATCCATTCTGTTTCCTGTAACCTGAAGCCGGGCATGACGGAAGCGGTGAATTTCCTCCTCAAAAAAGGGCATAAAAGAATTGGCCTCATTAATGGCCCCGCTTCCCTCAAGGCCACAGGGGAACGGCTGGAAGGTTACACCGATGCATTACGCGCTAAAAAAATAAAGTTCGACAATGGCCTGGTTGTAACAACCGACCTTTCCAAGGAAAATACACATGTGGCCACACAGCAATTGTTTGTATTAAAGAATCCGCCCACTGCTATCATTACCTTCAATGATTATGTTGCCTTAGATGCTATCCAGTATGCCAGGAAAATGAAAAAAAAGATCAACAGGGATATTTCCTTTGTCAGTTATGCCAACCTACCCATCACACATTACTTAGATACACCTCCCCTTGCTTCGGTAGAACAATTTCCACGCGAGCAGGGTGAAAGGGCTATGGAGATCATGCTGCAGTTACTCACCCGGGGCGATGAAGTGAAAAGCAACAACCGGTATTTCCAGGAAGTGCTGGAAAGCAGGCTTGAACTGATAGAAGTATAAAATATTGTAACTTTCCAAAAATATTGATATGCCTTCCTATGATACCATGACAGAAGCCCTTGATGATGCTAAGGAAAGGGGTTACACTACAGATTTCAACCTGGCATTTGACGCGCTTAAATGCAACAGTACAGGAGTATGTCTTGCACCGGATCAATTTGAGATCGTAGAACATTATCGTTTCGAAGGCGAAACCAATCCTTCTGATTCCAGCATACTTTATTTCATTGAAGCAAAGGACGGCAGTATGAAAGGCGTCCTTGTCAGCGCTTACGGCGCCTATGCCGATCCTGCCAGTGATGCCATGATTCAAAAACTTAAAGTGCACCATCATTAATATATGCTACATCGCAGACGTTTTCTCCAGCTCAGTTCGCTCGGACTTTCTTCTTTTTCTTTTTCCGGTTTTACAACAGTTAAGCATGCGGCCCGAAAGCCCATCGTCATCTCTACCTGGGATGCAGGTATCGAAGCAAATAAAGCAGCCTGGAAAGTATTGCGCAATGGCGGCCGAGCACTCGATGCAGTGGAGCAGGGTGTGATGGTAACTGAATCATCCCTGAACTGTTGTGTGGGATTGGGCGCTAATCCCGACCGGGATGGTCATGTAACCTTAGATGCCTGCATCATGGACGAATACGCCAATTGCGGCAGTGTAGCTTTCCTCGAACGCATCAAACACCCCATTTCAGTGGCCAGGCGGGTGATGGAAAAAACGCCGCATGTGATGCTGGTAGGTAGCGGCGCCCAACAATTTGCCATTGCAGAAGGATTTCCGCTTGAGCCCGATACTTTATCCGATGATGCAAAAAGAACATACGAAAACTGGTTAAAAAAAAGTGAGTATAAACCCGTTATCAATATCGAGAATACGAAACACCAGACCGCTTTTTCACCTGCCAAACTAGACAATGGCAACTGGAACCACGACACCATTGGCATGGTGGCCATGGATGCCAATGGTAATCTCAGCGGCAGTTGTACCACCAGCGGCATGGCTTTTAAAATGCGCGGCCGTTTAGGCGACTCCCCTATCATTGGCGCCGGCCTTTTTGTGGACAATGAAATAGGCGCCGCTACAGCTACCGGCCAGGGTGAGGACGTGATCCGCATCTGCGGCACACACCTCGTGGTAGAGCTGATGCGCCAGGGCCTCTCTCCCGAACAGGCCTGCAAAAAAGCAGTGGAACGCATCATTAAGATCAAAGGCGATAAAGCCAGGGAAATACAAGTGGGCTTCATTGCCATCAACAAACGCGGTGAATACGGCGGGTACTGTATTCAGAAAGGATTCAACTTCGCTGTATGTTATGCAGATGACAAGAATTTTCTTGTCGACGGCAAGCACATACTTTAAAACAAAAAAGGGATCCGGTAATCCCTATTTTGCTACTGCTGCTCAACCGTCAACACCGGGATCTTCGAGCGGTAGGAAAGCAGTTTTCTCGTAAGCCTGTTCCATAAACCTGGTAAACAGAAATCCCTGATAGGGTTGATCATGATCAGGTCGGCATTGATCCTACCTGCAAAGGCAAGTGTGCTCGCCGCCAGGTTCTTTCCTTCCAGCAGGATGGATTGAACAGGTACGGTAGTGATGCTCTGGATGACTTCCAGGGTTTTATTCAATACAGGCAGGTTATATTCGCCCGTCTGCTTGCGCAATGATACCAGGTAAATAGTGGATTTAAAATGGCGGCCCAATAATGCAGCCAGCCTGATACGGCTTATGGGTATATGATCGCTCAACGGCAACACGATCTTCTTAAAGTGATGCACCAAGCCGCTCGACCTTACCGCCAATACCGGCACATTTGCCTTACGCGCCAGCCTGCTGATGGAAACAGAAGACCAGATACGTTCAAACAGGTTGAACCTGGAAAGGCCTACCACCATCAGGTCCATCTGGTACCGGGTGATGTAATGTGACAACTGTTTATAGGTGCTGCCCTGCAAAAGGCTGATCTCAATTTTGCCATCGCTGCAGAGATGATCCTGGTAATGTTCTTTCAGTGCAGTAAGCTGTTCACCTGCCTGTTTGATGTCTGAAGTATAATCGTACGCAGGATAATAACCCATCTCAAAAGGCGCCATGGTAAAGTCGTTCATAGAGACAACATGAACCAGGTGGATATTACAATGAAAGCTATTGGCCAGCTCAATGGCTTTGGCAATAGCCCATTCATTCTTGGCGGTGAAATCTACCGGCACCAAGATGTTATACAGGCTGTTTGTCATAAGGTAGGTTTTTAGGGTGATGAAATGAGTTGTTGTTTATATCAGTTCGAACAGTGAACCAAATCGTTGCTCCTCTATGTTCTTAACGGCCACTTTGGCTAATACCTCATCCTTTGTACAAAATGCGATCCCTTTACCCACATGACCAACAATACAACGGTCGTCTTTGCTGTCGCCTATTGCGATACAATTACGGAACTGTACGTTGTATTTTTCACAGGCATACTGCAACGCATTTGTTTTGCAATAGGCATGTCCGCATACACTATCGGGCGATGCAAAAAAGCAGGATGGCATATTCACTTCTCCCGTAGCAATGCCATCAAAAAATTCCATCTGGTTGGCAATGGAAAAAGCGGCATCTACCTGCTTTACGATATAGTTGGTAACCAGGCTGTACCCATGGCTGATAAGGCCCACGATATATCCTTTTTGTTTTAATAGTTTCACAGTATCCTTGAAGTCCTCCACCATTTTTATGCCATGAATGGTATTGAGCAGGGCATCCATCGCTATTCCCTTCAGCAACAGGCCGATACGTTTGGCTAAAATCAGCGGATCTTTTTCCCCCTGCCGCAGATCCTCTAATTGTGCTGCAAAACCATACTCCCTGGCACACACATCAATGAACCGGTCTGTCAGAATGGTATTATCCACGTCGAAAATGGCCATCCGCCTGTTTTCTGACAGATTCTCCTGTAATACCATGTGCATTTCACGGTTGATCTCTTCTATAGAAGCCACTTCTGCATTGCTGACAGGCGACTCAGTACCTCCCTGTCTTGCTTTGCTAATAATAGCTTTGGCCACTTCCCTGCTCATTTTGCCAAGACCTTCCCAGGACTTGCTCTTGTTCTCGATATAACCAATATTGACTTCTTTGATCCTTGCTTTCATCAGGTACATATCGAGCAGAATACCGATATCCACACCATAATCATTAAAAAATTCGATTTTGTTAAAAAATTGTTTCTTCCCTGCAATCATCCCACTGAGAGGCTGTGCAAAACCCGAAAGTGCAGGATAAAAAATGGCCAGCAATGGTTTGGCTACCAGTTCTGTTACCCTTCCGGCATTCCTGCTAAAACTCCCTTTTACAAAATCTGCTTCATCCTTTCCCAATGAAGCTGCAAGAGCTGTAATGGTATCATCGGGATAAGGATCAATGTCTCCGTCTAAGAAAATGATGTACTCGTTTTTAGCAGCCACAAGTCCCTCTTTCATGGATATGCCCTTACCCCTGGCAGCGCTTTGTATCACAACTGCGCCGGCAGCTGCGGCTAATACAGCAGTATCATCTTCTGAATTATCATCCACAACGATCACTTCATTCACCTGTGGCTGCTGTAAACAAAAATGTACCACATTACCAATGGTAGGTGCTTCATTTAATGCGGGAACGATGACGGTGAACATAAGCAATCATTTCAGCGTGAGTAATTAATGATGATAAGCCCGGGGATAGTAAGCAACACTCCAAAATTTGTGCCTGAAATGAGAAATCGGGTAATAGTACCGCTGATGTTGGTGAGAGCAGACTGGAAAAATAATTTCCGGCAAAATTGAGTGCTGTAGTTTAGTATGACGATAATAATTAGTTTTGGCCTGCTGCAGTAATCAATTCGTTATTAGTAATTAACAATTTGTTATCGCAGCTTGTTCCCTGGCTGTTAACCTGTTCATTATTAATGATTAAACTTGCCTGGCAGCAGTCAGGTTACTGATCTAACATGTATACACTTGAAATAGCGGTCTTCAATATCAATTCAGCCCTTCATGCGGCCAATGCCGGAGCCCATCGCTTAGAATTATGCGAAAATCCCTATGATGGCGGCACAACACCTTCTTATGGCACACTGAAAACAGTACGCGAAAAAGTTTCCATTCCTGTCTTTCCTATCATTCGTCCCCGTGGTGGCGATTTTTTATACACAGACAGTGAGTTTGAAGTGATGCAGAAAGATATCCTGCTTTGCAAAGAGCTGCAGTTTGAAGGTGTTGTCATTGGCTTGCTGCATGCCGATGGTACCATTGACACTGTAAGGACAAAAAAGTTAGTGGAGCTCGCCTATCCTATGGAAGTCACTTTTCACCGTGCATTTGACCGCGCTTCCAATCCGTTACAGGCATTGGAAGATGTGATCAGTTGCGGATGTAACCGCATTCTCACCAGCGGCCAGGTACCCAATGCCTGGGATGGCCGTGAGCTGATCAAACAATTGGTCATACAGGCAGCCGACCGGATCATCATCATGCCCGGCAGCGGGGTACGGGGTAGTAATATAAAAGAATTAGCTGCATTCACCGGCGCTGTTGAACTGCATTCTTCTGCAAGGGTATTGCAACCATCAGGCATGAGCTACCTGCAGCAAAGCATGCAGGAAGAAATGAAGAATATAAACGTGGACAGTAACGAGATCGCAACTATGCTGGAGCAACTGAAATATTAATACAGCATCCTCACCTTGATCGTTTCTTTCACTTCCCGCAACAATTCCAGCGCTTGTTTAGACAGCTTCTTATCTACATCCAATACCACATAGCCGATCTCGTCGTTTGTCTTCAGGTACTGGCCTAAGATATTGATATTGTTCTTTGATAATGCGGTATTGATGGCGCTCAATACGCCCGGTACGTTGTTGTGTATGTGCAATATGCGATGGGCACCTTCCACCGGCGGCAATCCTATTGCAGGAATGGTATGAGATCCATTGGTGATACCCCTTTCCAGGTACTGGAAAAGTTTCATGCTCACATCTTCCCCTATATTCTGTTGCGCCTCTTCTGTTGAGCCACCGATATGCGGGGTGAGGATCACATTGGACAATCCCTGTATCGGCGTTTCAAAACGATCGCCGTTCTTTTCCGGTTCCCAGGGATACACATCTATTGCTGCACCTGAAAGCTGCCCTTCTTTCAAGGCAATGCTCAGTGCCTTCAGGTCAACCACTTCTCCCCTGGCATAATTGATCAGGATAGACCCCTGTTTGAAATATTTGATATTGTTCTTGTTGATGAGGTTCTTGGTCTGGTTGGTATCAGGCACATGCAGTGAGATCACGTCTGAATTGCCGAGCAACTCTTTTAAGTTTTTCGCGGCAACTGCATTACCCAGCGGCAGCTTGGTTTCGGTATCATAAAACAATACCTTCATACCCAGCGCTTCGGCCAGTACGCTTAACTGGGACCCGATATTACCATAACCGATAATACCCAGCGTTTTGCCACGCAGTTCATAACTGCCTTTTGAATCCTTCATCCAGATGCCTTCGTGCGCCGCTTTATTTTTGTCGGGTATTCTCCTGATCAGGAGAATGCTGGAACCGATGACTAATTCGGCTACACTGCGCGTATTGCTATAAGGTGCATTGAAGACAACAACACCCGCTTTGGTAGCGGCTTTGAGGTCAACCTGGTTCACCCCAATACAGAAACAACCGATGGCCTGCAATTTTTTAGCCGCTTCCAGCACTTTGGGTGTGATCCTAGTTTTGGAACGGATACCGATCATGTGAACGTCTTTGATCTCCCTGATCAGTTCTTCTTCACTAAGGGCGCCACTCAGCTTGCGTACATTGGTATAACCATTTTGCTTGAACTGCGCTACCGCTTTGTCGCTGATGTTTTCTAAGAAAAGGATGTTAATTTTTTCTTTCGGATAACTGGTGATTGCTTGCTTACTCATGGTTGCGAAAATAAATGTTATTTCTTTTAACACAATGGAGATAGTTTTCCACGAATGCTTGGCAGGACTGTTGCGGGGGACTATATTTGCCGCTTTAGTGTAAAACTGTAATAGTAATAATGTTGCGTTTGATGGTCATTCCTATTCTTTCAGTACTGTTAATAGCCTGCGGCTCCCCTGCGGCCGAACACAAAAAAGACACGGCAATCATTGCCGAAACTCCGCCTGCCCCGCACTTTGCTGCTTTATCGCCCAAAGAAAAAAACTATTATGCAGATGCTATTGAGCCTTTGTACCGTTCACTCCTGCTCAGGACCGGCTTCAACGGCAGCATCCTGCTGGCCAAGAACGGCGAGATCGTTTTTGAAGACTACCATGGGTTCAGTAACCTGAAAACAAGGGACAGCATCACCCCCTACACTCCTTTTCACCTCGCATCTGTTTCCAAGACCTTCACCGCCACCGTTATCCTGCGCCTGATGGAACAGGGCAAATTATCGCTGGATGACGGCATTGAAAAATACCTGCCCGATTTCCCTTACCCCAATATCACCATTAAAGACCTGCTCAGCCATCGGAGCGGCCTGCCCAAATACGATCATTTTTTAGACAACACCCGCACTGAAGTGACCCGCGTTAAAAACAAACGCGGCAGGTGGGTAAACCATGTACGCACGTACAAAGTACCAGTACAGGTAGCCGGTCTGGCTACCAACCAGATGGTACTGCAATACATGATCCGGAACAGGCCTCCCGTGGAAGCCATGCCCAACAGGCGTTACAGCTATTGCAATACCAATTATGCCATGCTGGCCTTAGTTGTTGAAAAGATCACAGGCACTCCCTTTCCCCAATACATGCAGGATAGCGTCTTCACCCCCTTAGGGATGAAACACAGTTTTGTATTCAGTATCAAAGACACCGCCAGCTATATTCCTTCCTATAACTACAACAACAGTCCCTTTAAGTTAGACAAGCTCGATTGTGTATATGGCGACAAGAATGTATACAGTACCGTGCGGGATATGCTGTTATGGGATAAATCGCTTTACCAGGGCGCATTGGTTAGCCTGAAGACCCTTGAGCTGGCTTATCAGCCTTACAGCAACGAGAAAAAAGGCGTTAAAAATTATGGGTTGGGCTGGCATCTGCTTATCAAACCGCCCGAGCCAACCATCGTTTACCACAATGGCTGGTGGCATGGGAATAATACTGTCTTCAAGAGACTGGTACACGATACGGCCACGGTCATTATCCTGGGCAATAAGTTTAACCGCAATATCTGGCACGCCGGCAAGATGAGTTCTGTATTTACGGGTCATGCCGACACTACTGAACTGGAACAATAAAAGCGGTGTGCTATTTAAAGCATTTCCCCCTATTTTTGCTGTCTTTCAAATACAATAAACTACCAGACACAAACCGACTTATGGACAAAATCTTGTTTTATGCCGTTCCGGCAATGGGTGTTGTAGGTCTCCTGTACACATTTGTAAAATTTAATTGGGTTTCTAAACAGGATGCGGGCAATGACCGCATGAAAGAGATCAGTACCTATATCGCGGAAGGCGCTATGGCGTTCCTGAGAGCAGAATGGAAGATCCTGACTTATTTCGTAGCTATTGTTGCTTTATTGTTGGGTGTGATGGCCAGTACTAATCCGCATTCACACTGGGCTATTGCATTCGCCTTTATATTGGGCGCTATTTGCAGCGCTACTGCCGGTTATATCGGTATGAAAGTAGCCACCAAAGCCAATGTGCGTACCGCACAGGCTGCAAGAACCAGCTTATCAAAAGCACTGAAAGTATCATTTACCGGCGGTTCGGTCATGGGCCTGGGTGTAGCCGGCCTGGCTGTATTGGGATTGGGCGCAGTTTACCTGGTTATCAAACAATGCTTTGCCCCTGATGCCGGCGCTAATTCCGCAGAAATGCTGCGTACCATTGAAGTATTGACTGGTTTTTCATTGGGTGCTGAATCCATTGCCCTGTTTGCACGCGTGGGTGGTGGTATCTATACCAAAGCTGCCGATGTGGGTGCCGACCTGGTAGGTAAAGTGGAAGCAGGCATTCCTGAAGATGATCCGCGCAACCCCGCTACCATTGCCGATAACGTAGGTGATAATGTGGGTGATGTGGCCGGTATGGGCGCTGACCTGTTTGGTTCTTATGTTGCTACCGTATTGGCGAGCATGGTAATGGGACAGGAGACTGTCTCTATGGATAACTTTGGTGGCTATGCGCCGATACTGTTGCCTATGCTGATAGCAGGCACAGGTATCCTGTTTTCTATCGTTGGTACCCTGTTTGTAAAAGTGAGTGATGCGGGTGGTATCAACACAGCCAATGTGCAAAAAGCCCTGAACATGGGTAACTGGGGTTCTATTATTTTAACCGCCCTGGCCTGCGTGGGCCTTGTGTATTATATTCTACCTGAAACCATGGTACTCCGTGGCTTTGAATTCACCCGGAACGGTGTGTTGGGCGCTATTGTAGTGGGCCTGGCTGTTGGTACTTTAATGAGTATCATCACTGAATATTATACCGCTATGGGCAAACGCCCGGTATTGTCCATCATCCGCCAGTCATCCACGGGTCATGCCACCAATGTGATCGGCGGTCTGGCAGTTGGTATGGAATCAACATGCCTGCCCATCCTTGTATTGGCAAGCGGGATCTGGGGTTCTTATGAATGTGCGGGTTTATACGGTGTGGCTATTGCCGCTGCCGGTATGATGGCTACCACTGCCATGCAATTGGCTATTGATGCTTTTGGTCCTATTGCCGATAACGCCGGCGGTATTGCCGAAATGAGTGAACTGCCCAAAGAAGTGCGTGAAAAAACAGACGTACTGGATGCCGTAGGTAATACTACTGCTGCCACAGGTAAAGGTTTTGCCATTGCCTCTGCTGCTTTAACAGCATTGGCCCTGTTTGCGGCATTCGTAGGCGTGGCAGGTATACAGGGTATTGATATTTACAAAGCAAAAGTGCTGGCTTCCCTTTTTGTGGGTGGCATGATCCCATTCATTTTCTCTTCACTGGCGATCCGTGCAGTGGGGGAAGCCGCTATGGCCATGGTGGAAGAAGTACGCCGTCAGTTCCGTACCATTCCTGGCATCATGGAAGGTACCGGTAAACCGGAGTACGATAAATGTGTGGCGATATCTACCGAAGCATCTATTAAGAAAATGATGTTGCCGGGCGCCATTGCGATCGTCTCCCCGCTGATCATTGGCTTTTTACTGGGACCAGAAGCCCTGGGTGGTTTCCTGGCCGGTGCTACCGTAAGTGGTGTGCTGATGGGTATGTTCCAGAACAATGCCGGCGGCGCCTGGGACAATGCCAAGAAATCTTTTGAGAAAGGTGTGGAGATCAATGGCGAGATGTATTACAAGAAATCAGAACCGCACAAAGCTTCTGTAACAGGCGATACCGTTGGTGATCCTTTTAAAGACACATCGGGCCCCTCTATGAACATCCTCATCAAACTGATGTCCATTGTTTCATTGGTGATCGCCCCTACGCTGGCACAGATATACAAGACTGATGTGCATACTGCCACAACTGCTATAGAAAAGAAAGCAGCCGTTAAAGCAGTGAATGAAAATACCACTACTGTTGTACTGGCCGCAAAAAAATAAACAGCATACTTTATTTTCATCATAAAAAATCCCGCTTCTCCAATGAAAGCGGGATTTTTATTGCCTGCCGGTTTCCGGTCTTCCAGCCTTTACTCCGTTTAACGAAATTTTATGTTTGAATTTCCCCTGCAACCCGTAAATTGCTTACGAATAAAATCGTATAAATGGCTGTTTCAAAGCATATCAAACCAACCGAGAGTGAACTGGAAATTTTAAGGGTATTATGGGACAAGGGCCAGGCCACCGTCAGGGAAGTACACGAAATACTGGGCGAGCATAAAGACGCAGGTTATACCACGACCCTGAAACTCATGCAGATCATGTTTGAAAAAGGGATCGTAAAGCGCGACGACAGTAATAAGACCCATATCTACCGGCCAAATATATCACGTGAAAATACCCAGCAGCAGTTTGTGGGCAAAATGATTCATTCACTGTTTGGCGGGTCTTCCACACAATTGGTCATGCAGGCACTGGGTAATCATGCACCCAATAAAGAAGAGCTGGAAGAGATCCAGAAGTTATTGGACAACCTGAAAAAACAATAGTGTTATGCAACACCTGTTTCAATCCCCTTTTCTGCAGGCACTGGGCTTTGCCATTGCCAACAGCTTATGGCAAACAGCATTGGTATGGCTGGTATTTGTGTTATTGAACAGTGTACTGGCATTAAATGCCGCCAATAAATACCGGCTGGCCGTTGGCGCCCAAATCATCAGTTTCTCCTGGTTCATCGTCACATTGCAGTTTTATTACAGCGCATACCATGATGCACCTAACAGCCCTGGGGTGGCAACTATTTTACATGACGTCTCCCAAGGCGCCGGATTTCAATTACAGTTGATCAGCTGGATGGCAAAAGCTGAATTGCTGCTCCCCTATTTGTCCGTTGCTTATTTAGTTTTGATGCTGGCACTTTGTATCCACTGGTGTTTCGGCTATCGCCGTACGCAAACGATTCGCACCAACGGTACCAGGAAAATAGCGGTGGACTGGCGGCTATTCGTTCAAAAAACAGCCAGCCAGTTGAGCATCAGCCGCAAAGTACAGATACTGCTTTCCGAAACCATCGATACCCCGTTGACCATCGGCTTCCTGAAGCCGCTGATATTGATTCCTGTTGCCAGTATCAATCATTTAACAACAGACCAGCTCGAAGCGGTGATCCTGCATGAAATGGCCCATATCAAACGGCATGATTACTTAGTCAATATCATTTTATCGGTAGTGGAGCTTAGCCTTTTCTTTAATCCCTTTACACAATTGTTGAGTAAAACAATTAAAAAAGAAAGGGAAAACAGCTGCGACGACTGGGTATTGCAGTTCCAGTACAATGCAACTACCTACGCAGCAGCGCTGCTGCAAATTGCTTACCTGCAATCTGCACCCGTTCTGGCTATGACTGCTGCACGGGATAAAAAAGTGCTGCTCGGACGCGTGAAGCGTATGATTGATCAAAAAGAAAACCAGTTTAATTACAGGCGCCAGTTGCTGGCTTTTTGTTTGGTAACAGGATTGCTCAGTTCCATTGCCTGGTTAAATCCAGATACCCCGCACAGGCAACATACAGCAATTGCTGTTACCCCAAAAACACATATTGCGCAGCCGTCTGTTCGCGCGGTAACCGTGGAACCAATGGCCGTAAAAGTCAATAACCCGCTCTTCAATCCTGCATTCTTTCTCTCTGAGCCTTTAAAAAAAGAAGTAAAGAAAAATATAGAAGTGGCCGCTAAAGTGATCAACACTTCTGCCAAAGAGGTGACAGCCGTAACTCCGGCTGTTGCTGATGCGATCGATGCAGCTTCGGATGAAATAGCCGACATACAGCTGGATAAAGCATTGCCAAAAACTTCCATTCAGATCGACTCAA
>JBHAFM010000138.1:0-20670 GCA_041856175.1 Sediminibacterium sp.
AAACGAATTAATATATTTTGAAAAATCAAATACAATAAGTATATTAGTGCTAATGAATCCTTTTCATTTAAAAATCAATCTTATGAAAAAAATTTTCCTCTTTGCAATTGCTGCAGGAATGTTTGTGGCAGTAGACACCCGTGCATCTGTTGTAGTATCGGATTCAAAACCCGCTACCGATTCGACCGTTACGAAGGAGCTCAAATTTGATGATGTGGCCGTGACAGACGCTTTGCGTGAGTTTAAAAGCCTCAGCAGGGTGGACAGAAAAGCCCGTGTTGCTGAGGTAAAAAAAATGCTAAAAGAATACAAAGCCGAAAAAAAGGCCGGAAGTGAGCCCAGCACCAATACAATCCTGCTGGTCATCTTAGCTATCCTGCTGCCTCCTTTAGCCGTTTACCTTCATGAAGGAACGATCAACGGAAAATTCTGGCTGAGCTTGTTACTTACTTTATTGTTCTGGATACCTGGTGTGATCTATGCCTTGATAGTGGTGTTGAGTTAAGCCTGAACGTCATTTATATTCACCAAATACTTTGCGCAGCGCATCCGCAATTTCGCCGAGTGTGCAATAAGATTCCACTGCTTCAATGACCAACGGCATCAGGTTCTGGTGACCGTTGGCCGCTGAACTTAGTTGTGCAAGACATTCATCTGCTTTTGCCTGGTCTCTCCGCTGTTTTAATGCCTGTAACTTCTGGCTTTGCAGCATCCTGATACTGTCATCTATTTTAAACCCGGGCATGGGTTCTTCTTTCGATACTGCAAATTTGTTCACCCCCACTATGATTTTTTTACCGCTCTCAATATTACGCTGGTAGTCATAGGCGCTGCGGGCAATTTCATCCTGCATAAAGCCTTGTTCAATAGCGCTCACGCTTCCTCCCATGGCATCTATCTGGTGAACCAGCGTCCACGCTTTTGTTTCTACCTCATTGGTCAGGGATTCTACAAAATAACTGCCGGCCAATGGATCAGCCGTATCGGCAGCGCCACTTTCAAAAGCTACGATCTGTTGCGTGCGCAATGCAATGCGGGCAGCTTCTTCGGTAGGCAGGCTCAATGCTTCGTCATACCCATTGGTATGCAGGCTTTGTGTACCACCCAGGACTGCTGCTAATGTCTGTATGGTTACCCGGCTGATATTATTCATCGGCTGTTGTGCGGTCAATGTGGCGCCACCTGTCTGCGTATGAAAACGGAGCATCATTGCCTTTTCATCCGTTGCTCCCAGTTCCTTCATCATCTTAGCCCACATACGCCTCGCGGCGCGAAACTTGGCCACTTCTTCAAAAAGGTTATTATGTGCGTTGAAAAAGAAAGAAAGGCGTCTGCCAAAGACATTGATATCTAATCCTTTAGCAAGTGCTGCCTGAACATAAGCTTTGCCATTGCTCAACGTAAATGCAATCTCCTGTACAGCCGTACTTCCTGCCTCACGAATGTGATAGCCAGAGATAGAAATGGTATTCCACTTAGGCAATTCCTTACTGCACCATTCAAAAATGTCCGTAATAATCCGCATGGATGGCTTGGGTGGATAAATATACGTTCCTCGCGCTGCGTATTCTTTTAGGATATCATTTTGAATGGTACCAGTGATCTGTTTCAGGTCAGCTCCCTGCTTTTTAGCCAGCGCTACATAAAGAGCCAGTAAAATAAATCCGGTTGCATTGATGGTCATAGACGTGCTTACATCTTCCAATCGGATCCCATGGAAGAGGGCTTCCATATCTTCGAGACTGTCAATTGCCACACCAACTTTTCCAACCTCCCCTTCTGCTAAAGGATGATCGCTGTCGTACCCGATTTGTGTTGGCAGGTCAAATGCTACGCTCAACCCCATCACACCCTGGGACAATAAATAGTGGTACCGCTTATTGCTCTCTTCGGCAGTGGAGAAACCAGCGTATTGACGCATGGTCCACAATTTTCCCCGGTACATATCGGCCTGAACACCGCGCGTATAAGGGAACTGGCCGGGGATTTCTGGTGGCTGGTCTGGCGATACCTGATGGGGAGATGGGGGATAATAAACCTTCCGGATCTCAATGCCGCTATCAGTAATAATTTTTTTATCGCTCATGACCACATCAATTTAATTGAAAAATCCTAAATCCTGTATCATAAATAATCTATACAATTCTCAAAGGAATTTCTTCGCTTCATAACTCAGTACTTCACTCACTACCTCATGCAGGTTGCTTTTATTGTCGCTCATCGTGTATTCGAGTAATGACCTAACCAGGTCGAGCCCGGTAGCATTGGCCGGCATCATATTACCTACCTGGTTAATGATCAGGAGGTTTTTTTCTTTCAGGTTCCTGACAGCATTCCAGGCTTCGGGACTAATATATATCTGTTGGGTAATATTGTAGTCGAATTCGTCGCGGATGGTCTTGGTGAGCACCAATTGCATTTCGCGTGCCGATAAATCACTATGGTTGGTGCGGCTTACAAGGTTAGGAATGGCTATACGATCTACCAGCAGGGTGAGCCTTTCGTAAGCCTGTAAGGGGAGGCTTGAAGAAGTACCTTTGTTTTTTATCTCTTCTCTTTTGTTCCTGCGTTGCAGGTAAATTAACCAGGCGAGAAAAGCACTGATCATAATGGCAATCACAACAGTAAAAAAAATAGTGGTATCCAGCATTCGTTATTCTTTAGGCAAAAATAGGCACCCGGGCTTGTTTTTCCAGTTATCGCAAACAATGCCTGCATGCATTTAGCCGTTTATTTGTAAATTTGCATATACAAAGGACAAATATGGAACTAATGACTGCAACTCCTGTTACTTTAACTGCCGGTGCTATTGAAGAGTTGCGCCGGATCATGCAGGAAGAGGGCTTCGATACTTCGCAACGTTTACGGGTAGGCGTGAAAGGTGGTGGTTGTAGCGGTATGACCTATGTGCTTGGCTTTGACCAGATGGAAGCCAATGACGCTACCTTTGAAATAGAAGGCATTCCCTGTATCATGAATAAAAGCCACCAGTTATACCTCCACGGTATGGAAATAGACTGGCAGGGTGGGTTAAACAGCCGTGGGTTTACTTTCAGTAATCCCAATGCCAGCAAAACCTGCGGGTGTGGTACTTCTTTTGCTGTTTGATGACAAATACGATCAGTTGACCTTGATAGAAAAAGCGCCCCCGTTGTTATTGCAGGGGCGCTTTTTAATAGTTAGCAACTATGCTCACTATCCTTTATCCTCTAATTCAGCAGGATCAATGTGTTTGGTATCTACATTTTTGTAAGCCAGCCTGAAAATAAGCGGGAATACCCACAAGGAAAAGATCATGGCGCACAATATACCCCCGATCACAACCCTTGCCAGCGGTCTTGAGCTTTCTGAACCAATGCCGTGGGACATGGCGGCCGGGAATAAACCAATAGCAGCCATCAAAGCAGTCATCATTACCGGTCGTATTCTTGAATTCACACCTAGTTTAATGGCATTGTATAAGGAACTGGTTTGCCCCCTTATATGATCCAGGTTTTGCTTGAAAACAGTAATCAATAACACGCCATCCTGGATACATATTCCAAAAAGGGCAATGAAACCAATACCTGCTGAAATACTGAAATTGGTATTTGTTATATGCAATGCAAAGATGCCTCCAACAATAGCAAAGGGTACGTTCAGGAATACAAGCCCTGCATCTTTAAAATTGCCAAACATGCTGAACAATAACAGGAATATCAGTAACAGGCTGATGGGAACTACCAATGCCAATCGCTTGGTGGCACGTTGTTCATTTTCAAAATCGCCCTGCCAGGCCATGGTATAACCTCTTTTGACGTGTACTTTCTCGTTTACTTTTTTCTGGCTTTCTGCAATGGTGCTTCCCATATCCCTGCCCCTGATGGAAAACTTAAGCGCAGAATACCTTGTATTATCATCTCTGAAAATCAGGCATGGACCCGTCTTCTCAGTAATAGAAGCAATTTCTTTGATAGGGACTTTGGATCCCGTCTGGGTGGGTACCAACAGGTTACCGATATCACTTGTTGTTCTTCTGAATTCTTCCGGGAGCCGGATACGGATATCAAAAGTCTTGATGCCTTCATATAATGTAGAAGCGGTTTGTCCTCCGATCGCCATTGCTATTACTGCATTAGCATCAGCAGTAGCTACACCGTATAAAGCCATCTTCTGCTGGTCAAGATTGATATCAAGTTCCGGCTGCCCGATGTTCCTTATAACACCCAGGTCTTCAATACCACGTACCGTTTTTAAAATATTATAAACCTCAGTTATTTTCTGCTCCATATAATCGAGCGAGTCGCCGTATACTTTCACACAAATCGATCCCTTCACGCCTGAAACAGCTTCTTCTACATTATCCATAATGGGTTGTGAAAAGTTCAGATTAGCGCCCGGGATAACTGACAGTTTCTCATGCATCTGGTCTATCAGCTCTTCTTTTGTAATATGCGGCTTCCAGGTTTCGATAGGATAGAGGATCACATCAAACTCATTGTTGTAGAATCCGGTAACATCAGTTCCATCATCCGGGCGGCCGGTTTGCGATACAGTATGTTTCACCTGTGGAAATGTCATCAATATCTCTCTTACCTGCTTTGATACCTGGACAGATTTATCCAGGGATACACTATAAGGCAACTGCACACGGAGCCAGATGGATCCTTCGTTCAGTTCTGGCAGGAATTCCGTACCCAGGTATTTGAATGAGTACAAACCAACGGCCATTACAACAAAAGAGAGCGGTATAATGATCTTTCTTCTTTTGAAGGCCCTGGTAAAACCATTCAGCATAAAGCCGGTAAAATGATGCACAAAAGGGTTGTGTTTTTCATGCACATTCTTTCTAAGCAGCATATTAATGAGTACGGGTACGAGTGTAAGCGTGGTGATCAGTGCGCCCAATAAAGCGAAACCAAGTGTGTAAGCAAGCGGTGAGAACATTTTACCTTCCACTTTCTCAAAAGCGAAAATGGGTAACAGGCCTGTAATAATAATCACTTTTGCATAGAAGATGGCTTTCGCCAATTGTCCGCCACTGTTCTTGATGATGCCCATTTTTGCCATCTTGTTGAAGCGCTCCATCCCAAAGTCTCTTGCTTTATGATCGAGCACTACAAACATGCCTTCCACCATTACCACCGCTCCGTCGATGATAATTCCAAAATCGACAGCTCCTAATGAAAGCAGGTTGGCCGACATGCCCATAAGCCGAAGGCATATAAAGGCGAACAGTAAAGCCATTGGGATGATGATCGATACGATCAGTGTAGTGCGCCAGTTAAACATGAACAGTGACACCAGCAATGTCACCAGCAGGATACCTTCCACCAGGTTATGCAATACGGTATTCGTAGCATATTTAATCAGATCGGCCCGGTCATAAAAAGGAACGATCTTGGTATCTTCCGGCAGTACCATCGTGTTCAGTTTATTGATCTGTTCTTTCACTGCCGCCACTACTTTAGAAGGATTTTCTCCTTTCCTCATTAATACAATGGCTTCCACAACATCAGTCTCATCAGCAATGGTGCGTTTACCGGTTGAATCTATGATAGCATCGGACCTGCCTACCCATCCAAGGCGCGGAACATTCGAAATTTCAACACTAGCTACATCTTTTACCAGCACCGGAACACCATTGTTGGTTTCAACAATAATATTCCTGATCTCATTAATATTATCAAGTAATCCAATACCACGCACAACATAAGCCTGGCTATTCTGTATGATCACATCACCGCCGATATTGATATTGCTTTTTTGTACAGCGTTGAATACATCAAGGGGCGTAATGCCAAGGTTATATAATTTACCCGGATCAACTTTTACCTCGTACGTTTTAGTTTTGCCGCCAAAACTCACAATATCTGCAACGCCTGGCACTGCTCTTAAACGCCTGTCAATAACCCAATCCTGCATTGTTTTAAGTTCTCTTTCATCTCGTATCTTACTTCGTAATGAGTACCGTAAAATCTCACCCGTTGGCCCGGCAGGAGGCTGCACAGAAGGGTTAATACCGTTGGGAAGGGTTACATTTGCTAACAGGTTCATCACTTGCTGTCTGGCTTCCGCATCTTTGACCCCATCGGCAAAAATAATTTTAACAAAAGACAACCCGAAGATACTACTCGAACGAAGGCTCACTTTGTTCTGAACCGGGTTCATTACAATTTCAACAGGAATGGTAATGAACTTCTCCACTTCTTCTGCGCTTCTGCCCGGCCATTGGGTAATAATACTGATCTCTGTATTGGTAACATCCGGAAACGCCTCAATGGGCATATTCCTAAATGTGACAACACCCGCTATAACAAGTAACACCGAAGCAAATAAAATAAAATACTTATTCTTCAGTGAAAAAGCGATAATGCCTTTTAAAAGCTTATTCATCTCAATAGTTTTTAATATTAATTATTTAAGGAGCCATATATCAGCAGGGCCTGAGAGGCTATGATTTTCTGACCCTTGCTGACACCTGAAGAGATGAATGTTTTATTGCCAACGGTATTAATAAACTGAACAGGTGTGATCTTCACATCCGATTTGCCGTTATATACAAGTACATAATATTGGCTATGATCAAATATCAACGCGCTGGACGGGATACAAATATTCTCTTTGTTTTCTGTATTGGTAACAGTAACATTTGCAAACATCTCCGGCTTCAGCTGGTACCCGTCATTGGGTAAAACAACGCGTACTTTCATTACTTTATTGGAAGGATCAAGCACATTCAGTACTTTATCTACCTTACCTTTAAAAACCTTGTTGGGATAGGCAAGCGTGGTAACGTTGACCTGGTCGCCTAAATGGATAAGGCTAATATTCGATTCGTACACATTAGCCTGTATCCATACATTCTTCAGGTCTGAAATCGTAAACAGGCTATTGCTGTTGTCCGCACGTATGGTCATATTATTGGTAACGAATTTCTCTACTATAAAACCGCTGATAGGCGCTTTAACAACAAACTCTCCCTGTGTATTGCCTCCATTTATTTTTAACACCCGGTTAATGCGGCTCAGTTCAGATTTAGCCTGTTCATGCGCTGCCTCTGCAGCCAGCAGGTCTTTTTGTGAAGCCAGTCCGCTGTTATACATATCCTGCGTTGCGTCAAGGTTCTTTTTAGAAACCCTTAAGTTGGTTTCGGCATTCACCAGTTCATTACTGAACCCTGCCATTTCAGAACTCTTGATCAAGGCAAGGACCTGGCCCGCCTGTACATAATCACCAAGCACAACTTTAATATCCTGTACGTTTCCGCTCACCATCGGGTAAATTTTCACCACATTGTCTTCGTTAAAAGTAACCTTGCCTGTCAATGTGAGTGAATTCACTAATTGTGCTGTCGAAACAGTGTCAATAGTAAGGGTTTTCAAAATTGAATCAGGTATAACATACCTGGCCCTAGCATCATTTTGGGTTTCCTGGTTTAGGTTACAAGATGTAAGGCTGATACCTGTAATCAATAACAATGTGCACGCTAAGGTGAATGATGCTTGTATCTTTTTTTGCATAAAATATTATTTCTGGCAGTCAGGAATTTAGTTATAGAAATTAGTTCCGGTATAGAAATTCAGGTCCTCGAATGCACTGATCCTGTTGAACTTAATGGAGTTGATCTGCAGTGTATTTTGTTTGTAGGAATCATAAAAATCCAGGAAATCGAGTAACCCGATATTCCGCCTTTGGTAATTGATCAACACTTCATTCAAAAGCCTGTCAAAATCACCTGCAAACTTCGGATCGATATTTTTGTACAGCTTATGGTTGTCATACGCTTTCTGCAAAGCCCTGTACACTTGCTCCTCAACCGTAGCTTCCACACTCTTTTGTGCAGTACGGTTAAAATCAATCATCGACTTTGCCGATTTGATATTGCCCTGGTTCCTGTTGAAGACCGGCAGATCAATGGCTACACCGGCCGCATGAAAATTCTGAACATAACTTCCCAGCCTGTCATAAGACAGGGAAACGGTAAGATCAGGAACGGCTAATGCTTTCTGGTAATTGTAGTTCAGTTTACTGATATTGGTACTGGCCCTGGCTATCATAAGATCAGTCCTGCTTTTAAATGCCGTATCAACCAGCGCGGTAAGATGATACCTGGTCGGATCAAGTGACTCCGTTTTTAAGGGGTCGGGAACCGGGATTAGATAATTGTTTTTGACCTGCAGTACTAATCTCAGTTCACTCTGTGTATCATTGATCTGGCTGATCAGGTCATTGTATTCGCTTTGCAGGCTGTACAACTGTGCCTTGATACGGACCACTTCTTTCTCAGCAATATACCCTTTGCCTTTTTGCAGTTCAAAGGCGTTCACCACCTGCTGCAGGGAACTGATCTCTTTGTCGTAAACCCTGGCAGATTGCTGCAGGTAATAGATATTGAAGAAATCGGTCCGCAGTGTGTACTTCAATGTCCGTAAGAGGTCATAGAACTGGTATTCGGCCAGTTTTGCATTGGCTTCCGCAATTTTGACCTGTTTATTCCTTTTACCGGCCAGTAAGATCAGCTGCGAGATACCCGCAGCATTTTCAGCATTGTTAAAATAATTGGCATGCAGCACACTTGAATTCTCATCATTAATGGGGATCAATGGCCCGCGTGCGTACGACAAATTAGGATTGGGCCACAACTTGGCCTGTATGATCAGCGCTTTTTGTGCTTCAATATTATACTTCTGCGCAAGCAGTAACAGGTTATTCCGTAGAAAAATATTCTCCGCACTGTCGACAGAAAGCCTGAGCGTATCTGCTTTGATAGGATTATCCCCTGTACTGTTTTGTGCATAACCATGTATGAATGCGCTGGATAAGAGAACCATAAACAGTACCCGGTATACAACTTTCATTTGCTCAATTTTTTGAAATTAAATTAAAGAATATATCTTTTGCTTTATCTATCCGTGAATACTTCCCGGCTAGAACAATTGCAGCAATCAGCATCTTGCACCATCAATACCTTAACGCCGGAGCGACCATTGCAACATTTTTCGAATGCTCCTGATAACAAGTTTATATAAACAGGATGCCTGTTCCCGATGTTATCAAATGTAATTTATGCTGCTTAAAATTGTCGAGCTATAGGTGAGGGTGCTAACAATCAGCATTTAGGAGGAGGGGGATTAATTTCCTTGTAGAACGAAGAATTATATGCTTCTGCCGGCGAAGCATTGTGCCTTATCACAGGATCCTCTATCTTTTGCAGAAGCACTAAAGTGTCAGGAAAAAACAACTTAAAGTTAACATGTTTTTCAAACTGAGCTTTGGAAGAAGACGGTTGTTGTTCAGATTCAGGGAATGCGTTTTTATAATCTAAAACAATCTCTGCAACATATTCAACAATCGTATTCAGGTCATTGAATTCATAAAAATTAGTGGAAGGGAATGGCTGAAAATCAATGGCATTGGTACTCAGGTTGAGTATCTGTATTGCTAATAAAAAAAGAAATACGCGTTGGATAATATGTAATATGCTGCTACGCAAGGTTTAAAAGTACCGCAAGTTACAATTATTATTTGTTAAATAAAATTGACAATGAAGCCATTACAGGGCTGATTCTACTGAGATTTATTATCGAAATCGTTACCGGAAGCACTTTGATGCGTATTTTTAGGCTGGCGTTAGATTTAATAAACCTGTCTTGTATAAAGCACGTGGCTATGAATAAGGTAGACCTGAAAGAACTGGCTGAAAGGCTGAACCTGTCTGTATCAACGGTGTCCAGGGCGCTGCGTGATAAATATGATATCAGCGAGAAGACCAAAAAGCGCGTTCTGGCACTTGCAAAAGAGCTCAATTACCAGCCCAATCCTTATGCCAGCAGCTTACGTCAACGGAAAAGCAGGACGATTGGTGTGGTTATTCCTGAAATTGACAATAACTTTTTTTCACTGGCGATTAACGGTATAGAAACTGTTGCCCAGGAAAACAATTACCATGTACTGATCTACCTGACACACGAGAACCAGCAGAAAGAGATCAATATCCTCAAACACATACAAAACGGCAGGGTAGATGGCCTGCTTATGTCTCTTTCCAGTGAAACAGACCAGATTGATCATGTAAAAGAAATCAGGAAAATAGAACTACCCCTTGTTTTCTTCGACCGTGTGGCTGAGGGCATGGATGTTCCACTTGTAACAACAGATGATTACCAAAGCGGGTTTGATGCCACTTCGCACCTGATCGAAAGCGGCTGTCGCAAAATTGCATACCTGTCTATTTCCAAAAACCTTTCCATCGATAATAAGAGGATGAAGGGATATGCCGACGCGCTTGAAAAACACAGGATAGCTTTTGACAGCAAACTGGTATTGCAGGGTGCACATGACCACGAAAAGAACAAGAAGGATATCGCCAGGCTGTTAAAAAGCAAACCCAGGCCCGATGGTATTTTTTCCTGCGTTGAAAAACTGGCCATAGATACCTATGAAGTATGCAGAACGCTTGGATTGCGCATTCCACAGGATATTAAGATTGTCAGTTTCTCCAACCTCGCAGTATCTTCTTTACTGAATCCTTCACTTACCACTATTACACAGCCTGCATTTGAAATTGGAAAAGAGGCTGCCAAAATACTTTTTAAACTGCTGGAACAACTAGAGAAGAAAAGGCCGTTCTCATCGATCGAAAACAAGGTTTTTAACTCGTCACTGATCAAGAGGGAATCAACCGGCTGATCACACTGGTATAACATGCATAAAAAAATCCCGCTATAAAAGCGGGATTTTTTTATAGTCAGTCAGCCTGTCTTTGGTTCATTTCTTTTTCTCTTCGCTCTTCCCCAAAGGTTTGTCTTTTGCAAAGTCAACCAGGATAGGAGCCGCAACAAAGATAGAAGAATAAGTACCTGTAACCACCCCGATCAGCATCGCAAATGCAAAGCCCCTGGTCACCTCACCACCAAAGATGAATAGGATCAGAATGGTAAGGAATACGGTCAATGAGGTCATGATGGTACGGCTTAACGTATCATTGATGGCCTTGTTGATGATGGTTGCGTTGCTGGCACCCTTCATCAACCTGCTGTCTTCACGGATACGGTCATACACAATCACGGTATCGTTCATAGAGAAGCCAATAACCGTCAATATAGCAGCAATAAAGTGCTGGTCTATTTCTAACGGGAATGGTACTATTTTTCTCAGGAAACTGAATACGATCAATGTTACAAATACGTCGTGCAGCAGCGAGAAGATCGTACCGAGTGAATACCTCCAGTCACGGAAACGGATGAAGATGTACAGGCAGATCGCAATGATGGCAAATACAGTGGCTTTGGTAGCGCCACTCTTCAGGTCATCCGAGATCGTTGGCAATACAGTCTGTGAGCTCTGTTTGTACTTTGTTTCAAATTCATTGAAAGTGGTTCCCTGCGGCAAATGTTTCTGCAAGCCGTTGAACAGCATTTTCTCTACCAATGAATCCACGCTGTTGCCAGTCTCATGTATCTTATAAGAAGTAGTGATGTTCAGTTGGTGATTGGAATTCACTGTTTTGATGATCGGCGCTTCCCCGAAAACTGTTTTCAGTTCATCCAAAATTTCATTTTGCTTAACAGCCTGGTCAAATTTAATCGTATAGCTGCGTCCGCCGGAGAATTCAACACCTTCATCAAACCCGTTGAAAAAAGAAGCAATACCGAGGATCACGATTACCACGGAAATTCCATAAGCAATCTTCCTGTATTCAATGAACTTAATTGCTGCGTGTTTGAATATGCGTCTTGAAATAGACGTAAAATATTCAAAGTGACGGTTCTTATTGGTATAGAAATCAGTGATCAGGCGTGATACAAGGATACCACAGAATAAGGACAACAGGATACCAATGATCTGTGTGGTAGCAAAGCCTAATACAGGGCCAAGGCCAAAATATGCAAGGATGATTGCGGTTAATAAAGTAGTTACGTGTGCATCGAGCACGGGTGACAGCGAACGCCTGTAACCGTCGTTCACAGCCGATGGGTAACTTTTGCCTTTTGTTAATTCTTCTTTGATACGTTCGAAGATGATCACGTTCGTATCCACCGCCATACCAATGGTCAGTACCAGACCGGCAATACCCGGTGCAGTTAAGGTAAACCCGAGTGCACTCAAAACACCAATGGTAAACAGCAGGTTCAGGATCAAAGCAATATTAGCCACCCAGCCGCCTGTGTTGAAGTATAACAGCATCAGGGCAAAGATCACAATGAAAGCTATCATGAATGAGATACCACCGCCGGTGATGGATTCTTTACCGAGTGTTGGGCCTACCTGTTGTTCCTGCACAATTTTGGCAGGAGCAGGTAATTTACCACTCTCCAATATTTCAGAAAGATCCTGCGCTTCTTTGATGGTATAGCTACCGCTGATCTGCGAACTACCTGTAGTGATAGGGTCGTTCACATTAGGGGCAGAATAAACAAAGTTATCCAGTACAATGGCAATTGGTTTGTCCACATTGCGTGTGGTCATTTTGGCCCAGATGCCGGTACCAATTTTATCCATGTTCATTTTGATGGCAATACGGCCACGCTCGTCATAATCCTGCGATGCATTCGTAATATGATCTCCTTCCAGCTCTGCCTGGCCATTGTCTAAGGTCTTGATGGCATACAGCATCAGGATATCTTTCATTTTAGGATCACTCGACTCTGTCTTACCGTACATGAATACCAGGTTGGAAGGGAATTTGCTCTTCACAAAGTCCATCCGCAGGTAATCATTCAGGGTGCCGGTGTCTTTGGATTGTATATAACCCAATGCAGCCGGATAAATGGGTTTGCCGCCTTTTCCTGCATAAGGTTGGGTAAATTGGATCAGGCCGGCAATAGGATTTTTATTCGTTTTGGCCTTGGCTGTATCTGCTTTGGCAACGGCCTTGCCAGCCTCACTGCCCAGATTGGAAAGGGTAGCGGTCTTATTGGTATCTGCAACAGTTTTGGCGGCAGCCTGTTTGGCTGTATCTGTCGCAACTTTTTTAGCTGTATCTTTTTTGGTGGTGCCATTGAGGTATTCTTCTACAGCTTTATCAGCAGCAACAATACCATTCTGCAAGTCCTTGCTTTCAAAAGTGTACACTTCAAAGAACTGCAGGTTGGCAGTTGATTGTAAATAATTCCTTACCCGTTCTTTATCGTTCACACCAGCCAGTTCAATGCTGATGATACCTTTGGCCGGATCAGGGTTAATATTGGGCGAAGCCACACCGAAACGGTCGATCCTTGTGCGTAAAATACGGTAGGTATTGTTAAAGGCCGCAGTAGCCTGCTCTTTCAGGTAGTTGCCAACCGCGTCATCACTGGCGTCAAATTTTATCTTGCCATTACTGCGCGTTGCAAAGAAAGGAGCCAGCTTGCCGGAAGGGTCTGCTTTTTTGTATTCTTCGCGGAATAAACTGATCATGTCTGCTCCACTGTTGGCTTTACGGGCTACAGCTGCATCCAGTGCTTTGTTGAATTGCGGGTCTTTGGTAAAGTTGGCCAACGATTTGATCAAACCATCCAGGCCTACTTCCATGGTTACGCTCATGCCACCCTGCAGGTCTAGACCCAGCATCAGTTCTTTTTCTTTGGCGCTGCGATAAGTTGTTAGTCCAAAAGCCAGTTTGGTGTCTTTGGTACTGTCTAACAGGCGCTGCAGCCTTTCTTTTTTCAGTTCAGCGAGACTATCTGCATAGAGTGACTGTAATTCTTTATTGCCCGGGTATTTGGTTTCCGGAGCGGGAAACCTTTTAAGCCAAGCGGTAGCTTTGGCTTCCTGTGCATTCTCGTGGCTGTGTACAAACCAGGTAAAGGATAATTGGTATAAGCAGATCACAATCAGTGCAATGGCAAAGAATCGCACTAAACCTTTCAGTTGCATATTCGTAACGGTTTACAGTTTTTTTTAGAGTGGGCAAAGATAGGGGAATAGGGGCTTATTTAACGTCGGTAAGCGTGATATCGAAAAAGATGGGCGAGTTTGGTGGTATAGTGCCTGAGCCGGAGCAGCTGTAAGCAAGTGCTGAAGGGATGACTAATTTAATACGACCGCCTTTCTGAATAAGGGGAATACCTATTTTCCAGCCATCGATCAACCCGGCCAGCCCGAAGGTTACAGGGTTTGCTGTAGATTCAAAAGTAACGCCGGTCATTAACTTGCCGGTATAAATGACCGACACGGTTGAATTAACAGTCGGGTTGGCGCCGGAACCCGGGTTAATGATCTCATACAGCATGCCACTGCTGTGTTCAGTATATTTAATACTATTCGTATTACAATAAGCTACCATTTGAGCCTTTTCTGAAGCAACAGTTGCCGGCTGGCAACCTGAATCGCTTTTACCGCAGGAAGCAAAAATTGATACAAAAGCAACGAGAACTAACAGGTTTTTTTTCATGAAAACAGAGAATTTAAATTGGGGTTGGCAGATTTTATGGATGAATGAATGTAGACGCTTATTTCAGGTTTACGGCTGCTTTTGGGCAGTCTTTTCGTATTTTTCTTTCTTTGCCGTCAGTTCAAGGTAACGTTGTTCCTGCATTTCCCACCTGAATCTGCGGTATAGGAATGCCATGAAGAAAGATAATATTAATATGGCCAGTATAAATACAAACATACTAAACCGGGTATTGGCCACCATGTTCGCGCGTTCGTACCAACCGGCTGAAAGCACTACTAAAATCAGCACTCCAATGGCCAAACCAGCTGAGATGCCAACCAGCAAAGGCCGGATGCTCGTCTTTTCCTGTTCCCTGTTCTTTGACCAGAACACTACAAACGCCTCATCTTGTTTACTTAACATGAAACAAAAGTAGTTAGAAGTTTGGAGTCTGCGGTTTATCGTATCGCTGCAGTTTATATTTATTAACTCCCAATCAGGAGCCGAAAAAAATCCCCGTCATATTGCTATAACGGGGATTTTATACCTAATAATAGTAGTGTTAATAGTGCAGGTTATTAATAGCCCATGCCACCCATATCAGGCGCGCCACCATGTGCATGAGGAGCTTCAGGCTTTGGTTTGTCAGCAATTACACACTCAGTTGTTAACAACATAGAAGCGATAGAAGCTGCATTTTCCAATGCCACGCGGGTTACTTTGGTAGGATCAATAACACCTGCTTTCAGGAGGTTCTCATATACTTCGGTGCGGGCGTTGAAACCAAAATCGCCTTTACCTTCTTTGATCTTCTGTACTACGATAGAACCTTCAATACCGCTGTTGATAACGATCTGGCGCAATGGCTCTTCGATCGCTCTTTTAACGATCTGGATACCGGTTACTTCATCTTCATTGGCACCTTTCAGTTTTTCCAGGCTTTCAACGGCACGGATATAAGCGACACCGCCACCGGGTACGATGCCTTCTTCAACAGCAGCACGTGTTGCGTGTAAAGCATCGTCAACACGGTCTTTCTTTTCTTTCATTTCCAATTCAGTAGCAGCACCTACATACAGTACAGCTACACCACCGCTCAATTTAGCTAGGCGCTCCTGCAATTTCTCACGATCGTAATCAGATGTTGTATTTTCAATCTGTGCTTTGATCTGGTTAACGCGGGCAACGATATCTGTTTTTTTACCTTTGCCGCCAACAACAGTTGTGTTGTCTTTGTCAATGGTTACAGAAGCTGCTTGTCCTAAGTAGCTCAGGTCGGCATTCTCTAATTTAAATCCTTGTTCTTCACTTACAACAATTCCTGCAGTAAGGATAGCGATATCGGTTAACATTTCTTTTCTGCGGTCACCAAAGCCTGGCGCTTTTACAGCAGCCACTTTGATGGTACCACGCAGTTTGTTCACTACCAATGTAGCCAGTGCTTCACCTTCCAGGTCTTCAGCAATGATCAGCAGCGGGCGGCCACTTTGTGCCACTTTTTCCAGGATGTGCAGGATGTCTTTCATAGCACTGATCTTTTTGTCATAGATCAGGATATATGGATTCTGCAATTCCACTTCCATTTTTTCGCTGTTGGTAACGAAATACGGAGAGATATAACCGCGGTCGAACTGCATACCTTCTACCACATCAACAGTGGTATCTGTGCCTTTTGCTTCTTCTACAGTAATTACTCCTTCTTTACCTACTTTGGCCATTGCCTGAGCGATCAGTTTACCAATTTCAATATCGCTGTTGGCTGAGATAGCAGCAACCTGCTCGATTTTTTTCGTGTCGTTGCCGATGGTTTGTGACTGTGCCTTCAGGTTTTCCACCACTTTGGCAACAGCTTTATCAATACCACGTTTCAGGTCCATCGGATTGGCACCTGCAGCAACATTTTTCAAACCTTCGCTGATGATAGACTGGGCCAGTACAGTAGCGGTAGTAGTACCATCACCTGCAATATCTGCAGTTTTAGAAGCTACTTCTTTCACCATCTGGGCGCCCATATTTTCAATAGCGTCTTCCAGTTCAATTTCTTTTGCAACAGTAACACCGTCCTTTGTTACAGTTGGCGCACCAAATTTTTTCTCAATAACCACATTACGTCCTTTTGGGCCGAGGGTTACTTTTACAGCGTTGGCTAGGGTATCAACGCCTTTTTTCATTTTATTTCTTGCTTCGATATCGAAGAATATTTGTTTAGCCATGGTTCTAATTTTTTCGGTTTGTGGTTTGAATTAGGGAGCGTTAAAATGTCTCAATGACTTACACAATTGCGAGGATATCGCTCTCACGCATGATCAAAAGGTCCTGGCCTTCAATCTGGATCTCCGTGCCGGCATATTTGCCATACAAAACGGTATCACCCGTCTTAACAGTCATCGGCTCGTCTTTTTTACCGGTTCCAGCGGCTACGATGGTGCCACGTTGGGGTTTTTCTTTAGCGGTGTCGGGGATGATGATTCCGCCTGCAGTTTTTTCTTCAGCAGCGGCAGGCTTAACGATTACCCTGTCGTGCAGAGGCGTAACGTTGAGTTTCTTAGCCATACGTTATTGGTTTTTTAATTAAGAGAGTTAATAAATGATAGTTCTGTTCAGCGATTTTTATGCCATCCGGCTGCTCTAAGCCAAAATTTCAGTTGAACCCTGTCCGGAAGACCGTTAAAACCTGCTCTGTCAGGAACGGCGGCAAAGATGGGGAAGTTTAGGAGAATATAAGTGTCAAATTTTCATAACCTATATCATATTATAGCAGATCTATATACTTGTAACCCTTAGAATAATTAAGAACGGGCATCATGGCTGCAAAACAAAATCCCGGCCCCGCAGCAATATTGCATTCTTTTGGGATCGGGATCACGGTATGGAAAAACAACAAAATGGTATACCAGGAGCCCTGTTTTGCAGGATCCTGGCATACAATGACATCAATCTGCTGGCTTATTTCTGTACCACCTGGCTTCTCAATGTATTGACAAGTGCGCCAACCGAATTAATCAGGTTAGCCGGCAGTTTGTTCTTATTAGCCCCTGCCACCAGGTCTGTAATAAACTGATCAAAGTCTGCATTAGCTGATTTCCCGTTCATCCTGGAATTTTGGGCAGGGTCGTGCGCTGCAACCATATTTTTTCCGCCATAGGTAAAGTTTTTAGCTCCGGTTGCTGTGGCGAAAAAATCTGTCAGGTTTTTACTGAGTGCTGAAAACCCACTGGTGTTGCCAGATGTAACTTCTGCCAGTAACACTTTAAAGAACCCATTCAATTTCGGGTCTGCAGCAATAACAAAAATAGTGCTGTCCACAACCGAACGGATACCCAGGCGGCCCTGCTCAATCTTTGCACCTGAATTGGCCGGGTCTGTCACCATTGTTGTCCCGCCCAATGAATCATAAAGTGTGGGGGCATTTGATGGCGCCGTGTCATTTTTCTTGCACGAAGTTAGCACGACAGAAATACATACAATGCCGAGAATAATGGATAAAAACGCTGCTTTTTTCATACTGTTGTTTTATTAGTTAAAGATGTGTTTGATGGAGTTGTAAATTCTTGTGGTAGCTGAACCTGCGGCTACTGGGCAACCGGTCTTCAATTCTGCTGCCGTTGGCATATAACGTTCTGCTTTCATATTAAAATTTGATTTGAACTGCCGGGCAATCAGGTCGGCATCAGTTTTTACGGGGAAATAAGTAAATACAAGGATGTCGCTTTCCGGATTACATAGCACATGATCCACACCCTTTTGCTGGTACATCCAGGCTGTAATAGCATCAGCATCCCTTTGCGTGATGGCCTGTTTGATATCAATCCTTGCCATAATCCTTGTATTGGCATCCGGGGCTTTGGGCCTGGTAACCATATAGATATGAACTCCCAGTACCATTATCATCACTAAAAATGCTGCACCTGTATACAGCAGGATATTTTTAATCCATTTCTTTTTCATACAGATAAGTTTGAGTTGTAAAAGGATCTGCACTATTTTTTCATATAAACGACAATACTGTGACAATGGATTTCAAAACGCGCAATAATTTTTGGATTTGCCAGGCATCTTATATATGATGTCCCAGCTGAAACCGTATAATCGTATTTCCCGTAAATGACAGCATGGAAGGGCACTAAACTGCCGTTATTCCAGGCTTGCGGACAATACCCGTAGGTTTAGCTGTATCAAGGTTGACACCCGTTCGTTCCCGGACGGGTTTTTGATTTTGTATAGCTCCCTTAATACAATACCTTTGCCGCTTCCAAATAAGTTCTTACCAAATGATCAGCAGAAGAAATATACGCGTGAAAGTGATGCAGCTACTCTACATGATAGAAGCTGCCGACAGCCCTTCAGCATTCAAAAAACCAGCCGATGAGTTACAGAAACAATTAGACAAAAGCCGCGAACTCTTTGTTTACCTCCTATATTTCTTAACCCAGGTAGCCCGTTATGCCGAAACAAATGCGCAAAAAAGGGCCTCCCGCAACCTGCCCTCTGCTGAAGACCTTAATATAAATATCAAAATTGCCGGTAATGAATTCCTGTGGCAGATATTGGAAAATGCTTCCTTTCAGAAGGCGCTGGAAACTGACCTGCCTCAGAAACTGGTTGACAAAGACTTAGTAAAGAAAATCTATGATGACCTTACAGGAACAGAACAATACCAAACATATATTGCTGACCAGAGCCGGGAAAAATCAAAAGAAAAAGAGATCATTAAACTGATCTTTACACATTTGATGTTGCCAAATGAAAGCTTTATCAGCCATGTTGAAGAACTCTTCAGTAATTGGGATGATGATGCCGAGATGGTGGAACAACTGATGCAGCATTATTTGCAAAAGCCCTCCGGTTATAATCTGCAACAAATGGTGAGCGCCGAAAAATGGGACTTTGCTAAGTCATTGCTCATGACCACACTGGAAAAGAAAGAATACACAGCCGAACTTATCAAACCCAAATTGAAGAACTGGGATGCAGATCGTATTGCTGTACTGGATATGATCCTGATGCGTATGGGCGTCTGTGAATTACTGTACTTTGAAACCATCCCAACCAAGGTAACCATCAACGAATACATTGACCTTGCGAAAGACTATAGTACAGCACAAAGCGGACAGTTTGTGAATGGTATCCTGGATAATATTCACAAAGAACTCACCGACACCGGTAAAATCAATAAGATCAGTTATAAAAACAAAGCATAAACACAGATGGTTATGAAAATATCCATTATTTCTTTTGTTGCCTTTTTATGCCTCCTCACTATGCTCACCGCCTGTAAGAATAGCAGTGGCAGTCTTATTAAAATAAATGGTCATGCCCCGGATCAGGCCAGTTATACGACTGTGCAATGGCTGGACAGCCTGGTTAATTTCGGAACGATCAGGATGGGAGAGAAGATTGAAATCAAATTCCGTTTAAAGAATACGGGCAACAAGCCTTTGTACCTTACCAATGTACATGCATTGTGCGGCTGTACTGTAGCCAGTTATACCCAGGGTGCTATTGCGCCAGGCGGGACAGGAGAGGTGATTGGTGCATTTGACAGCAACCGCGCGCATACCGGTACGGTACGCAAAACAATTATTGCTTCCACAAATTCACCCAATGGTAACAATCGCGAGCTTATCTTTACGGGCGTTATCAGTGAGTCAGTTGCTGGCAACAGGTAACTTTCTTTAAAACAATTATAAAAAACAAAAAAGTACACAATGTTTTATCTCAATTCCGTTTTATTGGCAGGTAACCCGCAACAGGGCGGTGGTATGGTGCAGTTGGTATTAATGGGTGGCATCATCCTGGTTTTCTGGTTATTCATGATCCGTCCGCAAGCTAAAAAAGCAAAGGATCAGAAAAAATTTGTAGACAACATGCAGAAAGGCGATAAAGTGGTAACCATTGCCGGGATCCATGGCACGGTTAATAAAGTCAATGAGGATAATACCATTCAATTAGAAGTAAACCCAGGCAGTTACCTTAAGATTGAAAGGTCTTCTATCAGCATGGAATGGACTGCTGCAATCAATAAAGCTGCTGATAAAAAATAGTCCCGGAAAAACAGGAACTAAGAAGTAATTTCAGGTCCGGAAACAAAATGGTTTGTTTCCGGACTTTTGTTTTTACGATCAGATAACTTATGTTAAGAATCGGTTTGACAGGTGGTATAGGCAGTGGCAAGACCACAGTAGCTAACATTTTCAAGGTGCTTGGTATACCTGTGTTTGATGCGGACAGTGCCGCCAGGCGCTTAATGGAAGACGACAGCACCCTGCGGAAAGAGCTCATTGCACTATTTGGCCCTGCTACTTTTGCAGACAACAGGCTTGACCGCAAAC
>JBHAFM010000139.1:0-17316 GCA_041856175.1 Sediminibacterium sp.
CAGGATGTTAGAGTTTCCCTCTCCCTTAACGCGGTTAAGCTTACCAGGTTCTTTAAAGCGATCGAAAAGGAAACCAATTACCGCTTCGCCTTCAGCAATGACATCATCCCGGCTGGCCGGGTGGTTACAGTGAATGTAAAAGACATGGCTGTATCGCAGGTACTGAATGATGTCCTGGGGTCAACAAAACTTAAATACAGGTTTGTTGATGAATCCGGTATCATTATCATCTCGGAAAAGGCCGGAAGCGCTGCAGGCGACAACGCAGCCGCGGCGGTACATGCTGTCGTTACCGGGAAGGTAACCGATGAAAAAGGCGATGGTATTTCCAATGTGTCTGTCATTATTCAGGGTAAAAACAAAGCTACGATGACAAAAGCCGATGGTACCTATTCAATTACGGCGAACAATGGAGAAACCATTTTATTCACTGCAATAGGCTACAAATCATTTTCAGCTGTAGTAGGCAGCGATGGCGTGGTGAATGCCATTCTCAAGACCGATGCTTCTAATCTCTCAGATGTGGTAGTGGTAGGTTATGGTACCCAGAAAAAAGTAACTGTCACCGGTGCTGTAAGTGCTGTGAAGGGTGAGTCGTTGGTTAAATCACCAGCAGTAGACCTTTCCAACTCACTGGCCGGCCGGTTGCCGGGCCTGGTGGTAATACAACAAAGCGGTGAACCCGGGTATGATGGTGCAACTGTAAATATCCGAGGTATCAATACGCTTGGAAACAGCAGCCCCCTTATAGTAATTGATGGTATTCCCGACAGGGATGGTGGACTGGGCCGCCTGAATCCAAAAGATGTCGAATCCATTTCTGTACTGAAAGATGCTTCTGCCGCCATTTACGGAGCCAGGGCTGCCAATGGCGCTATATTGATAACCACCCGGAAGGGCGCCAGCGGTAAACCTAAGGTGACTTATGACTTCAACCAGGGTTATACCCAGCCCACTATCGTGCCCAAAATGAGCAGCGCAGTAGAATATGCGAAAATAATGAATGAATTACCTATTTATAAATCGATACCGGTTAACGAATGGGGAGCTGCGTGGCAGGCTATTCAGCAAACTGGTGTATATAAATCACCCACTGCCGGGGTAAGTACGTTGAATGCGAACTATAGTCCCGACGCAGTAAAGAAATACGCCGACGGCTCTGATCGTTGGGGATACCCCAACACCGACTGGTTTGGAGACGCCTTCAGAACCTGGGCGCCCCAATCGAGGCACAACCTGCAGATCAGTGGTGGCAACGATGCCATCCGTTATTTTACTTCTTTAGGTTATGTTTACCAGGATGCGATATATAAAAATTCAGCCACGAACTTTCACCAGTATAATTTCAGAAGCAACGTAACGGCTAAAATCAACAACTATATCACTACCAACCTTGGTCTTATGGTGCGTCGTGAAGCAAGGCATTTCCCAACCGAAGGCGCCGGCTCCATATTCCGTATGTTGATGCGTGGACGACCTACCGAACCTGAAGTTTGGCCCAACGGCAAGCCCGGGCCAGATATTGAAAACGGTCAGAACCCTTACGTGATTACTACCAGTGCTACCGGTTATAATGATAACCCTACTGACTTCGTCCAGGCAAACGGTTCTGTGGACATCACCAACCCCTGGATCAGTGGCTTGAAGCTTACTTTATCCGGCGCGATTGATAAGACCACGAACGTGGATAAAATCTGGCAAACGCCCTGGATGCTGTACTATTGGGACAAGATCAGCTATGAAGCCGATGGTAAAACACCCAAGCTGGTGGGAGCCGTTCGCTCTAATTTTACCGATCCGAGGCTGACCCAAACTTATAGCTCTGTTTTAAACACCAACCTTACTGCGATGCTGAGCTACGATCATAAGTTCGGTAGCGACCACAACGTGTCTGTACTGGCTGGTGTAACAAAAGAGCAGTTCAAAGGGGATGGCTTCCAGGCGTTCCGCAGGAATTTTATTTCCTCTGCGGTTGACCAGTTGTTTGCCGGTGGAACTTTACAAACAGTAGATGGCGGTGCATATCAAAGGGCAAGGTTGGGTTATTATGGCCGCGCCCAGTACAACTATAAAGAAAAATACCTTGCCGAGTTTATTTGGAGATACGATGGTTCTTATATATTCCCGCCAGCCCACCGTTTCGGTTTTTTCCCTGGTGTTTTGTTGGGATGGAATGTTACCAACGAGAAATTTTTCAAAGTTAAAAACATCGATTACCTGAAGCTGAGAGCGTCTTATGGACAGATGGGTAACGACCAGGTATATTTCAGGAATCAACTGCAGGAATATGCATTTCTCTCATTGTTTGGCTTTGGCCAATACCCGATAAACGGTCAGGTTGTGAAAACACTTTGGGAAAAATTGCTTGCCAACCCCAGTTTCACATGGGAAAGGGCTAATAACTACAATGTGGGCTTTGATGCTTCGTTGTTTAACAACAAGGTGGATCTGACCTTTGAATATTTCTACAACAAGCGCGATCAGATCCTTATCCAGAAAACCGGTTCTACACCGGCTTCTTCCGGTATCGGGGATCTGTTGCCGCCGGTAAATGCGGGTCGCGTAGATAACCGTGGTTTTGAATTTGCGGTAAACTATCACGAAACTCTCGGCAAGGACCTCAACCTCCGCGTGGGTGTAAATGGCGGCTACGCCAAAAACAAAGTAGTGTTTATGGATGAAGTGCCAGGTGCTCCTACTTACCAGCGCCAGGAAGGCAAACCCATTGGATCTTATCTGGTGTATAAATACGCCGGTGTGTTTTATGACCAGGCAGATATTGATAAAAACACCATCGATTATAGCGGGGTAACCGGCAGGCTGCGTCCGGGAGATATGAAGTTTGAAAACGTAAGCGGCTCAGGTAAGATCAATGCCGACGACAGGGTACGCCTCGATCAGAGCATTACCCCTACATTTAACTTTGGTGCCACTGTTGAATTGCGGTATAAAAATTTCGACCTCAGTATGCTCTTCCAGGGAGCTACCGGCGCGCTGCTCAGGATACAGACAGAATCTGGCGATATCGGTAACTTCCTGAAATATTCAAACGACCACCGCTGGTCTATCGATCATCCCAGCAGCGTAGATCCAAGGCTTGCCAGCCGTGGCGATACCTATTATACAGGGGGTAGTTATGGAAACAATACCTATTATCTTTTCAGTAAGGATTACATCCGGTTAAAAAACATCGAACTGGGATATAACCTCCCGGCAAACCTGCTCTCGAAGTATAAGATCACTAATTTCCGTGTGTTTGCAAATGGATTGAATGTGCTGACCTTCCAAAAGAGCAAAATTTTTGACCCGGAAGCAACATCCACTACAGGTGTGTACTATCCACTGTCGAGAGTGTTGAACCTCGGCTTTAGCTTAACTTTCTAAAATTTCAATCATGAAAAAAATAAAATATTCCATTGTGTTTACGGCGCTTCTGTCCATGACCTTTGCTGCCTGCAAAAAAGGTTTCATGGACACGAAGCCATTGTCGACGGTTTCTGCGGACGCAACCTGGGCGGATGGTCCGTTGTCACAGGCCTTTGTTTTCGGGATATACTCCTACCTGGGATATGGCGGTTTCGAAGAACAGGCACTGGCAGCTTATACCGACGAGGCAATGTTTACCCATGCCGGAAGAAATATCAATACGTTTACAGAAGGAACAGAAACGCCTGGTAACCTCGCATGGTATAGCGGCACCTACGAATGGGGTACTATGTACAAAGCCATCCGGGAAGCCAATATTGCGATTGATAAATTACCTACAGCTACATTTGCCGATACCAAGCTTCGCGACCAACTGCTGGGTGAGGCTTATTTTCTGCGGGCTTATTATTATCAGCAACTCCTGCGTTTTTATGGAGGTGTTCCCCTGATTGATAAACCCTATGCGTTGAACCAGGATTATACGATAGCCCGTAATACTTACGAAGATTGTGTAAAATTCATCGTAAATGATTTGGATAAGTCAGCCACACTACTTACTGGAAAATCATCCCAACCAGGGCGTGCATCCAAGTTAGCAGCACTTGCATTGAAATCGCGGGTATTGCTCTATGCTGCCAGCGATTTGCATGATGCGGCCACTGCCAAGGCAAAATCAGCAGCTCTTGCCGCTTATTCAAAAATTGAGCTGGTAGCTTATACTTCCGGCGACAGAACGGCGCGCTGGAAAGCTGCACAGGATGCTGCTAAAATGGTACTGGATTCCACACAGGGGTACAAGCTAAGCCTCGGCGCGCCGGTATCCGCTACAGAAGGCAAAATGAACTACATGTCCATAGCTCTAGGTGGGCAAAGCGCCATCGGCGATAAATCGGCTACCGTGGAATTGCTTTTTCAGCGTTCCCTGTCTTCACTGTATACACCCGAAGACAACTGGCCTATGGGCGGTACACACTATGGTATCAACAACGGTCCCAACGGTTACCACAACTGGGCCGGCAATACACCCATACAGCAGTTGGTAGACGATTATGAAATGATGGATGGCAGCAAGTTTGACTGGAACAATCCCGTTGAACAAGCAGATCCTTACAGCAACCGCGATCCCCGTTTTTATGCAACTATCCTGTATGATGGATCTGACTGGAAACCCAGACCGCTTGATGTAGCCGGAAAAGATCCCGTGAACCAGATACAGACGGGCTACTATGCCGATGGTGCAGGTGGTGTCATCAATGGTATTGATACCAGGGAGTCACCCGTAGAAAACTGGAATGGCAGCCGGACCCATTATTATACCCGGAAATTCATAGATCCCAACCCGGCGCTGCCCGATAACCAGTCCAATGCGCAGACCATTCCATGGCCGTTCATCCGCTATACCGAGATAGTGCTTAATTATGTGGAGTGTTGCCTGGCTCTTGGACAGGAAGCAGAAGCCCAGAACTGGCTCAATAAGATCCGATTCAGAGCTGGAATGCCTGCTATTACAGATGTAGGGTCTGCACTGGTAGACCGTTATCGCAATGAGCGCCGCATTGAGCTGGCATACGAGGAGCACCGCTACCATGATGCACGACGCTGGATGATATCTGCTACAACAGTAGGCCGCGGCATCAAGGCAATAAAGGTAACAGCTGCCCTGCAACCAGGCAAAACTGCACTTGTACCTTATCGTTATGACAAAACTGTTTACAACTATACATATACAGTAGTGAACAATACGGAAAACGAAACTAGGGTATGGAACGATAAAATGTATTTCCGCCCAATTTCTAAAGATGAAGTAAACAGGAACAATAAGCTGGTTCAGAATCCGGGTTACTAAGCCTGTTAGCATAAACCAACATAAAAAATCTGTCTCGCTGTTGGGATTGAATGAAAAGATTTCAGTTGCACAACAGGGTGAGACAGATTTTTATTATTTTCATTACTAATGAAACTATCTCATTATTTAAGGCTTTTGAGCGTAGCTGTCGCATGCTGGCTGATCTCTTGTTCGCAACCTGGGAAAGAGAAAAATGATGAACAGAAGGAAAACGGCCCTCACTTGTTTACGCTACTCAAACCCGGGCAAACCAATATTAATTTTCAGAACACACTGAAAGAAGGATTGAACACAAACATCCTGATGTATGAATACTTCTATAACGGAGGTGGTGTTGCTGCCGGTGACTTCAATAACGACGGACTTGTAGATATCTATTTTACTTCCAACATGGGAGATAACGCACTTTACCTGAACCGCGGTAATATGCAGTTTGAAGATATTACTGCTATTTGCGGAGCAACCGGAAGACCTGGTCCCTGGAAAACCGGTGTAAGCATTGCAGATGTTAACGGCGATGGAAAACTGGATATCTATTTGTGTCATTCCGGCGCCCTGCCTGCAGAAAAAAGAGTCAATGAACTTTATATCAATATGGGTAATGACAGCCGCGGCATTCCCATGTTTCAGGAAAAAGCAGCTGAATATGGACTGAACACAGCAGGCTTCAGCAGCCAGGCTTATTTTCTCGATTATGATAAAGATGGCGACCTTGATATGCTGCTATTGAACCACAATCCTAAAAATCTTCCTTTACTCAATGAACAAGGTACTGCTGCAATGCTCCAAAAAGACGATCCTCAAAAAGGATTGAGGCTTTTTAAACAAACTGCTGGTCATTTTGAGGATGTAACTGTTCGCTCCGGAATCAATGGTTCGGAACTAAGCTATGGGCTTGGACTGGCTATCTCTGATTTTAACGGAGATGGATGGCCCGATTTCTACGTATCCAACGATTATTCGGTGCCCGATTATCTTTATATCAATAACGGTAATGGAACATTTACCAATAAACTACAGGATTACGTAAGGCATACCAGCCAGTTTTCCATGGGGAATGATGTAAGCGATATCAACAACGATGGCTTGCCCGATATTTTTACGCTTGATATGCTGCCCGAAGACAATCACCGGCAGAAACTGTTGCTGGCACCCGATAATTACGACAAATTCGATCTCAACGTTCGCAGTGGCTTTTATTACCAGTATATGCGCAATATGTTGCATTTAAACAATGGTAACGGAACTTTCAGTGAAATAGGCCAGTTGGCCGGCATCTCCAATACCGACTGGAGCTGGTCGGCTTTGTTTGCAGATTATGATAACGACGGATGGAAAGATTTATATGTAACCAATGGCTATCGTCGGGATTATACCAACCTGGACTTTATTAATTACATGAACGAGTTTACACAGACAAAAGGAAGATTGCAGCGCGAAGATGTTATGAAGATTATTGAACAAATGCCTGCTTCCAATATTGTAAACTATATCTATAAAAACAAGCATGGATATCTTTTTGAGAATAAACAAACCGACTGGGGCATTACGCAGGTTTCTAATAGTAACGGCGCCCTGTATGCCGACCTGGATAATGACGGAGACCTCGATCTTGTTGTAAATAATATAGATCAACCGGCTTTTGTATACCGCAACGAATCGCGCCAGCAAAATAAAAATCATTACCTGCAGGTTAAATTGGCAGGCGATGCTGCCAATACACAGGGATTGGGCGCACATCTCTCGCTGTATAAGAATGGTATGTTGCAAACGCTGGAACAAAATCCCGCCCGCGGATATCTCTCGAATGTTTCGTATACATTGCATTTTGGTCTGGCCGACGCTGCTTCCGTGGATTCATTGATCATTACATGGAACAGTGGCAAAACGCAAAAACTTTATGAGATAAAAGCCGATCAGATGATTACGCTTTACGAAAAGAATGCATCGCTTACAAGACCTGCGCATCATTCATCCGGAGCACCCTGGTTCAGTGCAGTGAAATCACCCATAGTTTACCAGCCTGCATCCCAGGTGATCAATGATTTCAACCGGCAAACCCTGCTCATCAGCGAATTTTCCTGGCAGGTACCTTGTATGAAAAAAGCAGATGTAAACAAAGATGGTCTTGAAGACATCCTTATTGGCGGGCAGGCCGGACAAGCTGTAGCGCTGTACCTGCAGCAGAAAGACGGTAGTTTTACAGAGAAGAAAATACCGGCATTTGAACAGGATAAGGCCTGTGTTACATCGGATATTGCAGTATTCGATGCTAACGGAGATGGATATCTCGATATTTATTGCGCCGGTGGAGGATACCACCATCTTACCGATAACGACAGTTTGTTGCAGGACCGGATTTATTTCAATGATGGTAAAAACAATTTCAGGAAGGGCGAGGGGGCACTACCGGCAATGCGCGCCAGCAAATCCTGTGTTCGGGTGCATGATATTAATGGAGACGGAATACCCGATCTGTTTGTGGGTGGAAGAGTGATACCAGGCCGCTATCCTGAAGCGCCGCGTAGTTATATACTGATCAACGATGGGAAAGGACATTTTACCGATAACACCGAAATCATTTGCGCCGCATTGAAGAACTCCGGTATGATAACAGATGCGCAATGGATTGATCTGAATGGCGATAAGAACGAAGAATTGGTGATTGCTGGTGAGTGGATGCCGGTTTTGGTATTTGAACTAAAAGGTGGCCGGCTGAGGGATGCAACCTTGCAATACTTCAATCAGCCATTGCGTGGCTGGTGGAATACCATACAAACCGGCGATTTCAACGGCGATGGCAAACCCGATCTTGTGATTGGCAATATGGGATTGAATGCACAGTTCCACGCAAGCGACAAAGAGCCAATGGAAATGTATTATGCCGATTTTGATAAGAACGGTTCAATAGACCCCATATTCAGTTTTTATATACAGGGGAAACGATATCCTTATGTAACCCGCGATGAACTGGCAACACAACTACCATTGATGCGTAAGCGATTCTCCAATTTTAAAAGTTATGCAGACATTACAATGAATGATCTTTTTTCTGCGGAACAATTAAAAGAGGCGGGGCACCTTGTTGCCGACCACATGGCTACTACTTTGTTTTTAAGCGGAAAAAATGGAAAATTCAGTGTTGCCGATTTACCCGGCGTAGTGCAATTTTCACCTGTTTCTGTTATTGTACCACTTGATTTTAATAAAGATGGCAATATGGATTTGTTGTTCTGCGGTAACAACAGCCATACCAAAATAAGATTAGGGAGGTTTGATGCCAACTATGGTGTATTGCTCGCAGGAGATGGTCATGGTAAATTCCGTTATGTAAACCAGAAAGAATCGGGATTTGATTTAAGAGGAGATGTGCGGGCTGCGGTGCAAACCGGTAACCGCATTTTCTTTGGCATAAACAACATGCCGCTTGTAACGTATTCATTAAACCACTGGAGAAACTGATACCAGTTAAGCAACTTATGAAACCTTTTTGTTATTACCTGGCAATTGCCTGTTGTGCATTGGTTGTTTCCTGCAAACAAACTGCCGATACGCCGCCGCCGGATGATGAACTGGCCGCCACCTGGGCAGATATGACCAATTACATTACCAAAAACACGCCTTCCAATTCACCCACTTTTGCATCGCGTTGTTTCGGATACATTGGCCTTACCATGTATGAATCTGTCGTGAATGGTTACCCGGAATACCAATCTATAGCGCCGCAGCTTAATGGATTGGACAGCCTGCCCACGCCCGATACTGCATATAAATACAACTGGCAAATGGCCCTGAATGCAGGACAGGCAGAAGTACTGCGGCTTATTTATGTACAGACTTCAGATAGCAACAAACATAAAATTGATTCGCTGGAACAAGCATTGTTGGAACGGCTGCAAACATTGCAACCCGATACTGCAATTGTAAATCGTTCCATAGCTTATGGCAAAAACATTGCCCAAAAGATATTCAACTGGTCAACCACGGATGGAGGACACCGTGGCTACCTGAACAATTTTGATAAAAAACTGGTGTTTGAACAAAAACCCGGCTGCTGGATGCCGCCATTGTATGCGCAATCGTTCAGTCATTATCCATTGCATCCGCATTGGGGAAAGAACCGCACTTTTCTTGCTGTTGATTCAGCAATGGAAGCGCCTGTTTATATTCCTTTTGATACAACGCCCGGTTCTCCCTATTACCAGCAGTTTGTACAGGTTTACAAAAAGAAATATGTGCTTACACAACAGGAAAAAGAAGCGGCTATATGGTGGTCCGATGATCCCGATGTTACATTTACACCACCGGGCCATTCCTATTATCTTGCTACCATTGCTGTTCGTAAGACAAAGCCCGATCTCATCAAAGCAGCGGCTACTTACGCACATGTGGGCATGGCCGTTGCAGACGCATTCCGCAACTGCTGGAAATGGAAATATCAATTCTTCACAGAACGAGCCAATACATTTGTTCCTGCACACATTGATCCTCATTGGGAATCTTTCTGGCCCGATCCGCCTTTCCCTGCTTTTCCATCCGGGCATGCTATACAGGCTGGCGCTGCTGCTGCAGTGTTGACTGAACTCTATGGAGATCATTTTGAATTTACCGACAGCGCTCATGTAGGAAGACCGCGCGATGAAATAAGGAATACAGATTTTAAAGCAAGGCATTTTACTTCTTTCCAGGCAGCAGCAGCAGAAACAGCAATGTCGAGGTTTTATGGCGGAATACATACTCCGCAGGATAACCAGCGAGGAATGGAAAAAGGAAATGTTATTGGAAACAATGTCAACCATCTTAAATGGAAGAAATAAAACGTTTCGTTTGCAAAAGTTATATGCTATACATAGCCGTCCTGCTGTGTATATATGGAAATGCGTCCGGACAAATTCATTTTACAGATGTAACTGCAAAAGCAGGCATTCATCATGTGTTTAAAGTATATGAGGGTATGTTTGGCGGCGGCGCCTGTGTAATAGATTTCAATAACGATGGTTTTGAAGACGTGTATATTACCGGCGGCACCAACGATGATGTGCTGTATAAAAATAACGGCGACGGCACTTTTACTAACGTATATGCACAGTCTGGCATGACGATAACGCGGAATTTCGTAACCCAGGGAGTAACGAGTGCGGATGTGAACCGTGATGGCTATACAGACTTGTTTATAACGACCATTACACGCCGGGACAAAAGGTTGCCCATACCCCGTTCCATCAACCTGCTTTTCCTGAACAATGGTGACGGCACTTTCCGCGACGCCACCAAAGAATACGGACTCGACCAGATGCTTTCATTTAGCACATCTGCCAGTTTTGGCGATTTTAATGCAGACGGGTGGCCCGATATTTATGTAGGCAATTACTTCAATGAATTTAAAGGCAAGCTGAGTGTGGTAACCGATGCCACTGTTGTTGGCGCTAACCAGATTGCCAAAGGATACCTGCTGCTGAATGAAAAGGGGAAGCATTTCCGTGATGTTTCTTCGGAATATGGCCTGGATTTCCGCGGCTTTGGATTTGGAGGCATTTTTACCGATTACGATAACGACCGCGACCAGGATCTTTTCATCAACCACGATTTTGGCTATAAACGCACGCCTGATATGTTGCTGGAAAACAAGTATCCCAGAAAATCGTTTATAGATGTAGGTAAGGAAAAGGGGATGGATCTGCGTATCAATTCTATGGGCACTGCCGTAGGCGATTATAACAACGACGGTTGGATGGATTACTACGTTACCAATATCAAGTTCAACTATTTTATGGTGAACCAGGGTCCGGGGAAACCATTTGTAAACAAGGCAAGAGAACTGGGTGTCGACTTTTTTGCGATAAGTTGGGGTGCCAACTTTGCCGATTTTGATAAAGATGGCGACCTGGATTTGTTTGTTTCTAACGGTGACCTTAACCCAAACTGCGTACCCATGGCCGATTTCTATTTTGAAAACCTCGGTGGCCGGTTCGAGGATCATGCCAGCCGCGTAGGGTTGGCTGATTATGGTATTGGCCGCGGCTCGGTAGTTTTTGACTTTGATAATGATGGCGACCTGGATTTGCTGGTAGTAAACCAGGAACCGGTATTGCCCGGCTATCCTGTTGAATCTGTTACCCATCTTTACCGGAATGATTGTCCCAATGGCAACTGGATCAAAATTGCATTGAAAGGAATGCAGGCCGAAAGCCACGGACTGGGATCAAGAATCGAAATAGAAGCGGGTGGGAAAAAAATGATTCGCGAAATAGATGGCGGTGCTTCCAGCCACATGTCACAAAATTCCGTAATTGCCCATTTTGGTTTGGGGGCTATAACAAAGATTGACCGGATTACGGTTTATTGGACAGGCGGCAACGAACAAAGCATTACTAATGTTCCGGTAAACAGGCAAATAGTTATTACAGAAATTCCTTCCGTAAAGAAGAACTACACATGGTTATATATCTTGGGGGGATTGCTCCTTGGCGTTTTGATATGCTACGTTGCATGGCGGGTTGCTGCCAGGTCGTAATTAATGAAATGCTTGGATTTCCTGATAGTGTAGAGGTAGACTACGGATTACCGCCCAGGGACTGAAAGTGGGCAGGTGGGTACTACAAACAATGGAAAATAGAAACCTTATATCAGGTTATATTTGTGATTCAGCGAATCAAAAGCAGTATGTACACAGAAAGTGATCTCCGGCACTTATTCCCTTCTTTCGAAACCGAACTTGTGACAGACATTATTGCGCATGCTTCAACGCGAGCATATAAGGAAGGGGAACTGCTCATGAAAACAGGACAGTATTTCCGTTCTGTTTTGATTATTGTGAATGGCCTGGTTAAGATATTTCGGGAGGATGAAGATGGTAATGAATACTTTATGTATTACCTGCAGCCGGGACAGGCATGTGCTTTATCAATGATATGTGCCACCCGCCAGCAGGCCAGCCAGTTAAAAGCCATTGCTTCAGAGGATACGGAAGTTATGATGGTACCGCTTGAATACATGGATAAGTGGATGCATGCGTATAAAACCTGGTACTATTTTGTACTGGAAAATTACAGGGCCCGCTTCCAGGAACTGATTCTTACCGTTGATCATATTGCTTTTCGAAAGATGGATGAGCGGCTGTTGTTTTACCTTAAACGGCAGCAAGATACTTTTGGAACAGACATTCTTACAGTAAATCATACTGAAATCGCAAAAGAACTTAATTCATCAAGAGAAGTGATTTCAAGGCTGATGAAAAAATTAGATGAAACTGGTGCCATTCGTTCTTTAAAAAACCATCAGATACAAATACTCCATCTTGATATTGACTGATATGATCTGTATCAGCAGCGCTATTTTTAACGTGTAGCATATTCTTATCTGGTACAGCATTTACCTGCATTCCCGCATAGCGTGATATCAGTCACGGTAATAGCCATACTGCCTGGCTACTTTTGCTTTTCAAACAATTAATGATGCTAAGCAAAAGGATGATGGAAAGTATAAAAAAATGTAGCACTGTTGTGGCATTGCTTGTCAGCTTTTACGCAGGTGCACAAGACCATGTCACGCTTTTGAAAATGAATGATGCTATCCAGACGGCGATAGAACAGAATAGTATTATCAACCTTGCTAAGCTGGATGAAAAAATTGCCCTCTCTGTGTACGACCAGACGGAAGCAATATTTCTACCTCAGGTAAATCTTTCCTATACATCGGTCATCAGTAATAACCCATTAAATGCATTCGGATTTAAGCTGCAACAGAAAATTACAGAACAGCAGGACTTTGACCCTGCTACATTGAATCGTCCGGGGTCGGTATCGGACCAGGTAACCCGCCTAAGTGTTCAACAGCCATTGCTTAACATGGACCTGCAATACCAGCGGAAAAGTGTTTTTAAGCAGGCAACAGTATACACATATAAAACACAAAGAACGAAAGAGTTTATAACATGGCAGGTACAGCAGGCTTATTTGCAGCTTCGGTTAAGTTGGGATGCTGCAAAAGTAGCTGACGAAGCATTAACAACGGCCCAGGCAGCCTATAAATTTACCAAAGACCGTTTTGAACAGGGCATATTACCGAAGTCAGATTTGCTTAATACGCAGGTACAGATAAAAACAATTGAAAGTGACCTTGCAGAGACCAAAAGCAGTATCGTTACTGTTTCAGATCATCTCAGTGTTCTGATGCATATGCCGCCGGGACTTATTTATCAGCCTGAAGCCATATTCTTTGACGAACGAAATAGCCCGGCAGATACTTTGCTCGCTTTCCGTGCTGATTTTAAAGCAATGGAAACTGCACTGGAGTCCTATGATCTGATGATCAGGGGCAGCAGAATGAGTTACTTGCCGAGGCTCAATGCTTTTGCTGATTACCAGTTGCACAATAAAAACATGCCAGGATCCGGTACCGGCGCTTACCTGGCAGGGATACAGTTGTCATGGGACATCTTTAAAGGATTCCAAAACAAGAATAAAATCAGGACGCAAATATTGGAGAAGAAAAAATTAGCCGAAGAACTGGATAATCAAAAAACAGAGAGTCGTGCTGACATCAGTAAGACACAAAGACAATTGACCGATGCAGCATATAAAATAGACAAGCAGGCAGCAGCCGTTGAACAGGCTGCAGAAGCTTTATATATTCTTGAGAACAGGTATAGACAGGGGCTGGTAAATACGACTGATATACTGCAGGCGCAGACTCAGTTAACACAAAAAAAACTGAACTATGCGCAGGCTGTGTTCAGTCGCAATAATGCACTGATATATCTTCAATACCTCACAGGTATTCGTCGATAATATAACATATTAACTAATACAATGAATATGACAGTCATCAGATCAATAATCACGGTTGCTTTTTTTTCAACTATGGCTTTACTGGGTTCATGTTCCGGTAAAAAGAATACCGGGCAGCAATTGGAAGAAGATAAGCCTGTAACCGTTTCTGTTAGCCTGCCAGGAATACCTGGTAATGCGGGCAACATAATAGCAAGTGGGAAAGTAGAAGCCGTAGAAACAGTGAATATCAGTACAAGAGTGATGGGTAGTATTACAAATATTTTTGTAAAAACGGGTGACCATGTCAGTAGCGGACAGTTGCTTTTTACTATAAGCAATGCCGATATTCTGGCCAAACGGGCACAGGTTGATGCAAACGTTGTACAGGCTGAGGCGCTTTACCAGAATGCACAAAAGGACTATGACCGTTTTACAACCTTATATAAGCAACAAAGTGCAACATCTAAAGAACTGGATAATATCACGCTGCAATATCATTCAACTAAAGCAGGGCTGGATGCAGCTAAGCAGTTGCGCAATGAAATCAATGTGCAGTTGTCGTATACAAGAATTACTGCACCTTTCAGTGGTATCATAACACAAAAGATGATGGATGTAGGTAGCATGGTTAGTCCCGGGATGTCTGTATTAACCCTTGAGCAAAGCGGACAGCTGCAGGTAGTCGCTTCTATACCGGAAACGGAAATAACGGCTGTTCAACAGGGAGGTCATGCTGTACTTAATATAAAATCTGCTGGCAAAACTATTACAGGCACTGTAACACAGATTATTCCTTCGGCGCAATTTACAGGCGGACAATACCTGATTAAAATAAGTGTACCGGATGCAGATAAAAGAAATCTTTATGCAGGTATGTATGTAAATGTTACAATACCGGTGCCTGAGGCAAAGCATACAGTTGCAAAGAATGATGGTATTCTGGTACCAGTGAGCAGCATTGTTCAGAAAGGTGAACTGTCGGGGGTATATACCGTGGGTAAGAATAACAGGGCATTTCTTCGCTGGGTTCGTTTAGGAAAAACCTGGGGTGATAAAGTGGAAGTGTTGTCGGGTCTTGGCAAAGATGAGCAGTTTGTTTTGCAGGCAGATGGTAAACTTTATAATGGAGTTCCGGTAAAGGTCAAATAATTGCTGTCAATAAAAAAGCCAGCCAGTAAAAATAAAAAAATGGAAAAAGGATTATCAGGAAAAATTGCCAAAGCGTTTCTTCAATCGAAGTTAACCATACTTCTTATGGCTGCTTTTTTGCTAATCGGAGGCTACAGTACGATGCTGATACCCCGTGAAGAAGAGCCACAGATACAGGTGCCCATGGCCGATATATTTATAGGGTACCCCGGTGCCGAGCCGAAAGAGGTGGAAACTAAAGTAGCGGCTCCAATGGAAAAGATCATTTCCAATATTAAAGGTGTTGAATATGTCTATTCCACTTCTATGAAAGGCCAGGTGATGTTGATCGTGCAATTCTATGTTGGGGAAGATATAGAGCGTTCATTGGTTAAACTATACAGTGAATTGATGAAGCATATGGATAAGATGCCGCAAGGGATTACCATACCGCTGATCAAAACACGTGCGATAGATGATGTACCGGTCCTGGGTCTTACGCTCTGGAGTGAACATTATGATGACTACCGGCTGAAGCAGTTGGGGCAGGAACTGACCAACGAAATAAAAAAGCTGCCGGATGTATCAGATGTTAATATTATCGGAGGAAGAAGCCGTGAAATTAAAGTGTTGCTGGATAAAGACAAGATGATTGGTAACCATGTAAGTTTTATCAATATCAGCAAAGCGCTGCAGGGTAATAATATACAAATGCAGGACGGCACCTTACTGCAGCATGATACAGCTTATGCGGTAGAGACGGGTAATTTTCTTACAAGTGCAGCGGATGTTGCAGACCTCGTAGTAGGAGTTAATGCGCAGCAGCCGGTATATTTAAGACAGGTGGCACAGGTAATTGACGCGACTCAAACACCATCGCAGTATGTTTTATTTGGTTATGGCAGGGCAGATACAGTGAAAGCCAGGAAATTCAGGTCAACCTATCCTGCTGTTACATTAGCTGTAGGCAAAAAGAAAGGAACCGATGCTATGGAATTGAGCAGGAGGATACTGGCAAAAGTGGAACATTTAAAAAAAGAAGTTATTCCTTCAGACGTGCAACTGGCCGTTACCAGAAATTATGGCGAGACTGCTTCAGATAAAGTCTCCGAATTGCTGTTTCATTTATTCATTTCGATTGTTGTGGTCACACTTTTTGTTATGCTGGCCATGGGATGGCGCGGTGGATTGGTTGTTTTCCTTTCCGTACCGGTGACGTTCGCATTAACCCTGTTCAGTTATTATATGATGCATTATACCCTGAACAGGATTACGTTGTTTGCATTGGTTTTTATAACAGGTATTGTTGTTGATGACTCTATTATTATAGCAGAGAACATGCATCGGCACTTTAAAATGAAACGCCTCCCGCCATTGCAGGCTGCCATATATGCCATCAACGAAGTGGGCAATCCTACTATCCTGGCAACATTCACGGTTGTTGCTGCCGTATTACCTATGGCTTTTGTATCCGGACTGATGGGACCTTATATGAGTCCGATGCCTATTGGTGCTTCTATTGCAATGTTGCTATCGCTGATAGTGGCGCTGACACTTACGCCATACCTTGGATACATCTTTTTGCGTGAAAAAGAAAAACATGGCCTGGTACACAAAGAGCAGAAGCCCGTAATATTGGAAGACACGCGTATTTATAAACTATACCTTGCTTTTATCCGTCCATTACTTGAGGTACGCTGGAAGCGATATGTATTTATTTTCGGGACAGTAATTATTTTAATTGGTTCATTGCTTCTGTTCTATACCAAAACAGTTGCGGTTAAAATGTTGCCTTTTGACAACAAGAATGAATTCCAGGTGGTGATTGATATGCCAGAAGGGACAACACTGGAAAAAACGCAGGCGGTGGCGAATGATATCGCAACTTATATTGCACAACAGCCTTTGGTAAGGACATACCAGGAATATATAGGTACATCAGCCCCCATCAGTTTTAACGGACTGGTAAGACACTATGACTTGCGTGTTGGCGATAACATAGCGGATATTCAGGTAAACTTAGTGGATAAAAAATACCGGTCAGAACAGAGTCATGCGATCGCTAAAAACATGCGTGTGCCAATACAGGCCATTGCAAAAAAATACAATGCTAATGTGAAGATCGTGGAAGTCCCGCCCGGGCCA
>JBHAFM010000140.1:0-81309 GCA_041856175.1 Sediminibacterium sp.
CATAGGCCGGGGGTTTATAAATAAATACGTGCGGATGTATAAGCAGCTGACCATAATCTTTATCCGGAGTCACCATAAATACTTCATATCCTTTGTCTGCCGCCTGCCATGCTACTGTGCCAATGACATCGTCTGCCTCATAGCCATCCATTTCAACCACCGGTATATTAAACGCACGGATGATACGCTGTATGTCGGGAATGGAATCCACAAGGTCTTCCGGAGCCTCCTGCCTGTTGGCTTTGTAATCGGTGAAGTCGGTATGTCTTTCTGTTGGCGCATGTGTATCGAAACAAACGGCAAGGTGTGTTGGTTTTTCTTTGTTGATGAGGTCATACAAAGTAGTGGTGAAACCAAATTGAGCATTGGTATTCTTTCCTTTTGAAGTAATCCTGGGATTACGGATCAATGCATAATAAGCGCGATAGATCAGCGCCATGGCATCCAGCAGAAAAAGCTTTTTACTCATGAGGCTAAGGTAGTGAAAAGCTGTTTGAGGATGGCTGACGATATGTTTTTTGGCGGAAGAAAAATTTAATCAGGGCTTGTGTTTCTTTAGCGACAGATAATCAAGGAAATAGATCACCCGCAGTGAGAGACTGTTTAATTGGGGCGCTTCGAAAGTAGTGCCTGCGTTTTTGAAATAATTGCCCCTTATATCTGTGTCAAAAGTGTTGACGGAATTTTTCCAGACAATATTTAAAAAGCTTCCAAGAGCAAACTGCCAGGTATAGACCATGTCTATGTTGAAATAATTGACGTTGTTGTTGACATCTTTATTAATTGATGCCAGCTGGTCTAAACTCCCGTCATTTTTAAGATTGAAAAAGCGCTGGTTATTAACATTACTCCAATAATGCCGGGCCCTGAAAGAAAGTCCGGTTTTATTGGTGAAATTATATTTGACATTGAAGACATTCTCAACGGTATAACGTTTGCGCAATGCAAATATGCTGCTGTCGTTGAGTGTTGTAGCGAAGCCGATATTGTTATTCCTGAACTCAAGATTTGTATTTATGGTAATAGTGAGTTTTGTATTAAAGCGGTATTGATTCCGGACACTGATATCATAACCGCTGCTATTGTATTTGTTTGACCAGCGGCCAACAAGCTCTACACTGGTAGCGTATTTTTTTGCATAGTTCGATTCAAACCAGGCTCCATAAGCAAAACTGGCAGGTCTTTTAAACATTTTACCGGCAATGCGCGGCTCATAAAAATCCTGCTCTTCGGGATTCAGGGTGATATTCGTTCCCAGCCACCATAAGCTTTTTAATTGTGCATGTGCATTTATATTATAAAACCTGCTTTGGAAATCCCAGGGTTTGTAACGCATTGACTGCGCGACATTGAAGTTCAGATTGATGCGGTTGTACCATGCTTTGGGTGTTAGCCATTTATAACTAACCCATAAGAAATTGTTGAGAAAGTTATTATTGGTAAAATAGCCCATATCGTTGTGGCTATACTTATTGTCAGAAAGCTCCTGTGTGAACATGAAATTTAAGCGGCCGCCCGTTTTGCCAAAATTGAGGCTATGACTGTAGCCGGTCTGTGTTTTACCTTCGGGCAGGTAACCGATGAGGTTGCTGACAGCTACTTTTCCTGAAGTATTCCAAACATTTTTTTTATTATAGATATCCCACAAACCCGCAGTTACGTTGGCATCATAATCTTTCCCGGCTCTGGTTACATTGGTATTGATGAGGGAAATGCTTGAATTGTTTTTCAGTGACTGGTCTAAGACGAGAATATTATAATTGGTCAAAGGTTCCGTTTCTATTTTTCGTACTTCTTTACCATTGTATTCAACTGTTGCATATTGCGGCTTGGTAATGGCGTTAAAAAAGCCTATGCCAAATCCAGAAGAGGTTCTGCCACTGACTTTTGTGGCATTTATCAGTCTTGTTTCTTTTGGATTTCTTGTAATTGTTTCCCCTGGTTGTAACTGATTATAAACGTCGTTATAATGCAACGGTTCGCCGCCGATTCTACGGCTGTAAAACAGGCTGCCTTTGCTGAACAATTCTGTTCCTTCTGTAAAAAAAGTCCTGTTCTCATTGTATTTCACTTCGAAAGGAGTGAGGTTTAGTACCTGGTTATCACTTTGTACCTGGCCAAAATCGGGTATCAAAGTCATGTCTAAGGTAAAAGCCTGGTTGATACCATATTTTACATCCATGCCGCCATTGATAGATGTGCTGGTATTTTTTTTAGCTGGATCGTTGTAAGGATAATGTGTTACATAGGTTGAAAGATAAGGTGAGAACGACAGGCGAACCGGCGGCTTGATGTTCTCGATGCCCGTCCACATACCAAATAATGCGAAGAAGTTTCCGCCAAACGTGGGATCTGTTGGGTTCCACATTAACTGAATGCCACTTTTGCTTCTGCGCCTTGTAATGTTAAGGCCCCAGTCCTGCACGGACTTATTACTGAAGCGGATTGCGGAGTATGGAATTCTCATTTCAAAAGTCCAGCCACCCGGAACTATTTTTGCTTCGGACTGGTACACACTGTTCCAACTGGGATCTTCACCAGTGGACGAGTATTTTGCATCAAATTGTTCGCCTAAGGGCGTTACAAAATACCCGAAGCCATTGATTTTGTCATTGTAAGTATCGAATAAAACACCAATAAAATCGTTAGACCTGATAACATCACGACCAACTAGTTCTGTTGACAGGCTGTCGTTGCTGGTCTCGTGGCAAAATCCCCCGATATAAATTGCATCATTGTCATACAGCAGCCGGATTTCTGTCCTGTTTTTTTCGTCTTCTTTTCTTCCAAAAGTGGGTCGCCATTCCACAAAATCTGTTGCTACAGGGGCTGTTTTCCATGCTTCATCATTGATATCTCCATCGATCTGTATTTTCTGCGTTGTACGTACAGCAGGAATTTTCTTTACAATCTTTTCTTTTTGCGCAAACCCGGTTAGGGCGGTAACCAGTGCGCAGAGTGATAATATAAATGGTTTCATAACAGGATAATAGCATTATACGAAATACAACGTATTAAAACTAAAAAAGGTTACAGCTTAGTGTATGTTAAATTGCGTGTAAGTGCGACAAACGGATAAAAGCGATTACAAACGGTCGTTTTTAGTGGTATTCTTTGTTAAGCATTTGTTACAAGGAGATAAGAAAGTAAAACGTCCGGGTTGTTATCCGGACGTTCTATGAATGGCAGTAGTCAGTCTATTTAATATCGTACTTGTATTTATATCGTTCGTACAATTGTTTTTGTTTGTTGTCCAGGTTTACGTCCCTGCCCTGGATGAATGCATGGATTACATTGCTGCTTTTCATGTCCAGGATATCGCCGTCACTGATTATAATATTGGCGTCTTTTCCTGCTTCGAGCGACCCTGTTTTATCGGCAATACCGAGTATCCTCGCTGCATTAAGTGTAATGGCTTGCAGGGCTTCTTCTTTGGTTAGTCCATAAGTAGCGGCTGTTCCGGCATTGAAGGACAGGTTGCGGTAACGGCTTTCTGTATGTGTATCATTTAAAGCGAAAAGTACACCCGCTCTTTGCAGCTCTGCCGGTGTTTTGTAAGGCTGATCAACATCATCATCTTCCATGGCGGGTAATGCATGTTGAGAATCCAATACGACTGCAATGTTATTTTGTTTCAGCAAGTTCGCCACCTGGAAGCTTTCACTGCCGCCAACGATCACAATATCAAAACCAAATTCTTTTACGAAGTCGATGGCAATCAGCATTTGTTTTATCTGGTCGCCATGAACAAAAAGCTTTTGTGTTTTATCGTACAATCCTTTTACCGCTTCGAATTTTAGATTAGTTGCTTTGTGTGCTGTTTCCTGCAGGTAAGCTTTTGCTTCACGGAAAAAGTTCTTGATCTCTTCTACTTTATCAAGTGCCTGCTTAACGGGATCCGGCGGAGGGGCAGTTCCTAAAGGGGGGGGCGCGAAGCGGCGGCCGGTACGAACAATAAAGCTGGGCAGGTTTAGGTGAATACCTGCGTCCTGCTTATATGATGCATCTTCCCAGTTCCAGGCATCGAGTTGTACAACAGACGAAGAACCACTGATGATGCCTCCTTCCGGAGCAATATTGGCTAATAAGATGCCATTGGCACGAAGGGTGGCGATGATCTTAGAGTCGGTATTGTAAGCAACGATGGAGCGCACATTGGAGTTATACTCGCCTAATTCCTGGTAATCATTGCTTCCCCTGACGCCGTTGGCTATTTCTTTCAGTCCAACGTCTGTGACAGGAAGGATCAGGCCGGGATATACCTGCTTGCCTTTTGCATCATACACGCGGGCGTTCTCACCTGAAACAGAAATACCCGTTCCTATTTGACTGATCTTTCCGTTATTTACTTCAATCGTTGCCTTATCAAGTACCTGGCCATTTCCAATATGTACCGTACCGTTCGTGATATAGAAACGCCCTTTGTATTCTTTTGTAGGGTACACTGTTTCCTGGCCTTTGGCAAAGCCTGTTATCAGTAAGAGTGTTGCTATAGGATAAATTATTTTCTTCATCGTTAATGCTTTTATTTGTTAAGGGTGTCTACATCATCCTGATCAATAGTAATAAGGCTATCGTGGTGATCATGATCGCCACAGCTTAACAACATCTGGTAGCTGGGTTCTGCAGGTTTTGTGAGTGCTCCGTTCTTTTTTTCCAACTGTAGTTTATTGATGAGCCTAAGACGCTCTGCTGTAATTTTTTTGCGCAGCTCCTGATCTTGTTCCCGATCAAAATAAACAATACCGTCTACGATTGTCTTTTCTGATTTCGCATAAATACTTAATGGGTGTTCGCTCCAGATAACGAGGTCTGCATCTTTACCCTCTTTAATACTTCCCACTTTATCATCCACATGCAATGCTTTGGCAGGATTCAGGGTTACCATTTTTAAGGCTTCTTCTTCAGGAACGCCACCATACTTAATTGTTTTACCGGCTTCCTGGTTCAACCTGCGCGCCATTTCTGCATCATCTGAATTGATACAAACATTCAACCCGAGCTTGTACATAATTGCTGCATTATAAGCGATCGCATCCTGTACTTCTGTTTTATATGCCCACCAGTCAGCAAAGGTGGAAGCGCTGGAGCCATGGGCTTTCATTTTATCAGCTACTTTGTAACCTTCAAGGATATGCGTAAATGTGTTGAATGTAATGCCGAATTTTTCGCCCATGCGCATCGCCATGGTGATCTCGCTCTGTACATAAGAGTGGCAGGTGATGAATCTTTTTTTGTTTCGTATTTCCACGAGTGCATCCATTTCAAGATCCCTCCTTGTCTTTGGGTCTGCTTTGAGCGCTTTTTCATAATCTTTTGCCCTGGTGAATGCATCGTTCAAGACCTGCTCTACTCCCATACGTGTATCGGGGAAGCGATTATTGCTTAATGATGTTGTGCGCTTAACGTTTTCACCCAGTGCGAATTTGATAAAGGGATCTGCTCCTTTAAATTTTAATCCTTCATCGCTGGCGCCCCAGCGCAATTTGATTAGTTGTGTCTGACCGCCAATCGTATTTGCAGACCCGTGAAGGATATGAGAAGATGTTACGCCACCACTTAGCTGCCGGTAAATATTGATGTCTTCGGGATTGAGATTGTCTGCTATGCGTACTTCTGACGTAACGGACTGTGCCCCTTCATTAATAGAAGCTGCAGCTATATGCGAATGTTCATCAATGATACCAGCAGTAACGTGTTTACCAGAAGCATCAATAATCCTTGCTGAAGGATCGCTGAGGTTCTGTCCCACTTTTACAATCCTGCCGTCTTTTATCCATACATCAGTATTTTCAAGTCTGCCCTCTTTTTCGTTTGTCCAGATAGTAGCGTGTTTGATCAAAAGGTTTTCTTTTTTGGGTGCTTCTTCCCAACCATAACCATCAAACGGATAGATTATTTTTCCAAGCTGTTGCGTTAAATTAGGTTTCTTCTTTGTCGTGTCCGGTGAAGTGTTAGCAATAAAAGTTGCAGACCAGGTCAGCTTATTCCCGATCGTGTCTTCGCCGTAACCATTCCAGGTATCACCGTTGGATACACCGCTCAAACGGATTTGTGGCGGATGGGTTGCCGGAGTACCTGAACCGTTCCTGTGTAAAGGCATTGCTGAAAAACTCAGTTTTATCAATTTACCGTCATAGCTGAATTTAGTATTTACAGTATCTTTTACTATTACGTTAGCTGTTGTTGCATTTTTGACATCAAGGAGATAATTACTTGTGCCTGTCGGAGTATTGATGGTTAAGCGGTAGCTTCCTTTAATATCAGACCAGGCATCTTCTTTGATCCCATATTTTTCACCCTGTATCCAGTTTTGAAGGATCACTGCTTTTTCAGCAAAGACAGGCTGTGTTGTGATGATAAAGTTGGCGAGTTTACCTGCTTCAAGACTTCCTACTTTGTCATAAATGCCAAGCAATGATGCAGGTGTTTTAGTGAGCGCATCCAATGCTTTTGTTTCTGTTAGACCATATTCAAATGCTTTGCGAAGGTTGGTATAAAATTGCTTAGGGTCTTTGAGGTCAGCAGTAGTCAGGCAAAAATTAATGTTTGCTTTTTCAAGTGCACCTGGGTTTGTTGGCGCAAGCTCCCAGTGCTTCATGTCGGCCAATGAAACAAAACGGGTATCATTCGGATCGTCGGCATCAATTGCCTGTGGAAAGTTAAGCGATACAATGAAAGCGGCTTTTGTTGCTATCATTTCATTGATGCGTTGGTATTCATTACCTCCGCCTTTGAGAATGTATTGCACACTAAATTCATCGCCGAGACGATCTGCTCTCACGTTATTCCATTTGTCCTCTGCTTCAAATATTTGCGGAAGCTGCTGTTCGTCATTGAAAGACTGCAGTGAAATATTGATACCTTCTGTAGCAGGTTTGTTTTTGTACCATTGGGCATCCAAGTAAGTCTGGCGTAACAGGGCAATGGCCCCCATCAGGCTGGTTGGATAGGATTGGGAGGAGGTCCCTTTGTTAAAAGAATAATGGGCGGAGGCTTTTTCTTTGAGCAGGGAAAAGTTGTCTTTGTCTTTGCTCAGCGTTACCACTGCGCCGGTACCTCTTGCAATACCATCTTTCAGGTGTGTGAGAACGGTGCCGAAGCCGAGCTCACGAAAACTTCTGCCTTTTGCATCATCTGCAGTGAATAATTTATAAGCATCGGTTTCAGGCCTGATCGCCTGGTTCCAGCCAAATGCGCCCTTGGTGTTGGAGGTGAATTGTGCAGGCGCATTGTAATTGAACACGGCGGCTGGTTGGCGTTGCGCTGCAGCCAAACCGTAATCTGTATAAATGTCTATGAAAGAGGGGTAGATGTATTTATTCTTACAATCGATGACTACTGCATCTTTTGGAACGGCCACATTGGTTCCTGCAGAAATGATCTTGCCGTCCCGGATCAACAGCGTTGCTTTGTGCAGTGTTGATTGTGAATGTTGGACAATCGTGGCATTGGTAAAAGCGTAACAATCGTCGCGTTTATCTGCGATGCCGTTTACGGGAAATGTTTCCTGGGCCTGCAGCATAGATGCCAACAGCAACCCCGAAAGAAGGAGCTTTAGTTTTCTCATATGAAATTAGTTAATGAAGAAAGATTCTAAAGCTACTGAATTAGCGATTGCAGAGAAGGACAAGCATTATTTTTTTGATGAGTGGTCGAATCAACGACCCATATAGACCATCAGGATCTGGACATCGCTTGGGTTTACACCACTGATACGGCTTGCCTGGCCTAAAGTCCTAGGTTTTATGCGTTTGAATTTCTGTAATGCTTCATTAGAAAGTGCAGCTACGCGGTCATAATCAAAGCTATCAGGAATAAGCAGGTTTTCGAGCTGGCTCATGCGGTCCACGATCTCCTGTTCCTTTTCGATATATCTTTCGTACTTGATTTGTATCTCTGCCTGTTCCAGGGTTTCGTGCGGAATGTTTTGCAAAGCATCATGCAAACGTGGAACTGCTTTCATCAGGGAAACAAGATCCACATTTGGACGGAGGATAATCTTTGAGGCTTTTTGTTTTTCTGTGATGAAAGAAGAATCAATGCTTTCAAAATAACTGTTGATTTCTTCCGGCTCTACGCTAAGGTCTTTTAAAACTTTATGCACGTGGGTTACCCCCCCTCTTTTATTAATCACCTTGTCCATTCTTTGCTGGGAAGCAAGACCAAGACGGTAGCTTAGTTCGGTGAGACGAAGGTCTGCATTATCCTGGCGCAACAGTGTTCTGAATTCAGCGCGACTGGTAAACATGCGGTAAGGTTCATCTGTTCCTTTGCTGATCAGGTCGTCAATCAAGACACCGATATAAGCTTCGCTCCTTTTCAACACCACGGGTTCCAGCTCTCTGGCTTTCTGGTGTGCGTTAATACCTGCCATTAAGCCCTGGCAGGCAGCTTCTTCATACCCTGTTGTACCATTGATCTGTCCGGCAAAGAATAAGTGACTGATCAGTTTTGTTTCGAGCGAGTATTTTAATTGTGTCGGCGGAAAGAAGTCGTATTCGATAGCATACCCGGGGCGGAAGATGCGAACGTTTTCAAAACCCGGAACAATACGAATTGCTTCGTATTGAACTTCTTCCGGTAAGGAAGTGGAGAAACCATTGACATAGATCTCAACCGTGTTCCAGCCTTCCGGTTCTACAAAGAGCTGGTGTCTGTCCCTGTCCGCAAACCGGTTGATCTTGTCTTCGATACTCGGACAATAGCGCGGACCTCTTCCTTCTATCCTGCCCTGGAACATGGGGCTTCTGTCGAAGCCGGTCTTCAGTATTTCATGAACGGTGTCATTGGTATAAGTAATATAGCAACTGCGTTGATCTTCGGGTTTGATGCGTGGTGTATCTGTATAGGAGAACCCAACAATTTCATCATCTCCTTTCTGCTCCTCCATTTTACTATAGTCGAGGCTTCTGCCATCTACCCGGGGCGGCGTTCCTGTTTTGAGGCGGTTGCTCTCAAATCCGAATGCAACCAGCTGCTCGGTGATGCCGGTAGCGGCTTTTTCTGCTACGCGACCGCCACCAAATTGTTTTTCGCCTATATGGATGATGCCGTTGAGGAAGGTACCGCTGGTTACCACAACTGCTTTTGATTTGATCTCGTGTCCTAATCCTGTCACCACCCCACAAGCGGTATTACCTTTCAGGATAATGGAGCGAACCATATCCTGGTAAAAATCTACATTAGGAGTATGCTCTAATTGCTCTCTCCATTTAGCGGCAAAGAGCATCCGGTCGTTCTGGGTTCTTGGACTCCACATAGCGGGACCCTTACTGCGGTTAAGCATCCTGAACTGAATGGTGCTGAGGTCACTTACGATTCCGCTATAGCCGCCCATGGCATCAATTTCCCTTACAATCTGTCCCTTGGCAATACCACCCATGGCTGGGTTGCAGCTCATTTGTGCAATGGTCTGCATGTTCATGGTTACCAATAAAACCTTACTGCCTAAGTTCGCTGCCGCTGCCGCTGCCTCACAGCCAGCATGACCGGCCCCAACTACGATCACATCATATTCAGGAAACATGTTTTCTTTTCAATTAGGGTGCAAAGATACTTCAGGGTTTTGCCTTTAACCGAACTTTCTCAGGATTTCCCTTTCTAGGATAATTTCATCAACACTCATTCCGCCGTTGAGTTTGATAAAATCTTCGTTGGAAAAGCTTGCAATTTTTTCCAGCATCGCTTTGTTTTGGTTGATGAAATCTTCCATGCCGGCATTGCTGTTTTTTATACAGGATGTTTCAATGGTCTTAATTTTCTCCAGCATTTTAATGCAGAGCGAATACCCCGTTCTAGCATAAAGTCCCTCGAAATAAGGTCTGATTGCTAATGCATCGATCCTGTTGCCTTTGGTGTTATCAGTATCGATTTTTTCTACTCGCATGTTGATGAAAGACCAGCATAGCAAAAGATCTTCTTCGCTGGCAAAATCAAAATAAGCGGCAGGAACAATATGGTCAAACTGCCAGGCTTTGCCAAAATTCTCCCAATGCAGGTCAGCGGTAAACTGGAGTTCAAACCATTGACGTAAGACCTGGCTGCTTAGCCCAAAATAGCGGGCATAGGCTTCACTTGGTTTGCCTTCCAGGACATACCTCCGGTAACTCAGCTGCCATTTGCGTTTTTCCCGGAAACGGATCAAAGCATCGGTCACTTCGATTTGGGGTGTCCACCTTTTTCTTGTCATATTGCAAAACTAAAAAATGTTCCCCATGGAAACTGGGATACGTGGAACATGTTTAATACTGAGCACAGGACAGGTCTTGCACAAAGAGGCATTGCTCCTTGTTATAAGCGGCAGACCCTATGCCTGTTTCAACGAATATTGGGTTTAAAAGAGATCTCCTATGGCTGGGGTTGGGTATGCCAATGTCTAAATAAAGCAGCACAACAGCTACCAGGGCGCCATGGCTACAGAGAGAAAAGTTTTCACTGGCACAATATCTAACACCAGCTCTTTTCATCCTCTCCCCGAAATCAGTCCCCTTGGTTGAAACATGGCTTGGCGATGCATTGTTGTTGGCAATATCAGAGGCGTGTAGTTGGGCAGTTTGAAGGAGTGTCTCATTTAAGGCAAACATGGGTAGCGGGTCTGTTTGAAAGAGATCTGCTTTCAGGCTTATTGCCTCACTATTATCCAAAGAGGGGAATACACGGAGGGTGGGAGAAACGACGCTATCCCAAAACCTTTTAGGATTCCTCCTGGAATAGTTGACCCAGTATAAAAAATCTTTAGCCTGGTCTGGGAGGGTCTCGTATTTGGATTGGGATAGATTCCAGTGATCAACCACCGTATCACGAATGGCAGGCGGTGGAACACGCCGTACCTCTAATTCTACGATAGAGATTTGAGCAAGGGAAAAAAGAGGAAAGAAAAGAAGATAAAATACCAGTGATCGAAGCATTTAGCCCCCGGTTTTCATATATAAAGATAAATACTGGTCCTCTTTCTGCCTCATTAAACTAACCTCGCTTTTCTTTTTGTCCTTATAGCCACAGAGATGAAGTGCACCATGAAAAATTACCCGGAGGGTCTCTTCTCTAAAGGTTGTACCCAGGGTATGGGCATTGTCTTTTACCCTGTCGAGACTTATATATACTTCAGCCTCAATGGGATGTCCTTCTTCAGAAAGCCCGAACGTGATAATATCAGTATAAAAATCATGGGCTAAAAAATCACGGTTCATCTGCAAAAGATAGGCATCGGAGCAAAATATGTACGTAATATTAGCCAGCACCTTTTTTTCTTTTTTGAAAAGGTTGGCAATAAATGTTTTCAGTACTGTTTTACCTGCAAAACGGAATGGCCTGTCGGCCGATTGGAATGAAACCATAGTATTAAGGTTGATAACGAGTAAAGCGTAAAAAAAGTATGTGCTGCTGATAATAATTACTGATAATGTATTACTCCAAAATTCGTAAGTAAAACCTATAGGGCAGGGTTACCTTTATATTCTTATACAAGTGGCTATGAAACGATTGTCAGAATTAGAAGCGGGTCAGAAAGCGGTGATTAATTCTTTTGAAAAAGATGAGATCTTTATTAAGCTGATGGAAATGGGTTGCGTGCCAGGGGAACATGTAATGGTAGAACAAATTGCCCCGTTGGGTGATCCTATTTCCATTTCAGTGGCAGGATACCGCCTCAGCCTGCGCCTGAATGAGGCGAACAGTATTTTTGTTGTTGAAGAAGATTAATTATAACTAATTGAATATCAATATATTAGATGAAAATTGGCCTTTACTTTGGTTCTTTTAACCCTGTTCATACCGGTCACCTAATTATCGCCAGTCATGTTGCCAATCATGCCGATGTTGACCAGGTATGGTTTGTCGTATCTCCGCAAAACCCACTCAAGCCATCAGCAGTATTACTGAATGAATACCATCGGTTGCACCTGGTGCAATTGGCGGTTGATGACGACCTGCAATTGCGGGCATCAGATGTGGAATTTAAATTGCCGCGCCCCTCGTATACCATCGACACGCTTGCTTATTTACAGGAAAAATACCCCAAACATCACTTCTCCATTGTTATGGGCAGCGATAGTTTTCAAAATCTTCCACGCTGGAAAAATTTTGAATTGTTAGTCAGGAACCATCCTTTTATTATTTATACAAGACCCGGTTTTACAGTGGAAGAAACCTGGGGTGCCACGGTGCATGTTTTAGATGCCCCCCTGCTTGTCATCTCTGCAACAGATATCCGCACTTCGATCAAAGCGGGAAAAACCATTCGTTACCTGGTACATGATAAAGTGCGGGAAGAAATTGAACGTAATAATTATTATAAATAACAGTTACCCAACAAGCCATTCATAAAATAATTGCTCCCCTTTTCTTGTTCATCCGTTCATTGTAATAGATTTATTGCATTAAACTGTACAGATGAAAATCAGACTTCTTTGTTACACGCTCCTCGCGGGAATTATTGCACATGCACAAACACTTACCGTTGAAAAGATCATGCAGGATCCCAAATGGATCGGGTCCTCTCCTTTTAATGTCTTTTGGACGGCCGACAGTAAAAACATCCTGTTCAGCTGGAACCCTGATCATACAATTGCCGATTCTGTTTATCGGTACAGGCTCAATAACGGCATGACAGAAAAGGCCGGTTACCTCGAATCGCAGCAACTGAATGCTGTGAGCAACAGTGTGTATAATGCATCTTTTACGCGATTGGTATATGTGTATCATGGTGATCTTTTTATGCAGGATACCAAAACAGGAAAAACAACGCGCATTACACAGACAGAAGAATATGAATCGGCGCCAAAATTCATAGGGAAAGATGCATGGATTGTATATAACCGCAACCAGAACCTGTTTGGATGGAATACATCAACCGGCGCAACAGTTCAGCTCACCAGCTTTACACGGGATGCTGAAATCATTTCTGCACCCGCAATTGGTGGATCTGTAAGCGGTGGCAGGATTGGAGGCGGAACAAAAACCGCAGCTGCCAACCAGGAACAATGGCTACAGCAGCAGCAATTGGAACTGATGCAAATAGTTAAAGAGAGAAAAGAAAAAAAAGAACAGCGAGATGCATTTATCAAAGCAAATAAAGATGTGGACACATTGAAAAGCATTTCAATAGGAAATAAATCCATACAGCAATTACAGATCAGTCCGGATGGCCGTTTTATAACCTACCGTTTATACCAGCCACCAATCAACGCAAAAAATACGATTGTTCCGGATTATGTTACAGAGAGCGGGTTTACAACGGATATCACCGGGCGTGTTAAAGTGGGTGCTCCGCTTGGAAAATATGAATTTTATGTGTTTGATAAAATAAAAGATACAGTACGATTGATTCAGGTGGATTCCATCCCCGGTATTACAGACCAGCCGGATTATGTAAAAGATTATCCCAACAAATTTGCCGGTAAAAAAGCGACGCCGAGAAGTGTGATCGTTAACGGACCTTACTGGAATGAGGCAGGAACTTATGCAGTGGTTGACATCCGCTCGCAGGATAATAAGGACAGGTGGATCATGGAGCTGGATCCATTCTCAGGCAAATTAAAATTACTCGATCGCCAGCGTGATGAAGCCTGGATTGGCGGACCTGGTATTGGTGGTGGTTTTAGTGTATCAAGGCTTGCGTGGATCAATGATGCTGTTTTTTATTTCCAAAGTGAGGTTTCGGGTTACTCGCACTTGTATACTTACGATATTAGCTCCGATGCTAAAAAAGCATTGACAACAGGAAAATATGAAGTACAGGATGTTGTATTGAGCCGGAATAAACAATCCTTTTACCTGTTAACAAACGAAGAGCACCCTGGTAAACAAAACTGGTACCGGATTAAAACAGACGGAACGCGAAAAGAAAAGATTACTGGTATGGATGGCGGTTACGATATCAGTATGTCGCCCGATGAAAAATGGATCGCCTATCGCTACTCTTATATCAATAAACCCTGGGAGCTTTTTATCCAGGAAAATGAACCCGGGAAAAAGCCTGTGCAGGTTACCCGTAAGGCTATGAGCGATGCTTTTAAAACCTATGCGTGGAAAGAACCTGAAATTATTACCATTCCTGCAAGCGATGGTGCGCAAGTGTATGCAAGGATATATGAACCGGCCAGTGGAAAGAAAAACAATGCAGCAGTCATTTTTGTACATGGCGCCGGCTACCTGCAGAATGTTCATTATTGGTGGAGTTCGTATTTCCGCGAATACATGTTCCATAATTTACTGGCCGACAAAGGATATACGGTATTGGATATTGATTACCGTGCGAGCAGTGGTTATGGCCGTGACTGGCGTACGGGTATTTACCGGTTCATGGGCGGTAAAGACTTAGATGATCATATAGACGCCGCTAAATTTTTAGTGAACCAATATGGCATTGATGCCGGCAGGATTGGTATGTATGGTGGCAGCTACGGTGGCTTTATGACATTGATGGCGCTGTTTACAAAACCTGATGTGTTCAAAGCGGGGGCTGCATTACGCCCTGTTACGGATTGGGCTCATTACAATCATGGCTATACTTCCAATATCCTGAACGAGCCGGCTAACGACAGCCTCGCGTATGCACGGTCATCGCCGATCAATTTTGCGAATGGATTGAAAAACCATTTATTGATCTGCCATGGTATGGTGGACGTCAATGTTCATTTCCAGGACGCGGTACGTTTATCGCAAAGGCTGATTGAACTCGGGAAAGACAATTGGGAACTGGCTGTGTACCCGGTAGAAGACCATGGCTTTGTAGAACCGAGCAGCTGGACGGATGAGTATAAGCGCATATTGAAACTGTTTGACAACTGGCTCCTGAAATAATGCGCAACGATCATACAACGTAAACTGTTTTTTCTTTTGCAGCTATCATCTCGCCAATCACTTCGGTACAAAGTTGACGGCCGTTGAGTATTGTTTTCACCTGTTCGAGCGCATCTTTGTTTACGGCGATTAATAAGCCGCCGTTTGTCTGGGGGTCGGCGAGCAGGTCTGCGGCTTCCTGTTCATTAATGCCAGGTGCGAATTTTACTTTATCGCCATAGCTGCTCCAGTTGCGTTTTGTACCGCCTGGCACTATGTGCCGGGCAAGGTATTCTCTTGTAGCGGGGATCACCGGCACTTTTTTATATTGCAACTCTGCGCTTAGTTTACTGCCTTCACTCATTTCTATCAAATGACCCAGCAATCCAAAACCAGTTACATCTGTCATGGCATGAATGCCTTTGACAGGCCCCAATGATTCTCCTACACTGTTCAGTTGCATCAGTTGTTTGAGCATCAATTGCAGGTCTTCTTCTTTTAATACTTCTCTTTTTTGTGCGGTTGATAAAATGCCGATACCGATGGGTTTGGTCAACAGCAAGATATCACCTTCCTGGGCAGTACTGTTCTGTTTCAGGTTTTCAATAGGAACGATCCCGTTTACAGCGAGACCAAATATGGGCTCGGGGCAATCAATACTATGACCTCCTGCCAACGTAATACCTGCTTCGGCACAAATGCTTCGTGCGCCTTCTATGACCTGTTGTGCAAGTTCTGCCGGGAGTTTATCTACCGGCCAGCCGAGAATAGCAATGGCCAGTATAGGTTTTCCTCCCATGGCATATACATCGCTGATGGCATTGGCGCCCGCTATCTTGCCAAATGAAAAAGCATCGTCAACGATTGGCATAAAAAAATCAGTGGTGGCAATCAATGCGGTTCCATTGCCCAGGTCATAAGCGGCGGCATCGTCTTTGCTGCTGTTGCCAACGAGCAACCTGTTATGGTCAGGTGCAGAGAAGTTGGTTTTTAAAATGGTATCGAGTACCTGTGGTGCGATCTTGCAACCGCAACCAGCACCGTGAGAATATTTGGTAAGCCGGATATTTTCTATGTCGCTCATGTGTCCTGTTTTTGGTAGCAGTTTAGTAAGTGTAAAGTATTCTGCCTGGCATCAATAGTGGTTACCGGGATCAACCTGACCAGTTCCTCCGCCTGCTCCCGGTTATGCAATCCCTTTGTGTACAACTTGTCATAGTAGGTTAACAGCATACGAAAACATTCTTTCACATTGTCTTCGACAAGGTGGTTGATGGCCGTTTTTGTTTCGAGTCCGCCCAGCCTTTTCCTGATGCGCATGATGGCATTGATCAGTTTTTCTTTTTCGTATTTACCATATTCTTTTACAATATGGTTTAGTCGTTTTTCAAAAGGGGCGTCAATAAAGAAGACCGGTTGTTGCCGCATCTGGTTGAAGAAAACAATCGGAATATTGACCAGGCCAATACGCTGGCTTTCATCTTCCAGCCAAATGGCATGCGCCGCTTCTTTTTTCTTTAATTCAGTAGCGAGCAGGTTCTCGAACATTTCCTGGGAAGGCTGTGCAATCCTGTCGAGCCCGCCAAACGCGGAACCTTTATGCAAAGCGAGTGCTTCGAGGTCAATGATCGCTTCTTTCTTTTTTTCTAATTGCTGCAGCAGTGCAGTTTTACCGCTTCCGGTATATCCGCCCAGGATATTGAGCGGGTAATTTTTTTCAAATTGCTGCAATACCCAATGACGGTATGTTTTATAACCGCCTACCAATGTAACCACGTTAAAACCGTACAGGTCCAGCAGCCAGGCAACTCCTGCGCTGCGCATGCCGCCACGCCAGCAGTGAACCAGTATGCGGTTACTGTCCGGGGCTGCGCCGTTTTTTTTTCTGCTTTCCATCACCTGCTCAGCTTCTTCCACCATTTTTACCATTTTGGGTCCGAAAAAATCCAACCCAAACTTGATGGCCTTTTGTTTGCTTTCCTGTTTATAGGCGGTGCCAACAATTTTTCGCTCTTCATCGGTAAACAAAGGCAGGGAGTAGGCGCCGGGAATATGGGCGTGCTGGTATTCAGCCGGGCTTCTAACATCGAATATCGGGCAGGTTTGTGCGAGGTCTAAAAAAGTTGCTATGTTAAGCGGGGTAACGGGCATTGTATTTCAAAAGTACGCGCCGGGAGTATATTAAAAAAGGTTCCGGTTCCGGAACCTTTTTTAATATCAGGCTTGTCTTTAACGGTTCATGGAAGCAAGGAATTCTTCATTGTCCTTCGTACCGCGCATGCGTTTCAGCAATTCGCTCATCGCTTCTTCGGTATTCATATCATTGATGAACAAGCGGAGGATGTTCATTCTTTGCAATACTTCTTTATCGAGCAGGAGATCATCGCGGCGAGTAGAAGAAGCAACCAGATCAATAGCAGGGAACACGCGCTTGTTTGCCAAGCGGCGATCTAACTGTAGCTCCATATTACCGGTACCTTTGAATTCTTCAAAGATCACTTCATCCATTTTACTTCCGGTTTCGATCAGCGCAGTTGCAAGGATGGTAAGAGAGCCGCCATGTTCTATTTTACGGGCAGCACCAAAGAATTGTTTGGGTTTCTGCATCGCATTTGCTTCCACACCACCACTCAAAACCTTACCACTCGCAGGGGCAACGGTATTGTGGGCCCTTGCCAAACGGGTAATAGAATCTAAAAGGATCACCACATCATGTCCGCACTCAACCAAACGTTTTGCTTTTTGCAAAGCAATGGTAGAAACTTTTACGTGTTTCTCGGCTGGTTCATCAAAAGTGGAGGCAATCACTTCGGCCCTGACACTACGTTCCATATCGGTAACTTCCTCCGGACGTTCATCTATCAATACCACCATCAGGTAACACTCGGGGTGGTTGGCTGCGATGGCGTTGGCTACTTCCTTCAGGAGGATGGTCTTACCAACTTTTGGCTGTGCAACAATCAATCCACGCTGACCCTTACCAATAGGGGTAAAAAGGTCCATGATGCGTGTGCTGTAATTGTTGGAGGTAGTGAAAAGGTTAAGCTTTTCATAAGGGAACAAAGGAGTCAGGTAATCGAATGGTACGCGGTCGCGCACTTCATCCGGTTTTTTACCATTGATGGTGTCTACTTTCAATAATGCAAAGTATTTCTCTCCTTCTTTGGGCGGCCTGACAGAACCGTGAACGGTATCGCCTGTCTTTAAGCCGAATAATTTGATCTGGGAAGGAGAAACATATACGTCATCGGGAGAGGAAAGGTAGTTGTAGTCTGAAGAACGGAGAAAGCCATAACCATCGGGCATCATTTCCAATACGCCTTCGCCTAGGATCACGCCTTCAAATTCAATATTGAAAGTAGGTTCTTTGCGTTGGTGTTTTTGGGGATACTGGTGGGATGGTCCTTCCTGGGGCAGACCGTTTTCGGAAGCGGCTTCATTTTCTGCGGTTGGTCTTCCTGCTGTATCGGCAGTTTCTGTTGTTTGTGGAGGGGTGATTGATGCAGCTGCTTTTTCGGGTGCCTTTTCATTTTTTGGCTTACGGGGGGCACCCCTTTTATTGGTTGCGGCTTTGTCTGCATGTTGCGGCGCTTCCTGCATCACTTCGGCCTCTTCGGTTGCGATGGCTGTTTTTACAGTGACTGGTTTGCGGGCCCTTGTATTTTTTTTTCTGCCATCGTCCTTGGTTTCACTGGCTTTTAAAGCCTGTCCATCGAGGATCTTGTAAATCAGGCCTTGTTTGTCCAATTTCTTGGCCCCGGTAATGTTCAGCTGCTCAGCAATATCAAGCAGCTCTGGCAATAACATGTCGTTCAATTGCAAAATGTCGTACATAAAATCAATTAAGAAGAGAATTCAAGTTGTCTAAAATCATTAGGTAAAAATCCTGTCTAAGGAAATGCAAACTCAGATCGGGATAAATTCGGATAATGTTTCTGGTTTCTGATTGGAAAGAGAGTAAACTGATGTTGTCGAGAGCGAAATGAGGACCAAATCAGCTTGGTTTCCACTGCAATGTTAAGCCAAAATAATCAAAAACAAAACAAAAAGTTACTAATAGAGCCTCAAAAAAGAATCTCATTATAAGTTTTCGTTATTCGTTTTGGCAATAATACGCCTGATTAGTTCGTCTAATTCCTGGGTGCTTTTTTTGAGGTGGGCAATGACTTCTGCATTTTCTGCTACCGGTTTTTGCAGGTCGATCAGGTCGGTCAGTCCTATAATATTAGCTACCGGCCTACGCATTTCGTGCGACTGCATTTTTGCTATTTCCCGGAGCGCATCTGCGTGTTTTTGTATCTGCATCTCCTGCCGTTTTCTTTCCGTGATATTTACAGAATTAACCACAACGCCAATGATCTTGCTGTTGTTATCAGTTACCGGGTAATACCTCCTGATGAACCAGCTTTCTTCTCCATCTGGATAAGCAATGCTGTGTTCAAAAGTGAAGCTTTTTTTATCCTGTTTTACCAAAGCAAGAAAGTGTTCGGCTGCCGTATTCACCTGCGCCTCAGAAAGATAACTCAGTATGAGATCGCCAATAATATATTCTTTGCCAAGCATTCTTATGGCATGCCGCTGAGCGGCTGCATTGGCATAAACGATGCGCAGATCGGAGCCAATAAGTAAAGTAATATTGTCCGAACTGTTCATAATGCCCTGCAGGGTGTTTTCGGACTCGGAAAGCTGGTCGCGCTGCTGTTTTAATTCAGTAATATCTTTCGATATCCCCACTACATATTCCACGGCTCCTTTTTTGTTGTCAATGGGGAACGCTTCGCTGAGGCTGGTGAATGTTTTATTATTCAGTATAATATTTTCCTCATATCTGAGAATTGTTTTATTCTTGACACAGGCAGTAAGACGTTCCCTGACAACCGCGCATTTCTCCGGCGAAAGAAAGTCTTTCAGTTCTTTTCCAATAAATTTTTCACGCGGCTGATCAAATTTCCTGAGGTAGGCATTGTTAACATATTCCATGATGAAAGCCTGTCCGCCGTTCTGCACCCGAAGTACAAACACAGCATCTGCCGTGCGTTCAACGAGAGCTACAAAAAGATGCGGGCTGACAGTATTCATTGGCTGGATATTGGTGTGCTATCTATAGCTATATTTATATATTATATAAGTGTTATGTAAAGTATTATGCTACAGGCTTTAAAAATACGGGGTGAATTTCAAATTTCAATGCATTGGCTGGATTCTAACTGTCTCAGCATCACTGAATACGGTATAAAAACAAAATTTAAGCAGTTGCAACACTTATCTTTGCTGCCTGTATAAACTTTTCGGGCGAACCAATACTGCATCGCTCCGGGGTCAAATAGAGCAACCATGTTTAACAAGAGAATCAAGATCAGACGTCTGTTGTCCGGCGAATTAAACGGCCAGGAAGTTACGGTAATGGGTTGGGTGCGTACTTTCCGCAACAACCAGTTCATCGCATTGAATGACGGAAGTACCAATGATAATGTGCAGGTAGTGGTGGAGCTTGGTTTGCTGGATGAAGCAACCCTGAAGCGGATCACTACCGGTGCTTCTTTAAAAGTGACTGGGGAAGTGGTTCCTTCTCTGGGCAAAGGACAAAAAGTGGAAGTGAAAGCGAAACAGGTTGAAATATTGGGTGATAGTGATGCGGAGAAATACCCCTTGCAACCCAAAAAACATAGCCTCGAGTTTTTAAGAGAGATAGCCCACCTGCGTTTTCGTACCAATACTTTTGGTGCGGTCTTCCGTACCAGGCATTCACTGGCATTTGCGGTGCACCAATTCTTTAATGAGAAGGGATTTGTGTACCTGCATACGCCCATCATCACTTCGAGTGATGCGGAAGGTGCGGGAGAAATGTTCAGGGTAACGACGCTGCCATTTGATCATACGCCGCGCAAAGAAGATGGAAGTATTGATTTCACAGAAGATTTTTTTGGTAAGTCCACAAATCTTACGGTGAGCGGGCAATTGGAAGGAGAGCTGGGTGCGATGGCATTCAGCGAGATCTATACTTTCGGGCCTACTTTCCGCGCAGAGAATTCCAATACCACCCGCCACCTGGCAGAGTTCTGGATGATTGAACCGGAGATGGCATTTCATGATATAGAAGATAACATGAACCTGGCAGAGGAATTTATACAGTACCTGATCCGTTATGCCATGGAGCATAATGCAGAAGACCTTGCATTTCTTGACCAGCGATTAGCCGAGGAGGAAAAGCAAAAACCACAGGCAGAGCGTTCGGAGATGGGGTTGCTGGAGAAACTTCGTTTTGTGGTGGATAACCAGTTTGAGCGCATCACTTATACGGAAGCTATCGATATTTTGCTGGATTCGCCTGCTTACAAAAAGAAGAAGTTCAAATACGATGTAAGCTGGGGCATTGACATGCAGAGTGAACATGAGCGTTATTTGGTGGAGAAGCATTTCAAAAGGCCAGTGATTGTTACTGGTTACCCTGCAGCGATCAAGGCATTTTATATGCGAATGAACGATGATGGAAAAACAGTGGCTGCGATGGACATCCTGGCGCCGGGCATTGGGGAGATCGTGGGTGGCTCGCAAAGGGAAGAAAGACTAGAGAAGCTGGAACAAAGGATGAAGGATATGCATATTCCTGCCGAAGAGATGAGCTGGTACTTAGATACCCGCCGTTTTGGAACAGTGCCGCATGCCGGTTTCGGATTAGGTTTTGAAAGGATGGTGCAGTTTGTAACAGGCATGGGTAATATCAGGGATGTGATCCCATTCGCACGTACGCCTAAGAATTGCGAGTTTTAAAAATCCATCAAAAAAGTATGTGGATTATTTGTGAAATCCCCCTATTTTTGCAGCCCCGAAAGGGGTTTGGAACTCCCAATCAAAAACCGATATGGTGCGGTAGCTCAGTCGGTAGAGCAAAGGACTGAAAATCCTTGTGTCGCCGGTTCGATCCCGGCCCACACCACAGGAACCTCAATAGAAATGTTGGGGTTTTTTGTTGACATACAGTTAATTATAAGAACTCTAGGGCCTGCCTATCCAGAAAAAATCTCAGGGACAAAAGCCACGTGGACCTTCTTTATAAGACAGGATTAATGGGCCATCACTTCATGCATAAGATCAGAAAGTGAGATTGCATTTATACCATTTCCTAAAGAGAATTGATCAGTTCCTGAATACACCACATAACGCCTCTCGGGATTAATATCTTCACAGGCTATGTGAAAGCCCTTGCTTACTGTTGGGGAAGAGCTTCTTTTAATTTCAATGGCCCACTTTGTTTTGGCTGAAAATTCCAATATGAGATCAATCTCAGCACCACCCTGCGTTCCATAATAAAAAGGCTGCACGCCGACAGGCGCTACAGAAAGAATGTTTTCGATCACAAAACCTTCCCAGCTTCCGCCTATTACCGGATGGCCCAACAATTGATTATGGTCTGTTATATTCAGCAGTGCATGTGTAATCCCGCTATCCCTTACATACACTTTTGGAGAACGCACGAGGCGCTTGCCTACATTATACGTCCAAGGTCTTAGCCTCCGGACCAGTAGCAGGTCAACCATCAAATCCAGGTAACGCCCAATGGTAACCCCTGATACATCAAGGTTCCTGCCCAGGTTGGCTGCGTTAAATACAGATCCTTGGTGGTGGGCGAGCATTGTCCAGAAACGTTCTAATGTTTCAGCCGGTATTCGGGGCCCAAGTTGAGGGATGTCACGTTCAAGGTATGTTTTGATAAAATCGCGTCGCCATTCTAGACTGGCTCGTTCTGACGCCGCCAGCAGACTTTCGGGGAAGCCGCCTCTGAGCCAAAGTGTATTTATATTATTGGGAAATTCCAATTGATTGACACCAAATAGTTCGAGATAGGTGATCCTTCCGGCGAGGGATTCACTGGATTGCCTGAGTAAGTCAATGGATGCTGACCCGAGAAACAGAAATTGGCCTGCTTTGTTTCCCTTGCGTCGTTCTTTATCAATGATTCCCCTTAAGGGAGAGAAGACTTCCGGTAGCCTTTGTACTTCATCAAGAATAATGAGTTTATCTTTATTTGCATTATGGAAACTCACTATGTCACGAACCTTTTGTAAGTCCAGGCTACTTTCAAGATCCAGATATATGGAAGGCGTTGTTTCGGAGATATTAAAGGCAATGGTTGTTTTGCCTACCTGGCGAGGACCTATTAAGGCAACTGAAGGGCTTCGCGTAAGAGCCTCACGGATTTTATCTTCTAATCTTCGTTTAATCATCTATGCAAATGTAATATAAAATGTTAGATTTGCATGGTTTGGTTAACGATAAAAGAAGCCATGAATGTATTGCTCCCATTAATGCCCCTTTGAAATTAAGATTATTGTGAGCTTTAGAATCCAATCATAATGGTGGATTCGAATCCCTAATTTTTATATAATAATATGGGATTTGCAAGAGGCTTTGGGTAAGCAAACCGAGTTTATACAACCACCAGACCAAGTTTACTTACTAGGTAAATTCGAAAAAGGGGCAATTTTTTTACGATTTAGTGCTTTCCTCCTTTGCGCTTTCGTCCACCCTGTCCGACTATTCCCATTGTTTGTAAATCCCGATCAAAAAGATACATGCCTCCCTTATCCTCTCCAATGAGTTTTAATTTATCAATGATATTGCGGGCCAGGGTTTCTTCTTCTATTTGCTCGGCTACATACCATTGTAAAAAATTATGGGTTGTGTAATCTTTTTCTGCTATACAGAGTTCCACCAATGCGTTGATCTCATTGGAAACTTTTATTTCATGCGAAAGCACAATCTCAAAGATTTCGTGAATATCCTTGAAATCGTTTTTCGGAGCAGCAAAAGGAGGTACTATGCCATGACCTCCACGATCATTAATGTAATGAAAGAGTTTTAACATGTGCATGCGCTCTTCATCAGAGTGATGATAGAGGAAAGCTGCTACGCCATTATAACCTTTCACCTGACACCAAGAGGCCATCGCCAGATAATACATAGAAGAATAACCTTCCAAATCGATTTGTCGGTTTAAGGCGGTTTCGATTTTTGAGGAGATCATAACAGACGGGTTTGGGTCTCTCTAACTTACAAAATAATTATGGATTTTTAAAAAAAAGGTTCATTGAAGCCTTACCTGATTTTAAGACAGTCGAAGATTAGAGTTGGAAAGTTAATGTCAATTTATTCCACGGCTTTCTTCTCCGTAATCAACTGTGCAATTAAACTTGTCCAGCCGGTTTGATGACTGGCGCCAAGGCCGCTTCCTGTATCGCCATGAAAGTATTCATAAAATAATACCAGTTTTTTGTTTTCGGGCCTGTTGTAAAACCAGTTCTGGTTACCGTGGAGTTTTCGATGATTGTTTTTATCTAATTCAAACAAACTGATCACCCGCTTAGTCAATTCATTGGCCACTTCTCCCAGTTCCATATAAATGCCGGAGCCGGTAGGATATTCAATACTGAATGTGCCATCATAAAACTCACCGAATTTTTTGATGCTTTTAATGATCAGGTAATTGATGGGCATCCAGACGGGGCCACGCCAATTACTGTTGCCACCAAAAAAATCCGAAGTAGAATCACCCGGGTCATATTGAATGGAATATTCCTGTCCTTCAAGGGTTACTGAATAAGGATGCTTTTCATGATATTTTGATAACGCCCTGATGCCCCCACAGGATAAAAACTCGGTTTCATTCAATAATCGCTTTAATAAGGCAATCAGCTTGTTCTTTGGGATCAGTGAGATCAGCATGATCTCTTCTTCTGCCACTTCTTCATTGGGCCAGAACTTCTTGTTCTTTAAGCGATACTCTTGAAACCAGGTAATACGCTTGGTAAAATCCTGCAGCTTGTGCAACACTTTTTTATCAATGATGGAAACTGCAAAAAGCGAAGTGAGACCAACAATGGATTGAATGCGTAATTGCATGGTTGTATTGTCTGCCAGGCCCAATGTATCGTAAAAAAACTGGTCTTCTTCGTTCCACATGCCCAATTGATTCAATGCTTCCGCAATTAAGACAAAATGCTCGAAAAACTTGGTAGCACTATCTTCGAAAGCTTCATCCTGCATGGCAATCTCAATGGCTATATCCATTAGATTCAATGCATACATACCCATCCAGCTGGTGCCGTCGGCCTGCTCTAATTTCGCTTTACTATGTAATTGTATGCTGCGGTTGAATACACCTATATTATCCAGTCCAAGGAAACCACCTTCGAATATATTATTGCCATTAGGATCTTTCCTGTTGATCCACCAGGTAAAATTAAGCATCAGTTTATGGAAAACCTTTTTGAGGAAATTAATATCTCCTTTACCAGTCTTATTTTTTTCAATCTGATAAACCTGCAGTGCTGACCAGGCTTGTACCGGCGGGTTTACGTCACTGAAATTCCACTCATAGGCGGGTAGCTGCCCATCGGGTTTCATATACCATTCCCGCATGATTAAAATAATTTGATGCTTTGCAAAATTGGGATCAACCATTGCCATCGGAACACAATGAAAAGCTAGGTCCCACGCAGCATACCAGGGATATTCCCATTTATCTGGCATTAAAATGATGTCCTGGTTTTTGAGGTGCTGCCATTCACTGTTGCGCCCTTTGAAGCGCTGCTGACTCACAGTAGCTATGCCATCCGGTTCGGTTAACCAGCGTTCAATATCATAATAATAGTATTGTTTGCTCCAGAGTAAACCTGCCAGCGCCTGTTGCTGGATATTTTTCAGGTCAGCCGAAATATGCGCAGGCAAGATTTCATGATAAAAATCTTCTGTTTCCTGTTTTCTTTGTTCAAAGATGTCGGTAAACCCTTTAGTAAAAGGAGCTTCCATCAATATATCACTCAGCCGTAGATACAGGGTTTCAGATGCACCTCCCGCAATCTTGCATTGGTATACCGGCGCAAACTTGGTTCCGCTTTTTTTATTACGGAGTGCCTCTGTATTTTTATTGTGGATGATGGCATCATGAAATGCATCTTTTACAAAAATGGAATGATTCTTTACCCCGAATAACTTTTCGGTATTGGTTTCATTCTCTGTAAAAAAAGCATCGTTTGGTTTTTGATAATACAAATAATAAGCTCCTAACCGCTCATGTGTAGCTTTTACGAGACATTCCTTATTGATCGTTTTGATGGAAGGTTTTTTATCATGACCGCGGGATTGCCACCGGTTAAAGAACCATAAAGTCGGCGCTACAGTTATAGGTGCTGCTGTAGCACCCCGGTTAATGATCTCTATTTTTATGCCGATGTCTTTTTTATTGACCTTGGCATAGGTGATATATACATCGAAATATTTATTGTCGTCAAAAATGCCGGTATCCAGGATTTCATATTCCGGCTCCAGCTTGCTTCTTTTTTTATTTTTGTCGATCAGGTCCTCGTAAGGGAATTGCTGCTGCGGGTATTTGTACAGCATCTGCATGTAATAATGCGAAGGAAGATTGGCTAAATAATAATATAGCTCTTTTACATCCTCGCCATGATTGCCCTCGTTATTGCCTAATCCGAACAGGCGTTCTTTCAAAATAAGATCTTTACCGTTCCAGAGCGATACTGCAAAACACAGGTTGCCAAAAAAATCAGATATGCCGCCTAAACCATCTTCGCCCCACCTGTAAGCACGGGCGTGTGAGTGGTTGAAAGGAACATAATTCCATGCATCCCCGTTTTCACTGTAATCTTCCCGAACAGTACCCCATTGTCTTTCTGATAGGTAAGGTCCCCATTGCTCTAAAGGAATTTTCTTTGTAGCATTCACTTTGAGCCGTTGCTGCTCTGCTGTCATATTGACCTCTAAATTAACCAGGCTTTGGCCAAAATGTAAAATAATTATCCAGATGTTGCGGATATCATTTTACCAATCAAATATCCTTTTGACGATTTAACCGGGCATTGACCAATATTCCTAAACCAGAACTGTACGTGAAAATTCAGGAGTATCATTTTCAGCATAATCCGATAAAATTTTCCTGTCGCAGGAGTTAAACGAACTTCTCTCGCGATGCAGGGATCATTGAGCAAACCGCCTGGGAAATATTTGTCAAATGGCCTTATTCTCCTTAAAATATGCTGCCAATCGCTTGACTATTATCTATAGTAAAAAGAGTGGTGAACTATCCGCAATTCATTATAACTTCGAAAAGTTTACAATTAGTAAACAATAACACCTTTTGAAGCCTATTTAGTTAAGTGTTGCTTAACTTTTAAATAATATTTAACCCATTATTCCTTAACAATAGATATATAGTTTCGCCCTTGGTTATACAGCAGATTATACGATCATCTTACCTCATTTTTTTCTTTGTCAACAATAACACAGCATGAAAAAACAAATTTTCCTATTGTCTTTGCTTACCTGGTTTACCACTTGCTATGCCCAGCAAAAGTCAATCACTGTTTTACAGGTACCCGGTAAGAATCAGTTTTGCACCATCGATGAAAAGGGCACATCGGTTTTGCCAAGTGGTCGTTTGTTAACACCTGCCGGTAATTTAATCCGCATAACACACGACCCGTTCGGAATGGCCATTTCTCCTGATGGAAGAAAAGCATTGACTCTCCACAACGGCGTTTTTACCATTATTGATATTGCTACCCTTAATAATACCAGGGTTCCCAGCTATGATAAAAAAATTGCTTCTCCTTTATCGCATGGCTCTTTTTTAGGCGTAGCATTTGCGCAGGATTCAAAGAAAGTGTATTTAAGCGGCGGAGATAATGGTGCGGTAATTGTTTATGATATTGAAGGAATGCAGCGCATAGATTCTATTTCTTTAAACGGAAAAGCAGGGGGCATTGATTTTGAAGATAGTTTTACGTCGGACCTCTTACTCAACAATGATGAATTATTGATTTTGGACCGGGGCAATTTTCGTTTTGTACGCTATGATCTCATCCATAAAAGAATTACAGCGTCCATTCCCGCAGGCCGGCAGCCGTTTGGCCTGGCGTTGAGCCCGGACAGAACAACGGCTTTTGTTGCCAACGTTGGTATGTATGCCTATCCCCTGATTGAAGGAATAACAAAAAACAACTACGACTCTATGCTGATTTCCCGTCATCCTTATGGTGATAATACTAAAGAGTCAATTGAAGGGACAGAGATAGAAGGTAAAAAAATTCCCGGTGTTGGCAGCCCCTCTTCTCCGGAATCCATGAGTGTGTTTGCGATAGATTTAAATACCAATAAGGTAGTAGATAAATTTAAAACGGGTTACCAGGTAGGAGAAATGATTGAGGGAGCAGAAGTAGTAGGCGGTGCAAGCCCTAATTCGATAGCAGCAGGAAAAAAATACGCTTATGTAACCAATGCCACCAACGATAATATTTCTGTTATTGATTATAAACACCATAAAATATCGGGGCATATTAATATCAGGACAGATAAGCATATTGATAAATTTCGTGGCCTGTTACCATTTGGTATTACGTTAAGCAAAGACGAAAAGACATTATACGTGGCATTATTAGGGTTTAATGCAGTGGCAGTAATTGATATTGAAACAAAAACAACGAAGGGGTTGATTCCTACTGGCTGGGGGCCTGCCCGGGTGCGTTTGTCAGCAGATGAAAAAGAAATGTATGTGATCTCTTGCAGGGGATTGGGGGCCGGACCCAATGGTGGCGCAGGTTTTGTAACCCCTCCGCAGGGCACTTATATTGGCAATATACAATTAGGCAGCTTTCAGAAAATTGCAGTGCCCGACCAAAAAACGCTCGCTGCCTATACCAGGCAAACACTTAATAACACTTTTCGGGCAGAGCAGTTAAATGAAGATGTTACCAACCTCCTCCCGGCATTGCCCGGATTAAGAAAAAGTCCAATAAAGTATGTTGTATACATTACCAAGGAAAACAGGACTTATGATGAGGTGCTAGGTCAGTTAAAAAATGCAAAGGGCGATAGTACACTGGCAAGATTCGGGGTTAATTGTGAGTATACTTTGCCGGATTCATTAAAAGCTAAATTCAGACATGTAAGGGTTTCTCCGAACCATCATAAAGCAGCGAAAGAATTTGCTTTCAGCGATAACTTTTATTGCGACAGTGATGCCTCTATTCATGGTCATCACTGGATGATGGGTGTGGTTCCTAACGAATGGGTAGAAACCAATTCGAGTGTAGACAAAACAGCTAAGTATTTCTCCGCGGCTCCCGGTCGCCGTTTTCCCGGTTCTACAGGAAGCATTGATCCTGAAGACTATGCAGAAACCGGGGGCTTATGGGAAGCATTGGAAAGAAAGGAAGTATCGTTTTACAATTTCGGCGAAGCCAATGAAACAGCACATGTTCGTGAAAGCTGGTACGATACTGCAACAGGTGCAGCACATGGCGTAATGGTGCCGATGCAAAAAGCTTTGTTTACGCGCACCAGTCATAATTATGCGGGTTTTAATACTAATATCCCCGATCAATTCAGGATGAACCAGTTTGAAGAAGAGTTTAGCAGAAAGTGGATCAATGGAAAAGAGACAATGCCTTCGCTGATTACCATGCAGGTACCTAACGATCACACCGCTGGTGTAAGACCGGAAGACGGGTATCCTTATCGTCATTCCTTCATGGCAGATAATGACCTGGCAGTTGGCAGGATTTTGCACTTCCTGTCCCGGACTAAATATTGGAAAAATATGCTGGTGATTATTACAGAAGATGACCCGCAGGGTGGTGTTGACCATATAGATGCACATCGCAGCATTTTAATGATGGCGGGCCCTTATGTAAAACGTGGATATGTTAGTCATACACACGCCAACTTTGGCGCTATTTTAAAAACGATTTATAATATTCTGGGTGTGCCCTATGTAAACCAGTATGATGTTACTGCTTCTTTGCTGCAGGATTTCTTTACCGGTAAGCCAGACTATACACCTTATACCTTAGAACAACACGACGAAAGGATATTTGATGTGAATAAAGCCATGGAAAAATATCATCGCACCATTGACTGGCGTAAGATTTTAAAAGGCCCCTCAATGGATAACCTGGATGATATGCGAAAAGAGTTCAGGGAATGATTATAACATTGCGGTAATGCTTCCCTCAATAACCCAAAAAAGCCCGGGATCTGACCTAAAGACCAGATCTTGGGTTTTTTTTGGTTTTCCAGAAGTCATAAGGTATTGGCCTCAGGTTATAGTTGGATCATAGGCATAGGATGCACGAGAAATGATAGAAAACAGTACCGAAGGAAGAGTTGCGGTGACATACCCCCCGATATGGCCGCAACTTTTTCTTGCCCCCCGGTCAATAATATAGAGAAATTATATTTACTTTATGGCCAAAAACCGGCCTTGCATGGCGTAAAGAGCCATACTGAATTGTTGACAATTCCGGTCAAAAAGTATTAACTACCTGTCAAAAACAAAATTAAATCAGGATCAAATTAAAGTCAACTGCGAAAATACACAGGTAGCGAACAGGGCTTAATTCATAATAAGTTAAAGGATGGACCCAAAATTAACTTCAGGCAGCTATTCAAAGACGTTTATAACAGATGTACCGGCTGACTTACAGAGTGAAGAGGCATTGTATTTCAAGCAGACCATTCCAAAATTCCCCGAAGAAGGGGTATATATCTATTCTTTCGAAAAAGGCAGGATGATCTATGCAGACGGATGGGAGGAAGTGGTTGGGTATAAAGACAAAGAAATAACCATGCTGCGGATTGTGAATATGACCGCTCCCGCTTTTGCTCCTTTCGTACATGAACTGAATGACAAAGCTCTGATGTTTATTCATAAAAAAACGACGGACCTGGATAAATACAGCTTTATGATTGAACAGAAAAAGCTGCATAAGGACGGGCGTGAAATTCCCATTGTTGCAAGGGTTGGCATATTTGAACACAGGAATGGAAAGGTCATCTCCATCATAGGCCGCTTCCAGGTTAACAGGAGTTTGAATTTTGGTAAGGTCATGCGCTATGCAGCATACGGTCCCGAGAAAGTTGAATTTGAAGAAGAACTCAATAAGACCCTTTTCTATAAATATGCCATATCGGAAAAGGAAAAAGAAGCATTGGCATTAATTGCCAAGGGATATTCTTTTAAAGAGATCGCGGCCAGTTTCAAAGTTTCCCATTCAGCCATTGAAAAAAGGATCTTACCCTTGTATAAGCGTTTTGAGGTCAAGAGCCTCACACATTTAGTGAGCTTTGCCTATGACAATTATATTTTACCCTAAAAACTGCATACCGATACAGGGCATTGATCGGCAAATAGAAACCTTAATTGGTTGTGAACAGGTTGATCATTTTGATGTTGTTGGAGATTACACCGATTTCTCCGAGCATGGCCGCCCATTCGTGCTGCCTGTGTTTATAGGTTAATTCGTCATTACCTAAAATCCAGATAACATTTTTTTCGCGTAGTGTTTTCTTATTTTTTTCGCCTTGTTCACCGTCTCCCAAAGATTTGTAAAATATAGCCGGGCTAACGAGCTCCTCCCGGATGGGCGGACCAGGATTGATGTCATCAATAATGAGCAAAGAAGATTCACGCCATGTCCATAAATTGGTAGACGAATCATCAGTCGGTAAGTCTGGCTCACTGAGCAGGCCAAATAATTTCATGGCTGTTACATAGCTACAACTATTGTGCTGGATGGAAAGTTCATTGGCGATTGCTACCCCCAAACTTGTTTTCCCGCTTTTGTAGGAGCCAAATACCAGTAAATGATTTCCCGTAGTTTTGCTTTCTAAAGCCTTTAAAAATTGAAGCGTGGTTTTTTTATTCAATTCGCTGATGGGCATCTCCCACTGGCTTAACCTGAACTGGAATGGATAATCAGCTGCCTGCTGGTACATTTTGGTAACATACCAATCGCGGGAAGGGTATTCCAATAGCGCTGCGAGCAATAAAAAAATTATTACAATGAGATCATTAGCAGTGTCACACAACACTGATGCGAGAGAGGCGCCGAGCCAAAAAAAACAAAGGTCGGTAATAGTGTCATAAATAATATTGGGCCAGTCTGGCTGGAATGTATATGTTTTTTTTGGCCCCCATACAATCGAGTCTAAACAATTATAGGTTTCAAATAAGAGCCAGATCATTGCAACAATAACTGCTGCAAGGATGGCAGGGTGCATTGCATACGGGCACTTTGCTAATAACTTATATATTATAAAGGTTGGAATAAAGCCAAGCGAGAAATGCCCAAATTGATTGGCTAACCAGGTATAGCTTAGGGTTACACCCCGGTAAGAATCTTTTCCTATGAGGTCATATTTCAATTGTTTTCGGATGTCTTTCCCGGAAATAGGTATCATTATAGTCAGGTTTTGGTTTATTCATGGCATGAAACAAAACTCACAACAGTTTTTTATGATCTAATGCATCAATCACACAGCGCCGGATATCTGAAAGTAGGTTAGCTGCATCCTGGTATTTTTTGATTCCGATGACATCCGGATTATCGGCGCGGAAATATTCGAGCCCTTTTTCAGCGCCAGTGGTCAGAAATTCCAGCGTACGGATGGTATAAATGCTGTCGGATGCTATGGCCTTTTCATTGATATACCAGGAACCTTCTTTGCTTACCAGCTCCCTGCAACATATCATCTATCCTGATGGAACCACTGTTTAAAATGGCTGCATCAACCCTGGGTTCAGGGATCAGCATACTTGCTGTGATGAGTGTTCCAAGGTTGGTTTGCCTGAACCGTATGGATGATTCCATGCCGTCAAGTGGCGTATCAACTGTTGCAATCTGATGTGAAGGATCGATGCCATTCCTGGCGAAGGAACCATAAATGCGGTCCTCCCATTGTTTCACCAGAAGGGCGGCGGAAGTAGCTGCTTTGACAGTACTATCGAGCGGTACCAGCGTACTTTGAAGCTGAAAAGCGCCGGCGCTGTCCCTGAAAATAAGATGACGGTAAACTGTTTTTGCATTGGCATCGGCTTTTGCTACAAACCGGTTGTCAACCGGAATAAACATATGCTGGTGCTCATGCCCTCCAAGGATGGCTTTTACCCCTTGTTCCCTGCGTAATAAAATACTGTCTGCTTTATAGGTCAGATGTGTAAGTCCCAGGACCAGGTCTGACTGACCGGTTAATCCGGTAATTTCCCTTGACGCGGCTGTATAAGGGTCCTCATATTGTACAAATGGCTGCTGATTGGCATCAATGGTGAGGGCAAAGAAACCGATTTTAGTATTGGCATTGGCGGGCGACCATATAAAATGCTGCGGGAATGGCTGCCCGGAATCGTTCAGGTTTTTGTAAAAAGGACTGGTATTACCGAGACTATCTTTGAAAAGCACATTGGAGCTGATCCAGTTAAACCGGGACTCATTGATCCTTTTCTGCAATGCTTTAAATGGAATATCAAATTCATGGTTCCCGAATGTGACGAGATCAATACCGGCGGCGTTCAACAGGTCTACCATTTGTTGCCCGTTAACGCGTTCCCCGTCTAATTTTGCCGTACCCATTACCGAAGGACTTAAGAAATCCCCTGCTAAAACAGCCAGTGTAGGATATTTTTTCCTTGCCTCACTTATTATTGTAGCAACACGTGACATGCCGCCTTTGCGCCCGCCTTCAAGGGGACTGATTTCATAAACATCATTTAATTGAATGATACATACAGTATCTGTTGAAACCTGGGCAAATGCCCGTAAGCATAAAAAGATGGTGATAAAAGCAGTGAGTAGATTTTTTGTCATACTTAGCAGGACGTTTTGTTTGGTAAATTCATATAATGAATTTTTAAACAATATACAATAATTGTTTGATCTTCTATATGCTATAATTTTAGCGTTCATGAAGAAGAAAAAATCAGCGCTGGACATTATTGACAAAGTGCTGGATGCGTGCTACAAACACAATCCGGATGCTCTTTTCATCATGAGCCTGATGCACCAGTATGAGGAGCGTGGCAGCCTGAGCAAAAAGCAGTTGGAAGGATTGTACCAGAAAGCACAAAAAGTAAAAGACATCCCTCCTAACTGGCTGGCTACACTGGAGGCAAGGATCTTAAAAATGCCTACACGGTATAAATCAGCTATTGAAGCAAGCGGACCATTGTATACAAAGGATGGGCAATCAGGAAAATTAATAACGGAAATCCTTTTAAAATGCCCGCAGCATAAAAGGGTTTTGTTCTTACAAACAAAATATAATAACAATGAGGCGCTTACGACTGCTGAACTAACTGAGCTGGGAAAATTTCATAAGCTGCTGGTCAAATAGTGACCGCGTTGAATGCAGAAAGGTATTTTTCAATATACTGCTGCTTCTCTTTTGATTTATACTGCATGATGTATCGGGGATGTTCCAATGCAATAATGCTTGTAAAAAAACCATGTTCATCATTCAGAGACCGGAGACATTTTTCATTTTTACCTGTACCGAAACAAAAGCAAATATCCGTTTCAATGCCAAACGAGATCTGCTTCCGAATATTTTCTACAATAGCATTGCGTGTTGCCTTTTTAAGCGGCTCGCTGTCGTAGTAATTATAGTTCACTTCTCTACCGGTTTTGCCTGTTGCTGTAATGGCGAGTGGAAACAGTGAGTTGATGTAAAACAGGCTGCAGAATTGTTGTATACCACCAAATGCATCCATCATATCGTGCACAAAGACAGCCGATGGTTCATGACTGGGTTTTCCTGAATAAGGTATCTGGCATTGTTGCTGAAGCCGCTTGGTATCGGTAAAAGGAATACCCGTGATACCTGCACCAAACCTTCCGGGATTGATACCAAGTACCAAGTGGCGTTTCCTGTTGTCGTCATAGAATCTTTTATAGAAAGCAGTCACGATCTTCATCACTGCAGCATCTTCCTTAAAAGGATTGATGATACTAATACCATCGGGAAGCGAACCCGTGAAGTCAACTGTACGATAAAAACCAATTACTTTATCTGCAAATGTTCTCAATTTGTTTTGGTAGTTTATTGTGAGCGGGTTTTCCTTTATGGCATTATTCGCATCCCCCTGTTGGAATGTTTTTCTTCACTGGCATTGCTTTTTGTGCTGGCTACCGATCAAAGGTCGGCTTAGTGGCTGTAAAAACAAATGACAGGCATGCGCAAAACACGCTTTTTTGTGTAGTGATATTACTATAGCCTGCCATCAACTCCCCTATCTGTTTTAGGCAATATGCACTATGTTGTCTTACTGTTTTGTGCTGTTACTTTGTTCCATCACATTGAAAGATGTGATACAGTTCAATATCCAATGATCCTTTGAAAGATTTTTTAAAGCACCAATTAATTTAATAGCGTAGGTTGATTGGTTGTGTTTTAGTTTTATCCATGAAAAACCGTAGTTAACCGCTACACAGCCTTTGTAGGATTAATTTCCTACAAAGGCTTTTTTATCTAGAAAGACAGATGAGCACTCAATGTTCATCTTCAGGGCTGGCAGGGTTATCTTTTTCAGCGCTCAGTTTGGCTGCCAGCACTTTTGTGATCTCATTGAGTTGCTGCACTTTGGCTTTAAAGTCTCCGCTTAACTGCTGGCGGATGGTTTGCATCTGATTCAACACTTCTTCCAGCTCATCGGGCAGCACACCTGTCAATGTTTCCCGGAGGCGTTTGGCAATAGTGGGCGATTTGCCATTGGTTGAGATGGCTATTTTTAGATCGCCCTTTTGTACAATGGAACCCAGGTAAAAATCGCAAAGAGCAGGCTTGTCTGCCACGTTCACCAGTAGCTTCCTTGCTTTGGCATCGTTCCTGATCGCTTCAGCAGTATGCATATCATTGACTGCAACAATTACGATATCGGTATCAAAGAGATCGCCGGGTGTGTACGGCCTCTCTACAGTAGAAATAGTAGGGTGTTGTGATGCCACTGCCAGCAAATCCGGTGTAAATGCGGTTGCCACGATCCGGATACAAGTGGAAGGCGCATTGTTCAATACGGCATTCAGCTTCTCCAGCGCTACGGCACCTCCGCCTACGATCAGCAGCCGAAGATGTTCCAGCTGGAGGAAAACAGGGAAAAGCCTGTTTCCGGGTCGATGTTTACGATCTGGGGCTTGCTCGTTTTCTTTTACTGTCATGTGTTATTTATTATTCGGTTTCCAGTTCTGGTCGAATGTTAAAGCTATATAATAAAGTGCACCAATGGTTGGGCCGGCTGCGTATTGTATGTACCTGTTATTCAGTATATTGGTACCACCTGCTTTGATGTTCAGTTTTAATTGCGGAACCTGGTAAGTGAGCTGCGCATCAATGGTATTGTAAGCTGATATGGCACCATTAGCAAGCGGGCTTTCCCAAAGGAACGAATCCTGCCATCTCCATGCAAGAGTAAAGCCAAGATTTTTTACCACTTCCCGGTTACGGATAGAAAAATTGATTGTCCATTTTGGGGTATTGAAGCCGGTAACGAAAACATCGGGCTGGCTGTTTTCAGTAATATTATTATAGTTCAGGTTACCGGACAGGGTATATTTTTTATAGATGCTGTATGTTAATCCAAGTGTACCGCCATAATTGTTGTACTCGTTTTTGGCGTTGGTATAAACCCTGTAACGGGTTTGTTTGTTACGGTTGGCTGCAAGCATGTCAATCACGGCGGCGTCTGACCCAACTCTTACGACATTGTTTTCCGGCACGGCAACTTCTACCTGGCCCAGGAACCCGTCATAGATATTGGTATAGGCATCAATATCCACTACTAACCTGTTGTTGAGCAATACACTTTTGTAACCGATTTCGAAAGCATTGATCCGCTCGGGACGTGTTGCTGCAAGATCAGTAACCTGTAACAAAGTCCTGTTCCTGAGTGCGGCGTCATTGGCAGATGAGCCTGCGGCTACATCCTTATTAACCGCAGCATTGAAATCATTTAATGAAGTAAGTGTATAAGAATTGTCGAGATAGCCCAATCCTTCGTTGATATAACCGAGGCCTCCTACCCGTCTTACATTACCATTATTCACAAAAGACAATGCCTCAAACAGTGCGGGGTAACGGAAACCATTCTGGAACGATACCCTGAAATTGTGTCTTTGCGCAACTGTGTAAACAGCAGCAATGCGAGGATTCAATTTAGGAGAGAATTCCGGGTTGTTATCCCAACGCAAAGAGCCGGCTATTTTCAGTTTTTGTCCAAAAAAAGTTTTAGTGATCTGCGCAAAAGCGCCGTATTTCCTGTATTCAACATTATTGCCGTAAGAGCCATCGCTAAGTGGTTTGTTCCTGTCAACAACCGATCTGCTGAAATCGACGAAATTGTTGCCGTCCGGTATCACTTCATACAACCTGAAATCAGCTCCTATAAGCAGGCGGAAGATCTTTACCGCTTTGGTCAGGTCCCACTGCGCTTCCGTATGATAAGTGCGGCTCACCTGGTGTAACCAGGCGCCGCCCGTAGCGGGAGCTCCTGCAATACCGGAATTAATATGATCCCAGTTGTTGATTCCGGCAATGGTGTTCTTTAATTGTTCAAAAGCAGCTGTGCCAGGCTCCACTCTTCCCTGGTCTGCCGCCTGCCTTGCAATAGCAGCAGCCGTATTCAGGTCTGCGCCACTGTTCAACTGTTCCTGTAATGATGTTTTAAACCTGTCTCGCCATGCATTGTTGGAAAGGTGGGTCAGGTCTAAGTTATCAGCCAGTGGTTTAATGTTATAGGAATTACCCGTGTTCTCAAAAGATACATAAGAACGTACGAGGAAATTGTCGCCCTTGAGTTCCAGTTTATGATTTTGTACGGTAGCGCCGTTGAGCTGTATCTTGTTACCCCGCTGAAAAATGCCCCCCATTTCGCCAATGCGGTAGGAATAGGACAGCACTGTCTTTGAATTGAATTTATAGTACAATGAAAAGTCAAACTTTTTATTTTCTACAATGGGATTGGTCAGGTCTTTTTCCCAATACCCCGTTCTTCTTACAAGGAATGACCTGTTGGGATTGCCGTTATAAGTAATGCCTGAAACAGTGACAGCATTGTTACTTTCATCCCCGTACTTATTCCAGCCATCATAAGCAGGATTATTGCCGGTGTTAAATTCCGGGTATAACGGGTTGGCGGTTTTAAGACTGTTTGGGTTTTGGTCGACCCTGGTATCAGATACCCAGTCTGTTGCTTTCAAATAGCCGGCATTGACCTTGAATGCCCAATTTTTATTCCATGCCTGGGCATAACGAATAGCCGTTTCAGAAAGGATACTTGCCGGCCTGTCCTTCCCGTCGACATGATTAACGCCGGTTTTCTGGTAAACACTCACACCAGGATACAGAAAGGGGCTTTTGGTAGAGATATTAGCCAGGCCATTGATCGCGTTCATGCCATAGAGTGCCGAAGCTGCGCCCGGCGTAATCTCTACGCTTTCAACGTCCAGCTCTGTCGGCCCTATTGAATTGCCTAAGGGCACACCCAATGTTGCTGCCTGTATGTCAACACCATCAACCAACTGCACGAAGCGGAAGTTATTGGGAATGTTGAATCCCCTGGTGTTGGGTACTTTAAAGGTGATGCTGGATGTGGTCATTTGTACCCCCTTGAGGTTTTCGAGTGCATCGTAAAAACTGGCTGCCGGTGTTTCTTTGATGGCTGACAGGCTGAGCTTCTCAATGCTTACCGGGGATTTTAGTATGCTTTCCGAAACACGGGAAGCCGTTACAACGACCAGCCCGGCATAAGCATTCTGTGTGTTAAGGGAGAGCAACAAATTGTTTTTGGTATTGGTTACCACAAACTCCTGCGTGGCATAGCCGAGTGATGTAACGATCAGCGTAAAGGGTGGTTTCACCGATGTTTTGAGCTGGAAAGAACCATCATCATTCGTAATAGCTCCTCCATGTCCTTCTTTAACCTTTAATGAGGCGCCGGCTAATGGGTGGCTGTTTGATGAATCGAGCAGGTTGCCGGAAATGGTATAGATGTCCTGTGAAAATGCCCGCGTTGAAATAACCAGTAGTACAAAAAGAAATGAGGGAATATATTTTGGCGGCATAAAGTCTATAAATTTAGTAGAGTTATTTGATAAAAAATTTTGTTTAATTGGTTTTGGCGAGGGCATTGCAACAAGCGGGCATATCATTACATGATAGCACCATGTGTTTGCTGCTTTTACTTTTTCCGGGCTGTTTGTTCATTGTGGTTTGTTTTGGGATCATTGCAAGGCCGCCTCTTCAGACGGGCCTGCAATGATGTGTTATTTAGTTTACGAGTTGTTTTCTGATGACAAAATCTCCGAAAGTTTCTTGGTCGTTCTTCTCTTTTTTAAAGAGACCGAATAAATTATCCAGCTCTGCAAGGATCTCTGCTTCATCAAGACTTTCCTGGTATTTCCTGTTTACACGTGTTCCGAACCGGTCGCCACCTATGTGCAGGTTGTAGTGCCCGGGAGCTGTACCGATCAGGCCAATTTCGGCTGCATAAGGACGAGCGCAACCATTGGGGCAGCCGGTCATGCGGAGAACGATATCATCCTGATCGAGTGCATATTTACCTAGTATCGGTTCTATTTTATCGATCAATGAGGGCAAATAACGCTGTGCTTCTGCCAGTGCCAGTCCGCATGTTGGCAATGCCACACAGGAAATTGCATTCTTGCGAATCGCAGATGCCGCATCAGTTAGTGCGATGATCCCATATTTGTTTAGTATGGCTTCAATAGCGGGCTTATCTGCCGGCGCAATATCACTCACTATGATATTCTGGTTACTGGTGAAACGGAACAGGGTTCTCCCTGTTTCGGCTATTTCCAGGAATGCGGTTTTGAGGGGTGCCTTTGCTTCATCTGTTACGCGTCCATTTTCGACAAAGACTGTATAATGCCAGTTGCCTTCATGATCCTGTAACCAGCCATAATTATCCTTTCGCTGTGTAAAATGATAGGGCTTTGGTTCTTCCAATAAGAAGCCGCAACGGTTCTCTAATTCTTTCCTGAAGGCATCTACACCCATATTGTCGAGTGTATATTTTAAACGGGCCAGTTTTCTGTCGCTCCGGTTGCCATAATCGCGCTGAACGGTTACCACTTCGTACACAGCTTTCAGTGTTTTCTCTTCTCCGGCTACATAGCCAATGACGGTACCTAATCTTGGATAAGTATCGGGATTGCCATGTGTGCTTGATAAGCCGCCGCCTACTGCAATATTGAATCCTTTCAGCTGATTGTTCTCAATAATGGCAATAAGGCCAAGATCGTTTGCCAGCACGTCAACATCGTTATTGGGCGGGATGCCGATGCCAACCTTGAATTTACGGGGCAGGTAACGGTCCTGGTACAATGGATCGGTTTCATCATATTCGCCAATCTTTTCTTCGTCTAACCATATTTCATAGAAAGCCCTTGTTTTGGGTAACAATAACTTGCTGATCCTGTCTGCATACGCATGTATCTGGCGATGCAGTGGCGATTCGTTTGGGTGACTGGTGCATACTACATTCCTGTTCACATCACCACAGGCGGCAATGGAAACGAGGCTTACTTTATTAAATTCCTGAAGGGTTGGCTTGATATGGTGTCGTAAGATACCATGGAGCTGGATGGTCTGCCTTGTTGTGATCTTGATGACGCCTGTAGTATAATTACCCGCAACATGATGCGCCGCTATCCACTGTTCAGGTGTGAGCAAGCCACCCGGTATACGCAGGCGGATCATGAAGGAATAAAGCTTGTCTAATTTTTTAGCTGCACGCTCCTCACGCAGGTCGCGATCGTCCTGCTCATACATGCCATGGAATTTGATCAATGCTTTGTCATCTTCCCTGACAGCGCCGGTGATCTCATCTAATAAGCTTTCCTTTAAAGTGCCGCGAAGACCTTTACTGGCTGTTTTTATTTTCTCTGTGCCCGATAATTTTTGTTCTTTGCTCATTGTTTAAATATTAATACAGATCCTTAGCGTACCTGCCTTCCGTTTTCAGTTGTTCAAAGTATTTTGCTGCCTCTTCTTTTGATAATTTGCCCTCCTGCGCTATAACGGTTAGCAAAGCTGCCTCCACTTCCTTGCCCATAGGTTCTTTTTCGCCGCAGAGATAGAGGTAAGCGCCATTTTGTATCCATTCAAATAAAGCCGATGCCTGCTGCATTATTTTATGCTGAACGTATGGTTTTTCATCGCTGTCTTTATGAAATGCAAGGCTGACTTTTGTGAGTACATCCGTACTGAACCAGTTCTGCCATTCGGTCTGGTAAAGAAAATCAGTCGTGAATTTTTCTTCGCCAAAGAATAACCAGTTGCGCCCGGTAGCGCCAGTAGCATCTCTTTCCGCAACAAAAGAACGGAAGGGAGCTATGCCTGTACCTGGTCCGATCATGATAACATCTTTATCAGCAGCAGGTAACCTGAAACGTTTGTTGGGCTGGATGAAGAAACTGATCTCATCTCCTTCTTTTTTCCCTTCTAAGAATAAAGTGGCTATGCCATAATGTGTTTCGTCTTTCACCTGAAAAACATCTTGTAATACGGTAATATGTATTTCGCCTTCATGTGCGGCCGGCGATGAAGCAATGTTATAAATACGGGGTGCTGTTGCAGTGAGCCCCTGCAGCACTGTTTCAAACTGGGCCGGATCCTGTAACGGATATTTTCTCAGCAAAGCAGCAAGTCCTACCCTGGTAGCCGGAATATCTTTTTGTACTAATGCCGCGTATTGTTTGATGGACTTATCAAGCAGGTAAGTGATGTTCAATTTCTTCAGCAACAGGTCCTTTATAGTAATGGTTTCATTTTTCCAGCTGATCTCTTTGCGCGGATCAGCTTTACTTAGTGAAAGGATTTCTTTTACAACAGCTACCGGATTTTCGGGTATGATAGCAATGGAATCTCCCGGCAGGTATTCCACACCTTCGGCAGCTATTTCAATGTGGTAGGTCTTTTTAGCAGATCCACGGGCATTCAGGTTAATGTTAGACAGGATAGTTCCGGTATATGTTTTTTTACCGGCTGGCTTTTTGTCCGCCGTTGTAACAGCTGGTGCTGCGGTTACAGGCATTGCCTGAGTTGTGCTGAGTGACTTTAATAATGCGTCAAACCAGTTGTTGGCTGGTTCTTCATAATCAAGGTCACATTTTTGCAAAGGGGCAATGCGATTGCCGCCAAGTTTTTGTAATTGGCTGTCTACATCTTCACCGGTTTTGCAAAAAAGAGGGTAAGAAGTATCGCCCAATGCCAATACGCCATATTTTAACTGGGGTATGATGAAACCATTGTTATGAATATGATCATAAAACTTCTGGGCGGCAGCAGGTGGTTCGCCTTCGCCCTGGGTGCTGATAACCGTAATAAAATACTCTTCTTTGGAAAGGTCGGTTAAGCGGTACTGGTCGAGCCCTACCAATTTTGTTTGCACACCCATTTTTTTGGCTTTGGCAGCAAAGTCGGTAGCCAGCTTTTTAGAGTTGCCTGTTTCAGTTCCATAAGTAATGGTAATCTTCTTAGACGTAGCAGGTGCAGCTGTTGTTACAACCGGCGATGCCGATCCTGGCTGTGCTACCAACCCGGACACATAACCATTCATCCAGATTAATTCTTCTTTGCTTAACTGGCTGATAAGGTCTGTTAATAGTTTAAACTTAGGCTCTGTTAACATTTTTTTTCTCTTTTGCTGTAGCGTCGATGTTTGAAATACGACCTGTTAATGGCTTAAAATAATGTTCCCTGCTGTTACTGTTCTGTACCCACGCAAATTGCTTGTGCAAGGCAACTACTTTTCCTATGATCACCAATGACGGTGAAACAAACGGAGCCCCTTTTAATTGTTGTTCATAGTCATACAAACTGCAGGTATGTATGTTTTGTAACGGCGTAGTGGCCTGTTCGGCAACTGCCAATAATTTACCGGGATTGATCCGGTGGCTTACCAGCTTCTCCACAACGGTATCAAGTGTTTCTGCTGACATGTAAAATACCAGGGTATCGTCTGTATCGGCTAGTTCCTTCCATTGTGCTTCGGTCACAATATCAGATGTATAATAAGTAAGGAAGCGAACAGAAGTGGCGTATCCGCGGGCTGTTAACGGAATGCCTGCATAAGCGGAAGTTCCCAAAGCTGCGGTTACACCCGGAACAATTTCATAGGGGATATGATGGGCTGTCAGTGTTTCCAGCTCATCCAAAATATTGGAGAAGATACCGGTATCGCCACCTTTTAACCGCACCACCAGTTTATGCTGCCGGGCATAATGCACCAGTAGTTCATTGATGGTTGGCTGGGGCGTTGAGATACCGCGACGGCATTGTTTACCTACATAAATAATCGCTGCCTTTGCCGGCACGTGGTTGTGAATGATCTCTTCGCTTACCAAACGGTCGGCAAGTACCACATCGGCCTGTTGCAGGTAGCGGACTGTTTTCAGCGTTACCAGTTCCGGGTCACCGGGGCCGGCAGCTGCCAGTATTACTTTGCCTGTTGTTGTAGGTTTCATAAGTCCACTTAATTATTTTAAAATAACCCTTCAACGGAAAGATACCTTTCACCGGTATCATAGTTAAATGTTAGCACTTTAGATCCTTTAGGGATCTCCGGTAACTTTTTGGCTACAGCTGCCAGGGCGGAACCTGATGAAATACCTAGCAGGAGCCCTTCTTCTTTGGCGGCACGTTGCGCATAGCTGAACGATTCGTCTTTTCCTACCTTAATAACGCCATCCAGTATTGCTGTGTTCAGAATAGACGGTACAAAACCTGCGCCCAGGCCCTGTAAAGGATGTGGCCCCGGTGCACCGCCGCTTAATACAGGCGATAATTCCGGTTCTACTGCCAGTACTTTCAGGTTCGGGAACTTTTCCTTTAATATTTCGGCAACGCCGGTGATATGCCCGCCTGTACCCACACCAGTGATGATATAATCCAGTCCGTCTGCAAAGTCTGCTGCAATTTCCTGTGCTGTTGTGGTACGGTGTATGGCAGTATTGGCTGGGTTATCAAACTGTTGCGGTATCCATGAATTGGGCGTGTTCTGACTTAATTCGGTTGCTTTCTCAATAGCTCCTTTCATTCCTTTTTCCCTAGGTGTTAAAACAAATTCAGCGCCATAGGAAGCCATCAGCCTTCTGCGTTCAATGCTCATGCTTTCAGGCATCACTAAAATGAGTTTATAACCTTTTACTGCAGCCACCAATGCCAGCCCGATACCAGTATTGCCACTGGTAGGTTCAATGATCACACTATCCTTATTAAGTAAACCTTTTGCTTCTGCGTCTTCAATCATGGACAGTGCTATCCTGTCCTTGATACTACCACCGGGATTGGTTCTTTCCAGTTTGATCCACACTTCATGATCGTTTCCGAATAATTTGTTGATCCGTACATGCGGGGTATTTCCTATCGTTTGTAAAATGTTCGTTGCTTTCATTTTTTTGTATAAATGTTTGTTGTGCTGATTAATTTTTTATATAACAAAATTCAATGGTTCAGGAAAAGGGTCTTTATCCTTGATCTTGATTTCACTTTTATGATACACCACGGAATTGGCAGGCACACTGTGTGTGAGCCAGATATTTCCGCCGATGATACTACCGCTGCCAATAATGGTTTCTCCACCTAAGATGGTAGCTCCTGAATAAATAATCACATTGTCTTCAATAGAAGGATGTCTTTTTTTATTGGCAAGCGTTTTTGCTACGTTCAATGCACCCAGTGTAACGCCCTGGTATAGTTTAACATGATTGCCAATAATGGTTGTTTCCCCAATTACGATACCTGTACCATGGTCTATGGCAAAAGATGATCCGATCACAGCACCCGGATGGATATCAATGCCGGTTTTGCTGTGCGCATATTCAGATAATATCCTCGGCAAGGTTTTAACCCCCTGCACATACAACTGGTGTGCGATACGGTAAATAGCAGTTGCATAGAATCCGGGATAGGCTACCAATACTTCTTCGATGGATTGTGCTGCCGGGTCAAATTTCAACACCGCGTCTGCATCCTGTAATAAAATCTCATAGATCTCAGGCAGCTCATAGAAGAATTGTTCTGTGTGCTTTTTTACCAGTTGCTCGTCCCTGATCAGTTCAAATAACAAGGCTGAAAATGTATTTCCTAGTTCTTTGTATTCTTTTGTCAGTCTTTCCTCAGATTCATAGGTTCCTTCGTAGGAGCCAAACAAAAGGTTGAACAGGTCATCGGTAAAATGCTCTGCCAGCTCTTTGTCAGGAAACCTGTTCGTACGTTTTCTGTTTTGGTGAAACAGCTGTTGTATAAAATGTTGCTCGTTCATGATGCTGTGTTTATGCTTATTGTATCATGCAGGCGCCCACTGTTACGTGGCTGGTTTCATCAATTAAAATAGCGCCACCATTGCTTCTGAGCTCTTTGTAACTGTCAAATGCCAATGGCGAAGCGGTTTTAATGATTGCTTTTACAATATCGTTCAATGCTGTTTTCTCGGGCGCTTCCTCCTGCTGCAGGGTGTTTACATTGAGTTTGTATACCACTTCCTTTACTACGCTGCGCACAGTTTTGCTATTGATCTGTAGCAGGTATTTGTTACCAGGTATCAGCGGCTTGTTATCCATCCAGCACAACAACACTTCCAATTCGTTGCTGACAACGGGGTGATCGCCTGTTTTAACAATGAGGTCTCCGCGGCTGATATCAATATCGTCTTCTAGGTGCAACACAATACTTTGTGGTGCAAATGCTTCAGGCACTTCCTGCCCTCCAATCTCAATTGCTTTGATCCTGGTTTCGATGCCGGATGGTAATACGGTAACACTGTCTCCTTTTCTGTATATGCCGCTGTTGAGTTTGCCGGCATATCCGCGGTAATCATGTAGGTCATCTGTTTGCGGACGGATCACATATTGCACGGGGAAACGTGCATCAGTTAAATTGATGTCATTTTCTACCTGTACATTTTCTAAAATATGCAGCAGCGATTCGCCTTCATACCAGGGGAACTGTTCGCTTTTTTCAACGATATTGTCTCCGTTGATGGCACTGATAGGAATATAAATAACCTCTTTCAATCCTAATGTATTCGCTACTTCTGCATAATCGATCACAATATTGTTATACACGTCCTGTGAGTTGCCGACCAGGTCCATCTTGTTAACGGCAACCACCACATGCGGTATGTTCAGTAGTGAAGCAATGATAGAATGACGACGGGTTTGCTCTACCACGCCATTCCTGGCATCGATCAAAATAATTGCCAGGTCTGCATTTGAGGCGCCGGTAACCATGTTACGTGTGTACTGGATATGTCCCGGCGCGTCGGCGATGATAAATTTGCGTTTGGGCGTAGAAAAATATTTATAGGCAACATCAATTGTAATCCCCTGCTCACGCTCAGCGCGCAATCCGTCTGTAAGTAAGGCAAGGTCAATCTCGCCGTCGGCTTTGTTTTTGCTCTGCTTTTCAATGGCTTCGAGCTGGTCTATCATGATCGATTTGCTGTCATATAATAAACGGCCTATCAATGTGCTTTTGCCATCATCAACACTACCTGCGGTTATAAATCTTAATAAGTCCATATAATTTTTTTAAGCGACGTTTAAAAATATCCGTTTTTCTTTCTGTCTTCCATGGCGGCTTCACTTACCCGGTCATCAATCCTGGTTTCACCGCGTTCACTTGTTTTGGTGGCGATGATTTCGCGGATGATGTCATCTATGTTAGAAGCGGTTGATTCAACGGCCGCTGTACAGGTCATATCGCCCACTGTGCGGTAACGTACTTTTTTAACGGAGGTTTTATCTCCTGGCTCCAGTTCAATAAATTCAGAAACGGCTACCAACTGGCCTTCATGTTCCAGCACATTTCTATCATGCGCAAAATAAATAGAAGGCAGCGCGATCTTTTCGCGGCGGATATAGTTCCAGATATCTAATTCAGTCCAGTTGCTGATAGGGAAGGCACGTACATTTTCTCCCTTATTGATCTTGCCGTTGTACGTATTCCAGAGTTCGGGGCGTTGCAATTTCGGATTCCACTGGCCAAATTCATCCCGTACAGAAAAGATCCTTTCTTTAGCCCTGGCTTTCTCTTCATCGCGGCGGGCGCCACCTATGCAGGCATCGAACTTGAATTCTTCTATCGTGTCTAATAAAGTGTAAGTCTGTAAGGCATTACGGCTGGCAAACTTTCCTTTGGGTTCGGTCAGATGGCGAACTTTGATGGTGTCTTCCACTTTGCGGACAATCAGTTTTTCACCCAGTGTACTGGCCAGTTCATCCCTGAAGTCCAATGCTTCCTGGAAGTTATGGCCGGTATCAATATGTACCAATGGAAAAGGAAATTTGCCCGGGCGAAATGCTTTTAATGCCAGATGTACCAATGTAATGGAGTCTTTGCCACCACTGAAGAGCAGGGCTGGTTTTTCGAACTGGCCGGCTACTTCACGCAGAATATGAATGGCTTCGGATTCTAAGTGGTCGAGGTAATCTAATTTATGTTGACTCATGCTTTAATTTCATTTGTGTTTTGATGTGTATGTAATCCGCATTCCTTTTTGCTGCTGTCTTCCCACCACCAGCGCCCGGCACGGAAATCTTCTCCGGGTCTGACAGCCCTGGTGCAGGGGGCGCATCCGATGCTTACAAAACCCCTGTCGTGCAGCGGGTTGTAAGGAACGGCTGCTTTCTGTATATAAGTGGTAACTTCTTCTGTGGTCCAGTGCAGCAGCGGGTGAAACTTGAACACCTGGTTGGCTTCATCCCATTCCAGTGACTGAAGGTTCTGCCTGTTGGGAGAATGTTCGGCGCGCAGACCGGTGATCCATACAGATTGACCGGTCAGCGCTCTTTTCAAAGGAACCACTTTGCGGATAAAGCAGCAGCCCTGGCGTAGTTCAACAGCATTATAAAAAGCATTGGGGCCGTTGGTTTCAATAAATTCCTCCAATTGTGCCGCATCGGGATAATAGGCTTTGATAGCGATGTTATAGAATTCAATTGTCCTGCTCCAGGTACTGTAAGTTTCAGGAAAAAGCCTTCCGGTATCTAAAGTAAAGAAGGAAACAGGGAGGCTGTTTTTTTGGATCAGGTCGGTTATTACCTGGTCTTCATTACTGAAACTGGTAGAAAAAGTAACCGTACCTGGATAAGCAGCGGTCAGTTCCTGGATGGCTTCAGGAATGGGCTTTCCGTTGATAATATGTTGCAGCGATGCCAGGGCATCACCTGTTATATGTGGCATAAAGAGAAGAATCGATTATTGAATGATACTGGAAAACCAGTGAGAACCTTGGGTAAATAGTAAGTCAGGGAATCAGTTAATTAGTATGCCCTTTCAGGCAACAGCAGCACATCATCTCTTGGGCAGATGATAGTTGGGTTACTGCTAGCGGGGCCGGAGTGTAAGTTGCCTTTTTCATTGTTATCGGGTTGTGATAATGAACAGGGCAAAGATACGGGTTCATTTTAATTTCCTATGGTTTTAGTAGACTTTTTTGAAATTTTTCACCAAACGCTTGCTGTGGTTGAATTACACAAACGATTGCAGGGCTAAAAACCAGCCAGATCAGTGCTTACGAATGATTGTTTAGGGTTTTTTCAGGCTTCTGTTTCTGCTGAAACAATTGTAGTGGGCCCTGTTCTTTTCAGGCTCAGTTGAAAGCGGGTGTTGAGCCCAATAGTGTAATTATTAACAGCAAGGAGTGCTTTGACAGCCTCGTCTTCCAATAATACAGTGGCGAGATCTGTAGCCAGCGCCGAGCTGCTGATGAGGTTGGCTACCCTTCCGTTTATCAGTTCAATACTGAATTTATATCCGGCTTTGCGGCCCATACCCACCCTTTCAAAGTCCATACGATTGAGATCAAGTGTCTGATCCCCGTTTGCCGTTCGCTTCAACAAAATTCTGATAATAGGTGTGTACTTGCTCCAAATCTGGGTATACATGCAATTTTATATTTATATGAATCTAAGGCTCAGTTGTAGTGCAAAGTTGCATTATTCTTGGACGAAATACGAATTTGGTTTTACACGCTGATTCCGGCTTATAACTCCATACGCTGTTTTATCTTCGCGGGCAATATGACAGCCATCGACAGTGTACAACTACAGCAGGTAATCGTTCATAAAGTTGGTAACCCTACCCGGGGGGAAGAACTTAAACTTTCCACCAACCCGCTTTCGCTTAATGATGAGATTGTAAGAGGTCTGCTCGCTAAATATTTCCTGGGTCCTTTTAATGAAAACGAGCAATACCGGTTTACCCATATCAGCGACCTTGCTTTGAATGAAGTGTATCATTATATCACAACCCTGTTTGACAACCCTGGGAGCTTCACTTCGCAGAGCGCACTGATCGCCCATTTTCTGTATAATAAGAGTAGGCATGCCAAAGTGAAGGAAGGGGAGCTTTATGTGGCGCATTTTAATAATGTGCCCTTCGGTACGGAATATGTAGAAGCCGTAGGTATTTTTAAAAGTGAAACCAAGGAAACTTTTTTGAAAGTATTCCCGCACGGCCAAAGCTGGGAAGTCATTGCCGAAGATGGTATTAACATCAACAAGCTCGACAAAGGCTGTCTTGTTTTTAAAAAAGACAGGGAGAATGGCTATGTAGTATGTATTGTTGATCATACCAATAAACAAAATGATACACAGTATTGGGTAAATGATTTTTTACAGGTTACACGTACCGCTAACAGCTACCATCATACTGATACTGCGTTAGGCATGTGTAAACTTTTTATCAGCAATGAACTGGCCGAAAAATTTGAAGTAACTAAAAGTGACCAGATTGATATGCTGAACAAAAGCATGGATTACTTCAAAACACGGGATGAGTTCAACATGGAAGAGTTTGCACAGGAAGTATTACACCATCCGGAAGTGATCGATAGCTTCAACCAGTACAAACACACTTATGAAGCAGCCAGGCAGGTCACCATTGAAAACGAATTTGATATTCACCTGTCCGCTGTCAAGAAACAACAACGGTTTTTCAAAAGCGTATTGAAATTAGATAAGAACTTTCATGTTTATATCCACGGCCGCAAAGACCTGGTTGAGAAAGGCTATGATGATATGAGCGGCATGCATTATTATAAGCTGTACTTTGATGAAGAATCTTAACAAATAGTATGCGTAAGACACCTTCTTTTTGAATTAACAGCAGATTTATTTATATTCATTCCTGTTTGTATCACCTAACTCTTAACCATCATTGTATGAGACTGCTTTGCCTGTTCCTGTTGTGTGGTATCAATGTTATGGCCCAGGATATCCCGGCGCGTTGGGACGAATTAACGGCGGGAGACTGGCCAAAAGCGCTTGAGCGATCAAATTATACTTGCATCCTGCCAATCGGCATCCTCGAAAAGCATGGTCCGCATGCACCCATCGGATCAGACCTTATTCACGTGCGTGAATGGTCGGCCAGGGCGGTAAAAAAAGAATATGCGGTGGTTTTTCCAGATTATTTCTATGGACAGATCAATGAAGCCCGTCATCAACCCGGCACTTTCTCACTGCCCAGCAGATTAGTATGGGATATGCTGGATGCTACCTGTGAAGAAATTGCACGCAATGGATTCAAACGCATTGTCATTGTGAACGGCCATGGTGGTAACCCGCAACTGATCCGCTATTTCATACAAACACAACTGGAGCGGCGCAGGAATTATGCTGTTTATTTTTTTGATCCCGTATCAGACCCTGTTTTTAAAGAACAGGCAAAACAATTACACCAGTCAGATCCTTCTGGCGATATGCATGCAGGAGAGAATGAAACATCCAGCCTGCTGTACCTGCGCCCCGACCTGGTGAAAATGGATAAGGCCACAGATGAATCCGGAGCTAACCAGAAAAGACTATCCCTGCCTCCCGACGTTTACACAGCCATCTGGTGGTACGCAGGTTTTCCCAACCATTATGCAGGTGAGGGGGCAAAGGCGACAAAAGAGCTTGGCCAATTACTGACAGAACACCAGATCAATGCATTGATAAAAGCCCTGAAAGCGATCAAGGCCGATAATAAAACATTAGAATTGCAGAAAGAATATTTTGACAAAGTGAAAAAGCCGGAGTGAATAACTGCTCATTTTCAACGTCATTTATTTTAAATCAATAAACCATGAAGACTACACGGAGATCTTTTTTAAAAAGGAGTGCATTTGCTATGGCTGGCGCTTCTGCTTTTTCTCAACAGCTGCTGGCCGCAGTTTCGCCAAGAGCCATTACGGGCATCCAGTTATATTCTGTAAGGGACGATATGAAAAAAGACCCCCTTGGCACATTGAAAGCCTTGGCCGATATGGGCTACCAATATGTGGAGCATGCAAACTATGTAAACAGGAAATTTTACGGCTATAATGCCTCCGAATTTAAAAGGATATTGAATGGTCACGGTATGAAGATGCTGAGTGGTCACACTGTAATGGGCAGGCAGCACTGGAATGAGGCCAATAAAGATTTTACCGATGAATGGAAGTATACGATAGAAGATGCTGCGGCTGTGGGACAGGAACTGGTGATCAGCCCCTGGCTGGATGAGTCTCTTCGTAAAAACTTTGATGATATGAAACGTTATATGGAAGTATTCAACAAAAGTGGTGAGCTGTGTAAAAGATCGGGCATGCGATTCGGCTACCATAACCATAATTTTGAATTCAGCCAGTCGCTGAATCAGATGAAAGTGTATGACATTATCCTTACATATACTGATCCTGTACTGGTGGTGCAACAGTTAGACATCGGCAACCTGTATGGTACCGGCGCCAATGCACTCGAGATCATTAAAAAATATCCTGGCCGGTTTGTATCCATCCATGTAAAAGACGAGATCAAAGCAGGCAAAGGAGAAATGGGAGATGGCTATGAAAGCACTGTTTTAGGAAAAGGAGTAGCCAATACAAAAGCAATAACAGACCTGGCAAAGAAAAAAGGTGGCACCCGGCATTTTATCATCGAACAGGAATCCTACCAGGGTAAAACGCCATTAGAGTGTGCAAAAGAAGACTTGGAGATCATGAAATCATGGGGGTATTAAAAGCGATGCCTTCAGATCCCTTACAACCCGATCCTGAAATCCTGCTTGAACTGGTAAGGATGAAAATGCCCTTTGGTAAATACAAGGATCGCCTGCTTTGCGACCTGCCGGTTAGTTACCTTGAATGGTTTCAGCAAAAAGGTTTTCCGAAAGGGGAATTGGGTATTTTGCTGGAAACAATTTATGTCATTAAACTGAATGGGTTGGAGCATTTGCTGAAGCCGCTTAAGGGACAATAACACCGTTCTGATCCTTTCTTTACTTTATCTTTTGTCATGAAACAACTACTGTTACTCTTACTGGTACCTGCTGCCTGTCTGTCTCAACATTTTTCCCGTGAAGAAATAAACCGATGGGAACAACAGGCTAAAAATATTACCATCATCCGTGATACCTGGGGCATTCCGCATATTTATGGCAAAACAGATGCTGATGCCGTTTTTGGTTTGTTGTACGCCCAATGCGAAGAAAATTTTACGCGTGTTGAAAGGAACTACCTGGAAGTATTGGGAAGGCAGGCCGAAGCAGACGGGGAAGGCAGTTTGTACAACGACCTGCAGATGCGTTTGATCGAAGATAGTGCAGCTGCTGTCAAAGATTATGAACGCAGTCCCGGATGGTTTAAAAAACTGCTCCATGCATTTGCTGACGGCATTAATTATTACCTCTATAAACATCCGGAGGTGAAACCTGCAGTCCTGCAGCGCTTCGAACCCTGGTTTCATTTGATGTTTACCGACGGAAGCGTATCTGCAACCAGGACGGGTGGTATTACTATTGAGGAGGTACGGCATTTCTACGGGAAAGAAAAAAGCAGCCCTACTGCTGCCATTATAAAAGAAGATCATGAGGTGGAACTGCGCGGCTCCAATGGTTTTGCCATCGCTCCTTCGCGCAGCATGTCTAAAAAAGCATTGTTGTACATTAACCCGCATGTGCCTTTCTATTTCCGTACTGAAGTACAGCTGGTGAGTGAAGAAGGACTGAACGCATATGGGGCAGTTACATGGGGGCAAATGTTTGTATACCAGGGATTCAATGAACACTGTGGCTGGATGCATACCACCAGTTATGCAGACGTGGCTGATCTGTATGAAGAAAAAGTAATACAGCAGAACAAAGAGTGGTTCTACGAATATGAGAAAAAGCAAAAACCGGTAACTACAAAACCTATTACTGTTTATTATAAAAAGGACGAACAATTGATGGCCGTTCCGGTAACAGCCTATTACACACATCATGGTCCCGTTATGGGTAGCCGTAACGACAAATGGATAAGCCTGAAAGAATACAACCGGTCACTGAATGCCCTAATCCAATCCTGGGTCAGTATAAAAGCCAACGGATTAAGCGCATTTAAAAAAGCAATGGGCCTGTTATCCAACACTACTAATAACACTGTTTATGCTGATGACAAAGGAAACATTGCCTACTGGCATGGCAATTTTGTTCCTGTGCGTAATCCATCGTATGACTGGACATTACCGGTAGACGGCACCACTGCCGCTACTGAATGGAAGGGCACACATTCCCTGGATGAAATTGTACACCTTTGCAATCCGGCAAGCGGATGGATACAGAACTGTAACTCCACACCATTTACTGCAGCGGGCAGTAGTAGTCCTGATAAAACAAAATACCCTTCCTATATGGCTCCTGACGGACAGAATGCAAGGGCGCTTAATGCTATCAGTTTATTAAAAGATGCACGGCATTTGACGCTCGATCAGCTCATCGGCATTGGGTACAATCGTTACCTCGCAGCATTTAATATATTGCTGCCATCTTTATTTGAGGCTTATGCACAAGCCAGTGATACAATTAAAAATTTATTAGCCGAACCCATTCGTTTTTTAAAAGCATGGGATAAAACCGCCAACCTTAATTCTGTAGCAACTACACTTGCAGTTGATTGGGCCGTACAAATCAGCCAGTTATTGCCACGTGCTGCTACGCAGGAAGAAGGCAGCAATGTTATTGGCCGCTTTAAAGCGATGGTCACTGCAACAACTGCGCAACAAAAACTGACCGCATTAACCACTGTAATCAGCGATCTTGAAAAAACCTATGGGACCTGGCAACAACCCTGGGGAGACATTAATCGTTACCAGCGTAGTGCAGGTGTTGCACAACAGCATTTTGATGACGACAAGCCCAGTCTCCCAGTGGCATTGGCATCATCCCGGTGGGGCTCCATGCCGGCTTTTGAAAGCCGCCCCACAAGCCATACAAAAAAAAGGTATGGTGTATCGGGTAATAGTTTTATTGCTGTAGTGGAATTTGGAAAAAAAGTGAGGGGGAAAACAATTATAACAGGCGGACAAAGCAATGATCCCGGATCAAAACATTTTAGTGATCAGGCTGAGATGTTCGTGACCGGAAAATTTAAAGAAGTATTCTTTTACAAGGAAGATGTTATGAAGCATGTGGAAAGGCAATACCATCCCGGGCAATATCCTTAGCGTACTGCCCCGGGATGGGATTATAATCTCCTAAAAGGATGAGTAAATACCTTTTACATGTGCATAAGTGATGACCCCGCCAATACTCCTCACACCCATCTTGTCCATAATACGGGTACGATGCCCTTCTACGGTTCGTTTGCTGATGTAGAGCCTGCGGGCGATTTCTTTACTGGTTAGTGCATCACACATCAGGTTGATGATGACTCTTTCAAGCTTAGTGAAAGTACGGAAGCTACTAATATCTCCCGCCTGGCATTTGGTATAGATATCCATGAGTTCATTCCTGATCTCACGGTGGAAATAGTTTTTGTTTTGCCGGACAGTCAATATCGCCTCTTCTAATTCACGGCTGCTTGTATTTTTGAGTAAAAAACCGAGAGCGCCGGCCTGAAGTATTGACGCAATCTTGTTTTCATGACCGTGTACAGACAATGCAATGATCTTGCAGTTTGGAACACATCTGTTTAACTCCCTAATCGCTTCTATGTTATTTATTCCAGGCAAAAGGGCATCAATCAAAATTACGTCTGGTATTAGTCTTGAAGCTAACCCAATTAATTTTCTGCCTTCAGCAACTTCACCTACCAAACGGATTTGTTGCATGGTTTTCAATATATATTTAAGCCCGTTTCTGAATATAGGCTGCCCGTCGGCAACCATTACCCTGATCTTATGTTTTTCCATGTCGAATATTGTATTTGTAAGCAACACCATTGAATAAAAACGAGGTGTTGATTTAATGATGAGAAGGGATGTAAGTCCTGGCAAAAGCAATCATGCCAGGGTTGTTGCAGTAAAGGTGCCGGTTAGCAAATGCCAGAAACTATAAGGGTTTTAACAGGCACCTGATAAACATGGAAAATAAGTCGAGTATAAGGTGTGAGCCCCCCGTTCCTGCTGACAGCGTTAAAATGGCCAGAGAACGCAGTTGATATTGTATTATACCTGTTCATGACAAACGCATAAGGTGCTTATATCCGGTAATAGGATGTCAGAATCACTGGTATGTGTTTTGGAGCGGGAACTTTTGCCTCATCAATTTACTATACAGGAAGGAATTTCCCTTATATTTTCTTTTTTTGACAGAAAAACAATTATAATGACAGTCGTTTTCCGGTAAATTATTAACGTTATTACCATGCAAGCGTTCATCTGATTAACTTGCGCCCATGCAAGATTATCTGAAAGGACTGAATGAACCCCAACGGGAGGCGGTAACGCATATGAATGGGCCATTGATGATAGTGGCCGGTGCAGGGAGCGGCAAGACCAAAGTGCTTACTACCCGTATTGCCCACCTGATGGCCAATGGTGTAGACCCGTTTAATATACTGGCGCTCACTTTTACCAATAAAGCAGCAGCAGAAATGAAAGAAAGGGTCGAAAAAATCCTGGGCAATTCAGACGCACGCAATTTATATATCGGCACATTTCACAGTGTCTTCGCAAGAATACTTCGCGGCGAAGCGCATCGCTTAGGCTACCCAGGTAATTTTACCATTTATGATACAGACGATAGCCGGTCAGTTATTAAAACAGTGGTGAATGAGCTGAACCTCGACGATAAACACTATAAGCCGAATGTGGTAGGAAGCCGCATCTCTTCTGCAAAAAACAGCCTGGTGGGCCCGGCTGAATACGCATTGGATCATTATATACAACAGGAAGACATGCGTGCGAATCGGCCCGCTATTGCACAGATCTATGCCGCTTATGCCAACCGGTGTTTCAAGAACGGGGCAATGGACTTTGACGATCTACTGCTGAAAATGTATGAGTTACTGAAAAATTTCCCGGAATCCTTACATAAATACCAGCATAAGTTCAGGTATATCATGATTGATGAGTACCAGGATACCAATGCAGTACAGTACCAGATTACCAAATTGCTGGCAGCGGTTCATGAAAATATTTGTGTGGTGGGCGATGATGCGCAAAGTATCTACAGCTTCCGCGGCGCTACTATTGAAAATATCCTGCAATTCCAGAAAGACTATGATGATGTAAAAGTGGTGAAGCTGGAACAGAATTACCGCAGCAGCAAGAATATCATTCATGTGGCCAATGAAGTGATCAGCAATAACAAGGGACAGATACCTAAAAACCTCTGGACAGATAATAGCGAGGGTGAGAAAATTAACCTGGTCCGTACCATGACCGACAATGATGAAGGTCGTTTTGTGGCCAATACCATCCAGGAACAGAAATTGCGCAACCATTACCATAACCGTGATTTTGCCATTCTATATCGTACCAACGCCCAGAGCCGTTCTTTTGAAGAAAGCCTGCGCCGTACGGGCATTGCTTATCGTATTTATGGGGGTCTGAGTTTCTACCAACGTAAGGAGATCAAAGACCTGCTCGCTTACCTGAGGGTGGCTGTCAATACAAAAGACGAAGAAGCGCTTAAACGGATCATCAATTACCCGGTAAGAGGCATTGGTAAAACAACGATTGAAAAATGTGTGATTGCAGCCAATGAACAGAATATTTCCATGTATGAGGTGCTGACGCGTGCTGCTGAAGCTGGTTTTAAAGGGGGTACATTAGAGGCGTTGCAGAATTTTGTTACTATGATCCGTTATTTCCAGAGCCTGTTAACAGCACACAATGCATATGATGTAGCCGTGCAGGTAGGAAAGCATACAAATATTGTGAAAGAACTGTTTAATGATAAGACAACAGAAGGGCTGGCCCGTTATGAGAATATCCAGGAATTACTGAACTCCATTAAAGAATGGACAGAGAGCCCGAGTAATGAAGACGGGGAAGTGGGAAACAAATCACTGGGGTCATACCTGCAACAAATCACTTTGTTAACAGATGCCGATGAGGATAAAGAAAACAGTGATGTGGTAAAACTGATGACCATTCATGCTGCCAAAGGATTGGAATTTGGTTGTGTGTTCGTGGCGGGGGTGGAAGAAAGCCTGTTTCCCAGTGGTATGGCCATTAATACAAGAGAAGAACTGGAAGAAGAACGCAGGCTGTTCTATGTGGCGGTAACCCGGGCCAAACAGAGATTATGGTTAACACATGCCAATTCCCGTTATCGTTTTGGTCAATTGGTGCAAAATGAACCCAGCCGTTTTATAGAAGAAATGCCTGAACAATACGTCGACAAAACCTATGCGGGTGGTGATACCAGGAGTAATACAGGTACAGGTTGGGGCGCAGGTATTGAACGAATGAACCGGGGGACTGATGCAGAAAGAAAATACGGACCTCCGCCAAGCCGTAAGCCACCATTCGCCAACCGTAAACCGGAATATATGCCGCCGGCACCAGCCAACAAAGTGGTGGAGCATAAGCCATCTGCTGATTTTGTTGCAAGCGATACCGCCGCCCTGCAGGCAGGGCAACAGGTAGAGCACCAGAAATTTGGTTTTGGAAAAGTGGTTGCTATTGAAGGCTCGGCGCATAACCCGGTTGCTACTATAGTGTTTCAATTAAATGGAGAAAAAAAGATCATGTTGAATTATGCAAAACTCAGGATTGTTGAGTAGCCGGCGCCCGCTTGTCCGTTTTTTTGCTCAACATTGGGATGCCATACTCGCCTCGGTGCTTGCTTCAGTGTTCCTGTCCTTTTTAACACGGCACAGCGGCGTTGGCATATCCCCTGATTCTGTCCAGTATATCACTGTAGCGGAAAATATCAGGTGGCATAGCCGGATTGCCGATTTTTCGGGGGGGGCTATGGTACAGTTTCCCGCCGGTTATCCCATATTCCTTTCTATCTGCATGTTGTTTACCGGTATGGGTGTATTACAATTTGCACCGGTACTTAATTGCTTTTTATTCAGTGGGGTACTGCTACTTGTCAGTATTATCATCAGCAGGTACGACAAGCCGTCCCGCTGCTATAAACTGCTGTTTTTATTTGCATTGGTCACCAGCCGGTGCATGTTACAAGTATATTCCATGCTATGGTCCGAGACCCTTTTTATTTTCTTAACCCTTCTTTTTATCGTTCAGCTACGGTCTTATCTTATCACATATAAGCCTGGCACACTGCTTACACTATCATTAACAGTTGCAGTGGCATTTGTCATCCGCTATGCAGGCATTACATTACTGGCTGTTGGCAGCCTGGTGCTTTTGACGGATGGCGCCAGATCAATCCGCCAAAAAATAAAACAACTGCTGCTGTTTAACGGTATTGGCATTTCATTGGTAGCCATTAACCTTATCCGCAACAGCAGGGCAACAGGTTCTCTTACAGGAGTAAGGCAGGAAGCAGAACGCGGACTGGCTGCCAATCTCGCTGATATCGGCAGTACGCTCAGCGATTGGCTTCCCTTTTTAAACGGGCATTTACAAACGGGCATGATACTGTTTATAGTACTTGTGCTTGTTGCTGCAGCCAGTTTGTGCTACCGGATATTGCAACAACAATTCTTCCGGTCCTGCGAAACAATCGTATCTGCTTTTTTCTTAGTGTATGCTTTATTCATTGTGGCAGTATCGACTGTATCAAGGTTTGAGCAGTTGAACAGTCGGTTGTTATCACCCATGTATATCCCGTTACTGCTTGTGGGCAGTAGTTGGATTCCGGCTATGCTGCAACAGTGGTTTTATCCAAAAAAGGTACTGTTTATTGTGGCGGTAATAGCTGTATATGGCGGCTTCCAGTTTCATCAATACAGGCAAAATGCTGCTGCCTGGGAAGGCATTCGTGATTCCGGTATACCTGGTTACACCGAAGACGACTGGACACATTCAGAAACCATACAGTTTATCAGCCACCACAGGCAGGATCTGGGTAAAGTGATTTTTGCCAATGCCAATGATGCCATTTATTTTTTAACACGTCTGCATACGCAGGCACTTCCCCATAAAGACATACAAAAAGAAGTAGACAAATTTTTAGCATACCCTTCATTTGCAGTCATCATGTTTACCGACGGAGATAACCCCGATCTCGTAAATATTGAAATGATCAGCCGGCACAGGCAACTGCTTCGCAAGCTGCAGTTCAGTGACGGCGCTATCTATTACTTTGGAAAATAATGGCTGGTTTTTTTGATAGCCTCCTAATCAGTAATTTCAGCCGGCCAATTGGTTTTATGAGTGCAACTGAAATCTTTCACCGGTTTGTAAACGGATTGCAGCAAACGAGCCTGCTGGAATTCATTGCTGTATTTGCCGGCATTGGAAGCGTTTGGTTCAGCCGGAAAGAAAACATCCTGGTATACCCGGTTGGGCTGGTCAACACCATCATCTATATTTACCTGAGTGTTAAAGGCCATTTATTGGGCGAAGCAAGTGTCAATTTTTATTACACGGTTATGAGTGTGTATGGATGGATTCTGTGGGCAAAGAAAGATGCAATGAAAAAGGAAACCGTACTGCACATTACCAATAGTAACGCCAGGGAATGGGTGCAGCAATTGCTGTTCTTTGCCGTTTTTTATTTGCTCATTTATGGTTCGCTTACCTGGTTAAAAAAGGAATTTGCGCCGGAAGCCATTCCTTGGGCCGACGCTTTTGCAAGCGCAACGGCTTATACCGGCATGTGGCTGATGGCAAAGAAAAAAGTAGAAAGCTGGGTGTGGTGGATCGCAACAAATATTGCTTCTATTCCGTTATATTTTGTCAAAGGCTATGTTTTTACAAGCGTGCAGTTCATTGTGCTACTCGTACTGGCTATAGCGGGATTGATGGCATGGCAAAGTAAAACCACTCAACGTTCATGATTAAAAAAATAGCAATACTGGGTCCTGAATCAACCGGTAAAAGCACTTTGTGCGAGCAACTGGCACAGCATTATCATACAGAATGGTGCCCTGAATTTGCCCGTGAGTATTTACTGACGAATGGCAGGGATTATGATTTTGATGACCTGCTGACTATTGCAAAAGGCCAGCTTGCACTGGAAGATGAATATTCGGTAATGGTCCGTCCCCGTACTGCGCATCGCCAGCCATTGCTTTTCATCGACACAGACATGTACGTCATGAAGGTCTGGTGCGAATATGTATTTGACAAATGCCACCAGTTTATCTTAGATGAGATTGTTAACAGGAAATACGACCTGTACCTGTTTTGCAATATTGATCTCCCCTGGGTTAAGGATGAGCTGCGTGAATACCCGGAAGAGGGACCGCGCAGGGAATTGTATCACATGTATAAAGACCTGCTTATTAACCAGCAAGTGCCCTGGGCAGAGATATCGGGAGATGATGACAGGCGTTTGCAAGTGGCTGTTGAAGCAGTTGATAAACTGATTGCCTGATAGGGTTGGCCTATCTTATAATATCCTGTATATCCGGATCGTCTTCTATATTATGCATTTGTTGTACGATCTGCGGGTAGCGCCATGCCACACGGCGGCTCATGGGTTGTACAGAAAAACGTTTGGGATTGGGCAGGCAGGCAATGATCATGGCTGCTTCTGCACGGGATAAATTTTTAGCACTTTTGCCAAAATATTTTTGTGAAGCCGCTTCAATACCAAAGATGCCAGGCCCCATTTCAATAACGTTCAGGTACACTTCGAGAATACGTTTCTTACCCCATATCCATTCTATCATTTTGGTAAAATATATTTCAGGCAACTTCCGTATGTAACGTGTAACACCATCACCCTGCCATAAAAAAACATTTTTGGCGGCCTGTTGTGTAATAGTGCTGGCCCCTCCTCCCAATGGTATTTTTGTTTTTTTACCTTTCTTTTTAGGCTTCAAACTTTTTTCAATGGCATCCCAGTCAAACCCGCTATGATCCGGATAGGCCTGGTCCTCACTCGCAATCGTAGCAAGCTTCACATTATAAGAAATATTATTCCAGCTTACATAATTCCTTTTCAATCCATAACTAAAAACATTACTTAACTGGGTCATCGTAACAGGCGGCATGATCCATTTACAGATGATGATATAAATCAATGAAGAGAGGAACATGAAGAGCATTGCCTTCTTTGTCCAGCGCCATAATTTTTTGAATGGGGAAGAAGATTTTTTTGCCATAAAGGAGCAAGATACTATTTAAGATGATCTCCATAAACCAGTATACCCCAGCATAAGGCGATGCCAAAACCAATCAGGATGAGCCCTGATAATTTGTTAATATAATGCAGGTTCTTTACGGTGAGCTTAGATCGCAGTTTACCCGCGAGCATTACTTTAAGAATATCTGCCAGTAACACAAAACTCAGGCAGGTACCAAATACGATGCTGCGGTATTGCAGGGGATGGGCGGCTGTTTGCGAATCTGCAAGGATGGCAGCGGTCCAGGCGAACCAAAAAATAAAAACAGCGGGGTTCAGTATATTCATGAAAACCCCGGATAAAAAAATGGCCAGCAGATCGCGCTTCCTGAATTTTTTATCTGCGATATTATTGTCTTCATCTGTACGCACTTTTTTAAAGAACAAAGTATAAATACCAATGCCCACCAGGAAAGCGCTGCCGGCAACTGCAATAAATATGCGGTGATTGAGCACTGTGGCAAATAAGGAAGTGAAAAAATTGCAAACCAGTACCAGGAAAATATCACTTGCTGAAACACCTGCCACGAAAACATAACCGGCTCTATGGCCGTTATTAACGCTCTGTTTAATAATGGCAAAGATGACAGGGCCTACCGAAATACTCAGTACCACGCCTAGGATTAACCCTTTGATAAGCGGAGCGATCATTAATGGTTAATGTTTTTGCTGCCCAAATTAAGTGCTTAATTTTAAAATTGACGCCTTTGCAGCAACCACTTGTCAAAAAATAAAATAATAGATGATTTTATCCGGTTACCAACTGTTCGCTTTTCAGGAAGCGTTGCCAGTCTTCCAGCATTTTACCTTTCAGTACCCTCGGGAATTTGTGTTGCCCGCCCATTTTGCCTTTCGATTGCATGAAATCGAGGAACTGCTGTTCGCTCAATACATCTACCAGCACCTGCTTCAATGCGCTTTTTCGTTCAACGGCATAGTCGTCATTCAATTCTTTCAGTTTCTGGTCAATCCTTGTGGCAAGGCTGCCTGCATTTACGCGGTCGTTACAGGCTACATACCATTGATGGGCAAAGAAATTGCCATAAGGCACGCCGGCCACCGTAAATTCAGGAATGCATATATTCATTTCCTCACTTACCAGTTGAATGGCCTTATTCATATTGTCTACACTCAAGTGTTCGCCAACCAGGCTTAGAAAATGTTTGGTGCGCCCCGTAATGATGATCTCACATTTTTCTTTGTCAACAAAACGTATCGTATCACCTATCAGGTAACGCCAGGTGCCGGCGGCTGTACTGATCAACAGGGCATAGTCTTTTCCCTCTTCCACCTCATGGATCATCAGCGCTTCTGGGTCGCTGGTTATTTCGCCGTCGGCATCAAAATTCCTGTCATCAAAAGGAACAAATTCCATGAAAATATGTTCATTGGTCACCAGCTTCATACCAACAGCATGTTGCTGGTCCTGGTAACCAATAAACCCTTCACTGGCAAGATAGGTTTCAATATAAGTAATGGGCTTGCCTAATAATTTTTCAAACCCTTTTTTGTAAGGTTCGAAGCTTACCCCGCCGTGCACAAAAAAGGCCAGGTTGGGCCACATTTCATGGATATTATTGAGTTTGTAGCGTTCAATGATCATTTCCATGCACATCTGGATCCAGGCGGGTACGCCTACGAGGAAACCAATATCCCATTCGGGCGCTTTTTCAACGATCTCGTCTAATTTCTTATTCCAGTCCTTCTCTTTGGCTATTTTTTTACCGGGCTTATAAAAGGGCTGAAACCAAAATGGGGCTTTTTTTACTGTGATGCCGCTGAGGTCGCCAGCATAATAGCCTGCTCCTTTCTGGAGGTCGGTACTGCCGCCAAGTGTAAGCCAGCCTTTGCTCACGGAGCTGTAAGGGATGTCTTCATAGTTCCTGAGGCTTAGCAATTGCTTGATCATAACGATCTTATTGCCGCGCAACAGGTCATTTGTGATAGGGATGTATTTACTGGCCGATTCACTGGTGCCACTGCTCAGGGCATAGTACCTGATTTTGCCGGGCCAGCAGATATCCGGTATCCCTTCCAGCGTTTTATGCCACCATTCATTATAGATCTTATTATAATTAAAAACAGGGACCAGTTCCTGGAATTTCTTGCCCGGATGCTTGCTGAGGAGTATTTCATCGAAACGGTATTGCTGTCCGAAAGCGGTGAACCTCGCTTTGCGCAACAACTTTTTCAATACCTTGATCTGTTGCCGCCTTGGGTTATTTTGCGGCAACCGAAGTGCTTTAAGAATGGAATTCGGAAGCTTTATATCAAGGATAGCCATCGTTAGACGCGGGTTTTTGAAGGTACAAAACTAACGCAAATGCTTTTAAATAGGGAATTTGGTATTAGGAATCGGGAATTGGGTACTTTTGCGCCATGTTAAAACAAACCCTACTCAAAGCAGTTGAAGCAGGCGCAGCGCAACTGCAGCATTTTTTTAACGGCCAGTTCGAGATCAGCCACAAAGAAGGCATTAACAACCTGGTAACAGAAGCAGATCATGCGGCCGAGAAAGCCATCTTTGAGGTAATCAGGCAGGAATACCCGGGCCATTTTATTTTAAGCGAAGAAACCGGCGAGATCATACAGGACTCTTCCTATAAATGGATCATTGATCCTATCGATGGTACAGTAAACTTTGCAAACGGTATTCCCATCTGTTGTGTAAGTATTGGTATTGAGCAGGATGGGCAGATGATACTGGGAGCCGTATACAACCCCTTTATTAATGAACTTTATTTTGCGCAGCGTGGTTTTGGCGCAACCTTAAATGACAAACAGATACGGGTTAGCGATAAAACTGAAGTGATTAAAAGCTGCCTGGTAACCGGTTTCCCATATACGTACTTAGATATGGAAAACGGCCCATTGCAGGTATTTGAGAAACTCATCCGTAAGGGTGTTCCAGTTAGAAGGCTTGGCAGTGCTGCTATAGACTTATGCTGGGTGGCTGCCGGCCGGTTTGACGGGTTTTATGAACATAAACTACAGGCCTGGGACAGCGCCGCAGGGTTTCTGATGGTGGAAGAAGCCGGGGGGAAAATAACCGATTTTAAAGGCGACTATTATTCACCTTATCAGCCGCATATCCTGGCAACAAATGGAAAGATCCACGACGAGTTATTGCGTATTGTTAACGGAGGAAATGTATAATGGAGCAAAGGACCGAAATAAGTGAACTGGGCGAGTTTGGACTGATAGAGCACCTGACCCGCAATTTTGAGCTGCAAAATGCTTCTACCATATTGGGCGTAGGCGATGATGCGGCAGTGATAGACCATTTTGGGAAACAGACGGTCATTACAACAGACTTATTATTGGAAGGTATTCACTTTGACCTCATGTACACGCCGCTGAAACACCTCGGATATAAAGCGGTGGTCGTTAACCTGAGTGATATCTATGCCATGAATGCCACGCCTACGCAATTTACCATCAGCATTGGCATCAGCAACCGGTTTAGCCTGGAAGCATTGGATGCTTTTTATGAGGGCGTGCACATAGCCTGTGAAAAATATGGGGTTGACCTGGTTGGCGGGGATACCTCCACGTCGCAAAAAGGCCTGGTTATTTCGGTTACGGCAATCGGCGAAGTGACGCCGGACAGGTTTGTAAAAAGAAGTACGGCACAAAAAGGCGACCTGCTCTGCGTGACCGGCGATCTTGGCGGGGCTTTTTTAGGACTGACTCTGATGGAGCGGGAAAAAAAGATATACCTCGAAAACCCGAAAGTACAGCCCGATCTGGAGAATGAGAGCTATATCGTTGGCCGCCTGCTAAAGCCGGAAGCGAGGAAAGATATCATCAATTTTTTTGCTGAAAATAATATAGTACCAACATCCATGATGGATGTGAGCGACGGTATCAGCAGCGAGGTAATGCACCTTTGTAAACAAAGCAACCTCGGTTGCCGCGTGTATGAAGAAAAACTACCTGTTTCGGAAGAAAGCCGTAAAGCTGCGTATAAATTCGGACTCGACCCAACTGTTTGTGCATTGAATGGCGGAGAAGATTATGAACTGATCTTTACACTGAAGCAGGAAGACCATGAAAAGATCATATTGAACGAAGAGATCAGTGTGATCGGTTACATGACAACCATAGAAGAAGGATGCAAACTGCTTACCAAAGGAGGTAATAGTTTTGATATTACAGCGCAGGGCTGGAATGCATTTCAGAAATGACAGAACGAATGATAAAGCAGAAATTTGCTGTACCGGTATTTTTGTTGCAGATTTTTTTTGCGTACAACACCTTTGCACAAAGGCCTTTATCATCACTCCCAAAAATGTCGCCCGAACCATTGAAGGCGGACGTGCTGTTACTGAAAAAGATACTGGAAGCCAACCATCCGAGTTTATATTGGTATACACCTAAAGACAGTGTTGATTGGTATTTTAACCATACTATTCAGGGTATTACAGACTCCCTTAATGAAGTAGACTTTAAGAACAGGGTAGCCTGTTTAGTTAGTAAAATACGTTGCGGACATACCGCAGTAAGGTTTTCAAAAGCCTACAGAAAGATTGCAGCCGGCTATCGTTTTCCACTGTTCCCGCTTGCTTTAAAGGCCTGGAATGACAGCCTGGTAGTGCTGGCAAACATCGGAACAAAAGATTCCGTTTTCAAAAGAGGAACTATTATTACTGCCATCAATGGAAAAAGCAACCGGCAATTGCTCGATAGTATCTACCAGTTCATCAGTACAGACGGCTATTCAGAAAACTATAAAAGTCAATTGGTAAGCACCAATTTCCCGGGCTGGTATAAAACTATTTTAGGGAGCGACAGCACTTACGACATCAGTTATATCGATGCCATGGGCAAGGAAGCAGTAGCCCATGTAAAGGGTTTTAACCCGCTGACAGACACCACGCGTGAAGGGCGGAAATCAGCTGCTTCCCTAATCCGGAAGCCATCCCGTCAACGACAGCGGCAGCTAAGACTTCTTGAAAAAAGGTCTATGGTAATTGATACGGCCGGCAGCACTGCTTTTATCAGGCTCACTACTTTTACCGACGGGGGGTTGCAACGTTTTTTTCGCCGGTCTTTTAAAACCATTGACAGGGAGCAGCTGCAAAATCTGGTAATTGATATGCGCGAAAATGGAGGTGGTCGTGTCGGCAACAGTATTACACTTACGCAATACCTGGCGCAGCACCCCTTTAAAGTAGCGGACAGTGTTGTGGCTATCAGCAGGAAGTTTAAATATGGCCGGTATATTAAGCCTGCCTTGATTTACCGGGTAGCAATGAATATGGTAGGGCGCAAAATGAAAGACGGGCTAATTCATTTCAGGCATTACGAGCGCCACCTTTTCCAGCCTAAAGCGCGCTACCATTTTAATGGTCATGTGTACTTAGTGCAGGGCGGACTTACCTTTTCGGCAGCCTCCATATGCATTGCGACACTGAAAGGGCAAAACAATATCAAAGTGGTAGGCGAAGAATCAGGAGGGGGATATTATGGTACTTCAGCCATGCATATCCCGGTTATTACTTTACCCCATACAGGTCTGCAGGTAAGCCTGCCTATGTACCGTCTTGTTATGAACCCCCTGCGCCCTAAAGGGCACGGCGTGATGCCTGATATTGAAGTGGAACCTTCTTCAGAGGCCATTAAAAAAGGGATTGACCTGAAAATGGAAACAATAAAAGAACGCATACAGCGAAACTCTTTTTAACCGGCTCTACCATACGGATAACCGATTCATAACTTTTACCGGCCTGGTATGGATGTAAAAATTGACACAAAACCTTATTTTGCATTGCTTTTGGCTATGCAACGTAAGCACCGGACAAAATACTATACCCTGACTACCTGCTTAGGCTTGTTGATAGCCCTGTGTGGTATACATGGAACCGGCCATGCGCAAGACAGTGTTTTTACGCGCCATGCAGATAGTTCTTTTTTACAGCAGAAAGATTCTTTGCTGCAGCAAAATTCCATACAAACCAAAAAGAGAATCTCTTTAAAACCAGCCGGCGATTTTGACCAGCGTTTTTCGTTTATTGAAAGCCAGGGAGTAAGCATCTGGGGCTACCGGGTTGGATTACTGATCAATGAAAAATTCAAGGCAGGTATTGGCGGTTACTTCCTGGAACAGCTGACGGCCGGGATCAAGGTAGACAAACAGGGTATTCCCTTTAACCAGTTGCAAAAAAAGCTTTATTTCGGGACCATTTATTACGAGCCTTTTCTGTTTCGCAGGAAAAGATGGGAAATGAGCATGGTGTTTGAACTGGGCTATGGGAAAGCAGTGCTGGATTCCACCAATAAAATACGCGGGCGTTTTTTAACCAAAACGGAAAAGCAGGATTTCGTTCCGGCAGGGATGGGATTTTCGGCTAATCTGATCATGCCTGATATAAAGGGACTGCATTTTCTGACTTATCTCGGATTGAATTGTATGATAGGCTTGCGTAAAACAGTATTTGAAAGCAACCTTAAGTATAATTACGATGGCTGGTACTGGAGTATTGGCAGCGCTGTTTTTATAGACAAAATTTTTACAGATATCTTCAAAAAGGGAAACAGTAAGTGATCAATTAGTGATCACTTTCTCTATTTCCAGCACCTCATTCATGCAAACCAGGTTGGCATCGTAACCTTTTTCAATCCTGCCCATTCTGTGCGATTTACCCATAACCTGCGACGGGTAGAGGCTGGCCATACGCATCGCTTCGTCTAAAGGGATATCGATATGCTGTACCAGGTTTTGTACACATTTAACCATTGTTAACGCCGATCCGCTGAGGATAGCGCCGGCTTCGTATTTATCTCCCATCAGCTGATGCGGATAGGGCCCTTCTTTAGTAGCGGTAACGGCATCGGTGATCACAAATAATCTTTCTTTCATTAATTCCTTGGCAATCCGGATAACGGCAAAATCAACATGGTGGCCATCCGGAATAATGCTGGACATAACTGTTCCATGGCTCAGGACTGCGCCCACCATCCCCGCGGCGCGATGCTGAAGGGGACTCATGGCGTTGAATAAATGGGTAACAGTGGGTATGCCGTTATTAAAGGCAGTCATGGCTTCACTGTAAGTGGCATTGCTGTGCCCTGCTGAAATGGTGATACCATAAGAACGGATCAGGTCAAGTACTTCATTGCTGCATACTTCAGGCGCCAGGGTAATCATCGTAATGACACCCTTACCGTATTCCAGTAGGTTTTTGACTTCTGACAGTACAGGCGCATGAACGAGAGATTCGATATGTGCACCTCTTTTGGCGGGGTGAATCCAGGGGCCTTCAAGATGCAGGCCGAGGCAGCCTTTGCCGCCGGCTTTCCAGTAATCTCGAACAGCATCGATACACCGGTGAAACACCTCGTAGGTATTGGTGGCAACAGTGGGCTGAAAATGAGAGGCGCCACCTTTCGAACAGTACTCATAAATCTTTTCCAGGGTGTTTACTTCGGGGTATGCCGACAATAACCTGTCATAAGCACCGTATAGCTGTATGTCTACAAATGCAGGAGCGATGATGGCATACTGGATGGCAGCCGTGCCGGAAGAAACGGCTGTTGCCGGAATGATGTCTGTAATAGCCCCGCGTTCTACCACTACCGCGTGTTGCTGCAACCATTCATTACCCGTAAAAAGCCTGTTGGCTAAATATATTTTTTTATCACTCATGATAAATCGCTTATGATTGAATAATACTGAAATGGTCCGCATCTTTCCAGAAAGGGAAACGGCACCTTACCTCATCTAGTTTTTCTTTGTCAAGCGTAATGGTAAAAATATCCTCCACATGTGTATTGTGATACAATACCTCTCCCAGTGGGTCAATAACCATACTGTCGCCGCTATGGTAAATCCCATTGCCATCGTTGCCTACCCTGTTTACGCCAATGACATAGCACTGGTTTTCAATAGCCCGGGCTACAAGCAATGTTTTCCAGGCATGACTACGCCTTTCGGGCCAGTTGGCTACATAGACCAGGACATCATATTCAGGTTCCGGATCGTTTGCCTGCTGCCTTGCCCAAACCGGAAAACGAAGGTCATAGCAAACCTGCAAATTGATCTTCCAACCCTTCACCTGCGCAATCAGGCGCTTGTTGCCTGCCGTATATTGCTCATCTTCCCCTGCAAAAGCAAAACGGTGCCGTTTGTCGTATTGCCCAACAATTGCATTGGGAAGTACCCATAACAACCGGTTATAATAATGACCGGCTTCCTCTATGATGACGCTGCCGGTGAGGATTATTTTTTTTGAAGCGGCAAGTTCTTTCATCCATGCAAGTGTTTCACCGCCCATCGGCTCGGCCAGTTTCCCTGGCTGCATACTGAACCCGGTACTGAACATTTCAGGTAAGACCACCACTTCTGTTTTGGCAGTAATGCCTGCTATTTTCTCTCTCAGCATGGCCAGGTTGGCCGTCTTATCTTCCCAATAGAGCTGGGTCTGAACCAATGAAAATGTTAAGGATGACATGATAGGAGCTTTCCGGTAAATGAAGTTACAATTATTCTGTAGTAACGGTCCTGATCTTTGCAATGACTTGTTGCACAAGTGCAGGCTCATACCCTTTGCGAACAAGGTATCCGCTTGTTTTGGCCTGCCGGTTCAGGTACTGCTCGTTTTTAAGGGCATTCCATTTGGCTACAGCAAGTTTTTGAAGGGTAACCAGGTATTCATCCATATTTATTTCTGACAGGGCCTGTTTAATGTTGTAACTGCTCACCCTTTTCTGTTTTAATTCATAACTGATCTTCACTTTTCCCCATTGCTTAAGCCGGAAATGGCCGCCGGCAAACTGTATGGCAAACCGGCCCTCATTCAGGTAATCTTCTTCAATGAGCCGGGATAATAGCAGCTCAACTTCCGCATTATGTAATCCCATGCCAAACAGCTTTTCCTTCACTTCATAGTGGCACCGTTCCTGGTAGGCACAATAATGTTTGATCTTCTGAAAAGCCTTATCGGGAGAAATAGTGATTTGCACAGCTTGTCATTTAACGGGGATGGATTAAACCAGGCAAAATAACACAATATCCTCTTGGCCGATGAATCTTCCAAAATATACGGTATGTGTCATCGATGATGATGCGATCTGCTATGCAACGGGCAGAAGCCTACCAATTGGTATCGGGCTACCTGATTAAATCGGTTACCCGGAACAGGTATCAGGAGCTGCTGGAACAATTATAGCCCGCTGTAAATCAATTCACATCTGATTAACATTGTTGTGCACAGAAGGCTGCCCGGAAATTTCTGTTTACGGAATCTTAACATTTTGCCTTAGGTTTGTTGCGAACCTAAATTCTGCAGAATGAAATTTATTGTTTCGTCATCTTCCCTGTTAAAACACCTGCAGCAGATCAGCGGTGTGATCAATGCCAATACGGTATTGCCAATACTGGAAGATTTTTTATTTGAGATCCAGGACAAGAAACTAAATGTTGTAGCCACCGACCTCGAAACGGTAATGCGCGTGCAAATGGAAGTGGAAAGCAAAGCCAATGGTAAAGTGTGTATCCCTGCTAAAATACTGCTGGATTCATTGAAAAATATTGCCGACCAGCCGCTTACTTTTACGATTGACAAGAGCTTTGCGGTAGAGATCACCAGCGACAATGGTAAGTACAAGGTAATGGGAGAAAACCCTGATAATTTCCCTAAAGAGCCGGCGGCCGATGATACGACCGGTTTCACTATGGCAAGCAGCGCCTTACTTACCGGTATTAATAAAACATTATTTGCAGTAAGCAATGACGACCTCAGACCTGCCATGACGGGCGTATTTTTTGAATTGGCAAAAGATGGAGTACAATTTGTAGCTACAGATGCGCACCGCCTGGTACGATATAAAAGAGTAGACACCAAGGCCAGTAAAGCAGATTCTTTCATCGTTCCCAAAAAACCTTTGAACCTGCTGAAAAATGCTTTACCCGACAATGACGATGAACTAACCATCAGTTATAACAGCAACCATCTTTTTGTAAACCATGGCTCCACGCAGATGATCTGTCGCCTGATCGATGCCCGGTTTCCCGATTATAAAGTTGTGATACCGGTTGATAATCCTTATAAACTGGTGGTGAACAAAGGCGATTTTCAAAACGCACTGCGCCGTGTAAATGTATTCAGTAACAAGAGTACCAACCAGGTAGCGCTGAGTATTACCGGCAGTGAGCTGCAAATGGCTGCGCAGGATGTGGACTTCAGTTTTGAAGGCAATGAACGAATGAGTTGCCAGTACGATGGAGGAGATTTACAGATCGCATTCAATGCCAAATTCCTGATTGAAATGCTGGGTGCGGCAGATACCGAGGAAGTGAAAATGGAATTGTCTACACCAACCAAGGCAGGGCTGATCAAACCAAGTGAGCAGGCAGAAGGCGAAGACCTGCTGATGCTGGTAATGCCATTAATGTTGAACAATTAATTAGTAAGCAGGGTCTCTTAAGGAGCCCAGTTTAACATATACGATGTGAAGCCCCCGGATCTCCGGGGGCTTTTTTACATCAAATACGATGCACAGTTACAATTATTTGTAAATTGATGTACGAATAAACCCTGTTATGATGGAGTACGTCATCAATTATTTTAACCATATCCCCAGCCTGCATCGTGCATTGATATTAGCAGGTGGCATCACTTTTTTCTGGGTGCTGGAAGGTGTTGTGCCCCTTTTCCGATTCCGGTATAACAAATGGAAACATGCAGCTGTCAATATCTTTTTCACAATTACCACCATTGTTATCAATTTTGTTTTTGCACTGCTGATCGTTAAAGCCAGCGACTGGACCACTATGCACCAGTTTGGCCTCTTGCAATGGGTAGCTCTTCCTTTGTGGGCATTCATGGTAGCAGGGTTATTATTGTTAGACCTTGTAGGAGCTTACATGATCCATTTGATTGAACATAAAATAAAGTGGATGTGGAAGTTTCACATGGTACATCATGCCGATACACATGTAGACACCACTACGGCCAACAGGCATCATCCGGGTGAGAGTGTTTTCCGCGCTGTGTTTGCCCTCATCGCAGTATTTGTTTGCGGCTCGCCCATGTGGTTAGTGATGTTGTACCAGAGCCTTAGTGTTGTAGTATCACAGTTCAATCATGCTAACATACACTTGCCGTTGCAGATAGACCAGGCAATGAGCTGGGTAATTGTTTCACCCGATATGCACAAAGTGCATCATCATTATAAGAAACCGCAGACAGACAGTAATTACGGGAATATATTTTCTGTGTGGGACAGGTTCTTCGGCACTTTTAATTACACTCCTGTTGAAAAACTGCGTTATGGACTGGATGTGCTGGATGATAGTAAAGACGAGCGGCTTGGTTTTCAACTGGGGATTCCCTTCAACCAAAAAATAAAGACAGATTATTGATCTTCTCAATCATCTTTGCAGCAAATTCTGATCATGAAGAGAATAGCTATGATACCTGCGCGTTATGCGGCCACAAGATTTCCTGGTAAACTGATGCAGGTACTGGGAACTAAAACCGTTATCCGCCATACTTATGATAATACGGTAGCTACGGGCCTGTTTAACGATGTGTATGTGGTAACAGACAGTGAAGTCATTTTTAACGAGATCGTTAACCATGGGGGGAAGGCGGTGATGAGTAAGAAACAACATGAAAGTGGCAGCGACCGGATTGCAGAAGCGGCGGCGGATATGGATATTGATATTATTGTGAATGTACAGGGAGATGAACCATTTGTAAAAAAAGCGCCGCTGGAAAAGCTGTTACAGGTATTTGAAGGCGAAACGGGACAAACGGTGCAAGTGGCTTCGCTGATGCAGGTGTTAAAAGAAGAACAGCTGATTTACGACCCCAATTATGTAAAAGTAGTAGTGGATAAGCAGATGAATGCATTGTTCTTTTCGAGAAGTGTGGTCCCGTACCCGCGCAGTAAAGAAAAACCTATTATTTACTATGAGCATATCGGCGTATATGCATTTCGCAGGCGGGCATTGATTAATTTCACCAACTGGGAGATAACGCCACTGGAAGCTGCCGAAAAAATCGAGTGTCTCCGCTACCTCGAAAACGGCGTTCCGTTAAAAATGGTCGTTACCGAATTTATGGGTGTGGAAATAGATACACCTGAGGACCTGGAGCGTGCAGCCAAAATGCTGATGTAGTGCAGCAGTATACAAAATATTGCTTCCAACTGCCAGCAAAACTTATTTGCAGTTACCACTATCTAAAGTAGGTTTGCACATCAATTGATCTGTTTAAATTACCAGCTATGAGTTTTCGCAATTTTAAAATGGTCAGCTATGTGGTGTATGGCCGTGGAAGTTTTAACCAGTTAGATGAGATATTAACTCCGCAACGTAAAGCCGATGCACCCATGATCTTTTTAGTGGATCATTTTTTTGAGGGTAAGACATTGGTAAACAGGATCCCGCTACGGGGGAAAGACAAAGTGATCTTTGCAGATGTTACTTATGAGCCCAAGACTACACAGGTAGATGCACTGGCCAAACAGCTGAAAGATGAATTTGGAACTGTCAGTGGTATTATAGGCATCGGCGGCGGGTCTACTATGGACCTGGCCAAAGCGGTTTCCCTGATGATGACCAATCCGGGTTCTTCTGCCGACTACCAGGGATGGGACCTGGTGAAATACCCGGGCGTATACAAAGCGGGTATCCCTACATTAAGTGGCACGGGCGCAGAAGTGAGCAGGACAACGGTATTGACCGGTCCTACCCGTAAACTTGGCATGAACAGTGACTTCACACCGTTTGACCAGATCGTACTTGATCCTGAACTAACAAAAGATGCTCCTTTCAACCAGCGTTTCTATACTGGTATGGATTGTTATATCCATTGTATAGAAAGCCTCGAAGGTACTTACCTGAACGAATTCAGTAAGAGCTATGGAGAAAAGGCCTTACAATTGTGCCAGGAGATATACGTGAAGAAAAACCACTGGGATGATGAAAGCGATGATAAACTGATGATGGCTTCTTATGCCGGAGGTATGAGTATTGCCTATTCACAGGTAGGCGTGGCGCATGCAGTGAGCTATGGGCTTTCCTATTTATTAGGTACCAAACATGGTATTGGCAATTGCATCGTGATGAACCACCTGGAGGAATATTATCCCGCAGGCGTAAAAGAATTCAAATACATGGTGGAAAAGAACAACATTGAAATCCCAACGGGCATTTGTAAAGGATTGACAGATGCACAGTTCGATGCAATGATCAATGTCTCATTGGGCATGAAACCATTATGGGAAAACGCGCTGGGCAAGGACTGGGAAAAGATCATGACCCGCGAAAAGCTGCGGGCCCTCTATGAGCAATTCTAACCTCTTATTGCTTCTTTGGGGGGAGCGTCTGGCAATATCAGTGTATCTTTACCCCAACACTATTTAAATAACAGCTATTTTGAAGTTCACTGATTTAGGCTTAGATGAAAGATTATTAGAAGGAATAGATGCGATGGGCTATGAGATAGCCACCCCTGTGCAGCAACAGGTTATTGTTCCAATCCTGCAAGGGAGGGATATCATTGCCTCTGCACAAACAGGCACAGGTAAAACAGCCGCTTTCCTGCTGCCGCTTATGCACCAGCTGCTCACACACCCACACGAAGCGCATGATATCAATGCCATGATTATTGTGCCTACACGGGAACTCGCTATACAGATTGCCGAGACCATGGAAGGCCTTTCTTATTTCACTTCAGTGAGCTCAATTGCAGTGTATGGGGGTGGTGATGGCAATTCATTTGCTACGGAGAAAAAAGCGCTCACCCATGGCGTTGATATTGTCATCTGTACACCCGGCCGCATGATTGCCCACCTGAATATGGGTTATGTGAAGCTGAAAGGATTAAGGTATTTAGTGCTGGATGAGGCCGACCGTATGCTGGATATGGGCTTCAACGACGATATCATGAAGATCATTTCCTTTCTGCCCAAACAAAGGCAGAACCTCCTGTTCTCTGCTACCATGCCTATGAAAATGCGGGAGATGGCCAGGAGGATATTGCACGACGCCGTAGAGATCAATATAGCAGTGTCAAAGCCGCCAGAGCAAATCGTACAAAAAGCTTTTGTTGTATATGAGCCGCAAAAGATACCGCTGATCAAGGACATACTGCACCATAAGGATTTGCAAAGCGTCATTGTTTTCTGTTCTAAGAAACAGAACGTTAAACAACTGGCCAGTGAATTGAAACGTGCCAGGCTCTCAGTGGGAGAAATTCATTCAGACCTGGAGCAAACCAGCCGAGAACAGGTGCTGCAGGATTTTCGCAATAAGAAACTGAAGATATTGGTAGCCACCGATATTTTAAGCCGGGGCATCGATATTGAAGACATAGACCTGGTGATCAATTTTGATGTACCTAACGATGGAGAAGACTATGTACACCGTATCGGCCGTACTGCCAGGGCCGCCAGCGAAGGAACGGCTTTTACACTGATCAGTGAAAAAGAACAGAACAGGTTTGCGCAAATTGAAACCTTATTGGGGAGGCCGGTAGAAAAAGCAATAGTACCTGAATCCTTCGGACCAACACCTGCTTACCAACCCAGGTCGGGCAACCAGGGCGGTAAAAGAAGAAAGTATGGGCCGCCACGTGGCAGAAAGAATTAAGACCCCCACACATTCGGATGTTCGGCAAAATAAGGTAGGGCAAACGAGCCCATCAAACCGGTTATGATCTCAATACCCATGGTCAATCCACGTGCACTGGGGGCCATAACTTCACCACTCGGCAGCATATTGGGTCCCAAAGGAATGAAAGCAACGATGATGGTTAATATAACGGATAGGGTAATATACACCACCATACCCTTTTTGATATATTGCAGCACCAGTGCATAAACAATACCGGCCGCAATCAGGGTTGGGATCGTAAAGAAAATAATGGAGTTGATGTTAATGTACTCTGCAAATTCATAACCTGTAATCTTCCTGTAAATAATGTCAAAAGCTAGGCTGATAACAGTTGTAGCAATGCCTACAAATAATCCTCCCATGATGCCTCTTACCGGCAGCGTGTACTTATAAGGTGAAGTGCTTTCCATATACTTTCAGTTTTAGGTTCAAAATGAATCTGCTAAAAATCATACAGTCGGAAAAAGCCATTCTTGTTAATATCCTTAGTAAAGAACTATACTGGTACAAAGGTGATCAATTTTCTTTACTTATGCAAAAAGCCCATAAAATCTATATTTTATGGGCTTCGGAAAAGCGTGTATTAAATTGAGGCATTTAGAATTTTGCCGTAATGCCTATGTATATGCTGCGGCCAACGGCTGGTATGATACCGGGACCGGGATATTCGTCTGTTCTCCTGGTGAAATAGGCCTTATCTGTCAGGTTGTTGATGCCCGCTTTTAATGCATAGTTGCTAAACTTGTACGTGGCACTTATATCCATTACAGTATAGGCGGGAATGTATCCGGCAACAGGATCGGGACTTGTTTTTACATTCGAAGCATCTCCATAGGCATCACCCGTTGAATTTACCTGGAAAGTGGTGGAGAATTGCTTGTTATTGAAAATAACCCCAACCCGGTTAATGGTCTTAGCTGCGGCTTCAACCCTTTTGTTTTTGAATTCACCGCTGATATACCTGGCGTCAATGTAGGCGAATGAATTGAAAACACTCAGCCCTTGTTTGGATGCTGCATTCAGGTATTTCAACAGGTTAAATTCGATATAGCTCTCAATGCCCTTGTGTACACTATTAGCAATATTGGTACGTACAGAATATTGGCCACCTGTTACCGGATCTGTTTTTACCACTATTCCGATCCTGTTATTATAAGCCATGTAGAAGGCGCCGATATCGAAGTTCAGGTAGTTTTTGATGGTACCCCTGTAACCCAGGTCACTGTTATAGCCATCAGCATCTTTTAAATTTGGGTCAATGCGGGAGGTTACACCAAATGGCTCCAGCTGGCTGTAATCGATCGGGCGGTAAGCCTGGCTGAAATTGCCATAGATACTGGTGTTATAAGTTGGTTTGTATTCAAGGCCTGCACCAAACAAAGGAAAGGTTCTTGTACGGCTTTCATTAGGCACCTGTTTGTTATTATCTACAGTCTTATAACCTTTAGCAGTGCTTTTCAGGTATTCAAACCTGAACCCGGGGGTAATGGTGAATGCATTGCCGATCCTGAAAATATTTTCAACAAAAGGAGCAATGTTAGTGGTGGTGAAATCTAAGTTATAACCCCAGTCGCCCTTAATGGCTAAGTTAAAATCGCTGCCGGTAGTTCCTTCGCCACCGCCTAAACGCTTAAACCACGCATAACTATGCCTGATGCCACCGGCAATGGTAGATTTCTGGGCACCCAGGTTATAATTCTGTGATACGCGTACTTCAGTCGTGATATTTTTCATGTATTCAATACCCACTTCTCTCGGATCGTAAGTGCCTGTTATCGGATCAATGGCATCAACTGCTTCGGGTCCGCCATCTTCGTTGCGCCATACCAATGACCGGTTACCAAAAAGATAGGTTGTCTTTAAACTGAGCGTGGTGTTTTCGGAGGGAATAAAGTTGGCATAGGCGCTGATAATATTCCAGGGAGTTTTTAACCAGTTCCTTCCCCTGGTTGATATTTTAGGGCTGACATTAAACATACTATCCGTTAACCCGCCAGGCATTTTTACCCCGTTGCGTAATAAAGAATATTCCACACCAGCATTGATTTTCTCGGTTGGCTTGTATTGCACTTTACCAAACCCTGATAACTGCCATTGCCTGCTGTTGGGGCGGTAGCCGTCCATATACCTGTATTGCAGGTAAGCATAGTAACTGATCTTTTTATAATGACCAGCCACTGCATTGAATGAATTGAACAGGCCGAAACTGCCGAAGGTTTGCGAAGTGAGGAACTCAAAGGGCTTGCCGTTGGTAGGAGCGTCTTTCGTAACATAGTTTACCAATCCGCCAAACTGGGAACCAAATTGTAAAGAAGCAGCGCCTCTTACCATTTCAATCCTGCTCACTGCTTCCATCGGCGGGAGGTAGTAAGCTTCATTATAACCATAAATATCGCCACTGATATTATACCCGTTTTGCCTCGTATTCATTTCAATGCTCTGGATCGGGTTAAGACCCCTTGTAGCAATTCCATTGGCGGTAAATCCGCCACTTTCCGTTTCCACAATATTTAAGCCCGGAATGCGTCCGAGTATCTGGCGGGTGTTATTAATGGCTTTATTAGCATCGAGACTGTCAACAATGATAACCTCGTTTTTTTTACCGGCGTAAATAATACCGTCCTTTACCTCTAACAGGTGACCAACGCCATTCACCGTCCGGTAGCCAGTAACGGTAACCCCGTTTAATACCCTGGCACTGTCTTTTTTTTGTGCGCTCGCAGTAAGACAAATGAACAAACCAATAATTCCAGATAAAATACGTTTCATGCAGCTATTTTCTTTTGTTTTATGGCCGCAAAAGTCAGGAAAGCATCGGCAACACATTGTAGTAATCGGGAAAAAAGCTAACGCAATGCGGAAAAATTAACATACCTAAGCCGGGGCCGGGCTGCACTTAACCCATTAATAAAAAATTGTATAAGTATAGAATATCTTTATTATTCGTTGATCCATGGTATAAGAACGTGCACGGATATAATATGTAATGGGGTACACTGCCGGCTATTTATTACGGTAGACATGTGAAATAGTGTTATTTTTAAGACAGTAAGCGAACACGGAATGAATGTCCATTATTTTCAGCATGTGCCCTTTGAAGGGTTGGGTTATATAGAAACATGGTTACGGCAAAACGGTCATCAGGTTACAGCTACTAAGTTTTATGAAGACAACTATAGCATTCCTCCCCTGCAAGCAATAGATGCCCTGATCATTATGGGTGGTCCCATGAGTGTGTATGATGAGGATCAATATAAATGGTTACAGCAGGAAAAATTGTTTATTAGTTCGGCCATCAGGACACGCAGGAAAATATTGGGTATCTGCCTGGGGGCGCAACTGGCAGCGGCCTGTTTGGGTGCGGGAGTGAAAAAAGCGCCTCATAAAGAAATAGGCTGGTATCCTGTTTTTCCGGTTGCTAAAACAAAGCGTTCTTCATGGAGGTATGATCTTTTTAAAAGCCATCCCACTGTATTTCACTGGCATGGCGATCAATTTGAACTACCCCATGGAGCTGATGATCTTTGTGCTTCTGCAGCAAATACCAACCAGGCATTTATGTGCGATGATCACGTGCTTGGATTGCAGTTTCACTTGGAAGTAACTGAAGCGTTGGTTAAAGAAATGCTGGCACATGGCAGGGAAGAACTAACCGGCGGAGCATATATCCAGGATGAAAAAACAATCCTTGCAGGGCTTCAACAGACGAAAGAAGCGAATGTATTGATGGACGAAATTTTGAAACGGTTTATATCACCATTCACATAAAACCCAATACTATGGACAAAGCATACTGGTTACCCAATCCGGAAACACACGATTTTCCGGCGGCATTGGACTACCTGGAACTTATTTTTCCAAAAAAACTTGCCAAAGCGCTTACCACAAAGCTGCAGAAAAACGCAACGATCAAGAAAAAAGCAAAGGACATCCTGAGAGCCAGCCACCTCCCGCTTTTACCAAAAGAGAATATCCATGTCAAAGAGAACCTTAAGAAAGTGAAAAAGGGTCAGAAGCTTTCACCTGTGCTGCTGATCGGTGGCGACCAGTTGGTTATTGCAGATGGGTACCACAGGGTTTGCGCCATCTATTATTTATCGGAAGACCTGGAGATCCCCTGCAGGCTGGTTAACAGGGATGAGTAATCCACTAAGAAAACACATGTACGATATTTGTTGCGTAGGACACATCACATTAGATAAAGTGATCACACCCAGGTCGGTTGTGCAGATGGCAGGAGGTACTTCCTATTATTTCTCCAGCGCCATCAGTAATATGGATGACGTGCGTTATACTTTGGTCACCGCATTGGCCAGGGAGGAAATGGGTTTTGCAGCTGATCTGCGCGCCAAAGGCATTGAAGTAAATGCAATGGCCAGCACACACACCGTTTATTTTGAAAACAGCTACCCGGAGAACCAGGATCACCGCACGCAAAGGGTATTACAAAAGGCAGACCCGTTTACCATTGAACAACTAAGCAATATACAGGCCAGGATATTCCACCTGGGCCCATTGCTTGCAGATGATATGCCAGTAGAACTGATCAGCGCTTTGGCAGGCAGGGGAATGATTTCCCTGGATGTGCAGGGTTTTTTGCGCGAAGTGCGCGATGAAAATGTACATGCTGTTGACTGGGCGGCTAAAAATGAAGCGCTTTCGTATATATCCATCTTAAAGGCCAATGAATCTGAAATGGAAGTATTGACGGGGCATACAGATGTTCAGACAGGAGCAAAGGTTTTGTCGGACTGGGGCGTAAAAGAAGTGGTGATTACATTGGGCAGTTTAGGTTCTGTTATTTATAAGGCAGGTAGTTTCTATGCTATCCCTGCCTATCAACCGGTTACGGTTGTGGATGCCACAGGGTGTGGCGACACTTATATGGCCGGTTATTTATACCAGCGGATCAAAGGAGCAGGCATACAGGAAGCGGGAGAGTTTGCTGCCGCGATGGCTACGCTTAAAATTGAATCATCAGGACCGTTCACTGGCACTAAAGCAGACGTGTCAGGCCTCATGACAAATGACAAACGAAAAGTGTTTGGGGTTACCTATGCGGGTCCGGGGTTTACTAAATAAAAAACGATGAAAACAACTTGCTGTGTATTGCTTCTTTCTTTGCATCTAATTGCATGTAAACAATCCACTACCAATGATTACAAATCATGGCCTGCTTATGCCGGGTCAAAGGAAGGCATCAGGTATTCGGCTAACGACCAGATCGATACCTCCAACGTATCCTCACTGCAAGTAGCCTGGACCTATAGTACCAATGACAGGGATACGGGCAACCGTTCCCAGAACCAGTGCAATCCTATTATGGTAGACGGGGTATTGTATGGTACTTCACCCAGGCTGAAATTATTCGCACTCGATGCTGCTACCGGCGTGCAAAAATGGCTGTTTGATCCGGCCCGGGAAGATACCGCATCAAAAAATGACCGCTTTGCATTTTTCAAAGTGAGCCGCGGCGTCGTTTACTGGCATGATGGTAATGATAAGCGGATCTTCTACAGTGCAGGGTCTAAGACGTCTTAGACCCTGCACTGTAGAAGATCCGCTTATCATTACCATCATGCCAGTAAACGACG